>NZ_JBHYXC010000101.1:0-1139 GCF_042751495.1 Streptomyces sp. NPDC059373 | reverse complement strand
CGGGAACGCCACCTGTCATAACGGACCGATCCGTTGCCAGGGACTTCACATGCCTTTCCGAGCGCCGGGCGCCGGGTTCTCCACTGCGGCCCTACGCAGGCCACATATGCGGCGGTGCGGACCAGCTCCGCACCGGGCAGGTGGCGACCGGAGAACGCGGCAGAAATGGCGGACGCACTGCAACTGGCACGGAGGCTCAACGCTCTGTAGCTGGGCAGCCCTTTAGCTTTGCGCAGGTCACGTAGGCTCCGCGCGAAATCCGCGACGGGGCCATCCCCCTCGACGGGACGCTCCGCACGGCCCATCCTGCCTCCCCGAGCATCCATCAAGTACCAAGGCTGGCAGTCGAGTTCGCCCTGCACGGGCCAAGCCGGGTCAACATCTGGGTCCCGCTACAGCGGCTGCGCGCCAGGGTCCGGCTCACGAGCCTCATCCCTCCGCAGGCGCTCACCAAGGTCAGCGCGGAGCTGAGCAAGTCAGGGGTACCGATCGACCTCAGCGAGCTCAAGCCGCAGCACCTCGAGGAGCTCATCGAGTACCTCGACGACCTCACCGTCGACGTCGACGACCCCGACGCCAGGGTGCAGGTCTTCTGCGAATGACACCGCCACGGCGCCCGACGCCCGCCGGGACCACGAGGTCGGGCGGCCGTCCGGCCGGGCGGCGGCCGCGGGCGTTCAACCCATTGCGGCGGGTGCCGGGGAATCCGCAGGCGATAGAGATGCGGCCTGCGGTCACGCCGAGGGCGGCCAGTTGCTCGATCTGGACTTCGACGTCCAACGGCAGCATTCGCCTCGGCCAGGTGGCCCGCGGTTCGGTCGTGCTCGGGACCGCGTCCGGTGATCTGGAGGTCGGCACCGCCGCCTGGCTCGACGTCCACTCGGGCTCCGGGCAGGTGAGCAACACACTCGACGCCTCCGAGGCCCCGGAGAAGACCGAGGACACCGTCGAAGTCCACGCCCGTACCCGGCACGGCAACATCGACATCCGCCGCGCCCGGGCCTGAAGGCCGGCCCCGCCAACTTGCCCACTCCCCAGTCACTTCAGCTCCCCCGTCACTCCAGCCTTCGAAAGGAGAGCCCACGACCCCCGCGACCGGTGGGTGAACTGCCCACGGCCCGGCCTGCATCTCGTCAACA
>NZ_JBHYXC010000100.1:0-1330 GCF_042751495.1 Streptomyces sp. NPDC059373 | reverse complement strand
TCGCGTGGATACAGCCACACCGGCATACCCACGAGTTCCGCCGGCTCCGCCTCAAACCGCGGCCACACCTGCGCATGCAGAAATCCATCGGTATTGCCAAGGATCTCCAGGTTCACCCGCCGAAAAGCCGGATCCAACCGCCTGCACGCGCGCGGTCACCGATTCGTCCTGGCGTTGGCCGCGTGCGCGGTCCTGGCCGGAGCCAGATGCCTGACCGCGATCGCGGAATGGGCCGCCGACGCCCCGCCACACATACTGCTCCGACTCGGTGGCACCGTCCGGGAGCCGGACACCGGGCCGGCCGCGCCGGCCGAGGCCACAGTGCGGCGGGTACTCCAACGCATTAACGGTGATGCCCTGGACACGGCCATCGGAGGCTGGCTCACGCATCGCGCCCGGGCCACCGCGACTGATCAGGCGGACGCCCCAGCGCCCACACTCGCAGTGGACGGCAGGAGGGTGTGCGGAGCGCGTCGCAGCGACGGTAGCCAGGTCCACCTGGTGTCCGCGATGAGCGGGAGCGGTCTGGTCCTTGCCCAGGGCGAGGTGCCGGCCAAATCCAACGAGATCATCTGCTTCCGGCCTCTGCTCGCCCCCCGAGCTGACCGGGCACGTGGTCACCTTCGACGCCATGCACACCCAGGTGGCAACCGCCCGCTTGCTGGTCGAGGACAAGCACGCGCACTACATCGCGTTCGTCAAGGGCAACCAGCCCACGCTGCAACGGCCGGTGAAACAACTGCCGTGGAAGGAGGTTCCGCTGCTCGACAGGACTCGCGCCACCGCGCACGGCCGGGACGAGTTCCGCCGGATGAAGATCGCCACCGTCTCCGGCCTCCCGTTCCCCCATGCCGACCAGGTTTTGCAGATTGTCCGGCGTCGGCGGATCGTGACCAGCGGCAAAGTCACCCTCGAACGCGTCTGTGCAGTCACCAGCCTGACCGCACTCCGGGCCGATGCCGCCGAAATCGCCCGCCATGTCCGCGAACACTGGGGTATCGAAAACAGGATCCATCACGTGCGGAACACGACCTTCGCCGAGGACGCGTCATGCGTCAGGACCGGGAACCGCTCCCCGCGCCATGGTCGGCCTCCGCAACCTCGCCATCGCACTCCGCCTGACCGGCTGCGACAACATCGCCGCCGGCCTGCGCCGCAACGCCCGCGACCCGGCACGCCCGCTGGCCCTCCTCGGACTCACGTGATCACGAAACGGGGGCCACGCGGCTTTGCCTAGGTCCTGGCTATGGGGTGGAGACGGTACTGTCCGGGGAACCGAGAGCGGGCGATTGCGCCATCGGCTGGGACGGTCCCGGGGGCAGTCGCAGGG
>NZ_JBHYXC010000099.1:0-1423 GCF_042751495.1 Streptomyces sp. NPDC059373 | reverse complement strand
TGTTGACGAGATGCAGGCCGGGCCGTGGGCAGTTCACCCACCGGTCGCGGGGGTCGTGGGCTCTCCTTTCGAAGGCTGGAGTGACGGGGGAGCTGCGGGAGTCGACGGAGTCGTGGGCCGACCTGCTGCGCGACTGCCGCCGGCGCGGCATGCGCGACCCCGAGCTGGTCATTGCCGACGGCGCCATGGGCCTGTGGCGGGCCCTCGCCGAGGGTTTCCCGGCAGCCAGGCCACAAAGGTGCTGGGTTCACAAAGCCCGCAACGTCATGAACTGCCTGCCCAAGTCCGCGCAGCCCGGTGCGACGAAGGCGATGCAGGAAATACACAACGCCGAGGACCGCGCGCATGCCGAGAAGGCGATCGACGCGTTCGCGAAGACTTACGGGGCGAAGTTCCCGAAGGCCGTCGCGAAGATCGCCGAGGACCGGGACGAACTGCTGGCGTTCTACGACTTCCCTGCAGAGCACCGGATTCACCTGCGGACCACGGATGTAATCGTCAAGCAGCGCAGGTCACAGGCTCGGGTTCGCTGCCCCTGGGATGGCGGGCAGGCGTGGATTGCCGGCCGGCGCTGGGTCTGCCAGTGGGCGGCCAGCACGGCGTAGGCGCGTTCGGCGATCTCGCGTTCCTGGCGCCGCAGGTCTTTGTTGTTGCAGTCGTAGCCCGGGCCGCGCCGCGCGATCCGGCTTTCGGCCCCGGCCGTCAACTCGAGCTTGCGCCGTTTGAAGGCGACGAGGCTGGGGCGGGCGAAGGCGTAGTCCTGGTCCTTGGTCACCAGGTGCCAGGCGATGACCGCGATCTTGCGGGCGACCGCCACGATCGCGATCTGCATGCCGCGTCGGGCCTTGATCCGCTGGTGCAGGGCGCGCAGCGGGCCTGGGGAGCGCAGGGCGGCGAATGCGGCCTGCACCAGCATCCCGCGGGCCTTGCCGCATCCGGCCTTGGTGATGCGCCCGTGGTGGGCCGGCGCCCCGCCGGTGGGTTCAGGCCGAGGTAGGACACCAGCTTGTCCGCGCTGGTGAAACGATGGAAGTCGCCGACCGCGGCCAGCAGCGTGACAGCGGTCATCGCGTCCACTCCCGGAATGGTCATCAAGCGCTTAACGACTTGGTCGTCGAGCGCTTCGGTGGCCAGGCGCCGCTCTACCGCCGCGAGCTTCTGGCCGTAGAGACGGTGTTGTCGACGGTCGCCCGCCCGAGGTGGGCGGTGAGCGATTCGAGGGTGAACGAGGAGACCTTCATCCCCTCGTCGTTGGCTTTGTTCGCCAGGGCCTCGGCGAGAGGCTTTTGCCCGTGCCCGAGGGACCGGCGACAGCAAGGTTCTCCGCGCGCTCGGCGTTATGTGACTGACCAGCCCGTATCGGTCGCCCACCGTTCGGCCGCGGCCATCAGGACCTCGGTGGCAGGGGCCTTGATCTGCCCGT
>NZ_JBHYXC010000098.1:0-1439 GCF_042751495.1 Streptomyces sp. NPDC059373 | reverse complement strand
CCCAATGCCGGTGACTTAGGTTCTGTCCTGCCGAGTGATGGTGACGGTGTCTGGTGCGGGTGGCGTCCAGTTGCGGTGCTCGGCCCGTTTGAGCGGCCAGTTGGACATCTTGCGTTTGATCACTCGGGGGCAGGTCCGGTGGCGGCGTGGGGGCAGTAGGCGTTCGGCGATCTCAGCCAGGGTGCGGGTGAGCGCCCGGGCGAGTCTGCCGGGGGGAAAACGCCGCCTGGGCCGGGACCTGGCGGCGCACGATCCGCAGGGACCGGGTGAAGGACAGGCGGTCAGGGTCCAGGCCCTCACGCAGGGCGCTTTGGTGCATCAGTTGCCGGATGGCGTGGTGCACCAGGAGGAAGCCGTAGATCTCCTGCTCCACGCCCCAGGGGTATTTCGAGCGCAGGACGAGCTTGGGGCCGCGCTGGTGGGTCTTGATCTCGTCCAGCGTGGTCTCGATCTCCCACCGCTGGGCGTAGAGGGCGGCCAGGTCCTGCGCCGGTGCTTCCTCAGGGTCGAGCAAGGTGGTCAGCAGGCGGTAGACGGTGGCGTCGCCGGTGCGGGCAAGGGTGTACTCGATCACGCGGACCACCACCGGGTTGCGGCGGCTCCTGCGGTCGGGTTCGGCATGGACCGTGCTGAGGTAGGAGCCGTCGGCGAGGACCCGCGTGACGGGCAGGGCCGCGCTCTTGCGCACCCGCCACAGCAGGTCCGCGCCGCTGTCCCGGGCGGCCTGCCACAACTCGAACCCGTAAAAGCCCCGGTCGGCCAGCAGCAGCATCCCCGCCCGCAGGTGGGTGAACAGCTGCCGTGACAGCACCGGCTCGCTCACCGACAGCGGCCCGACCGCCGCGCCGAACACCGCGTGGGTCCCGCACTCGGCCAGCGCCACCACCCTGGCCTGCGGGAACGCGCCCGTCCCGCGCCCTGAACCCGGACGGCCGAAGAAATCGTCGTTGGCCACGGTGTCCGCCAGGTCCAAGGTCGTGCCGTCCACCGCCACCAGATGCCACCGCCGATACCAGGCACCCGCCGTCTCCGGCACCGCCACCGGCCGGCACACCCGCGCGAACAGCGCCCTCAACGGCTCAGCGCCCAGCCGCCGGCGTGCCCGCCCGATCGCGGCGGTCGTCGGCACCCGCCACGACCGCCGCCCGCCCTCCAGTCCCTCACCCAGCAGCCGCGCGACCTCCTCATACCCCTGCCCGAAGAACAGGCACATCGCCAGCACGAAGTACACCACCACCCGCGCCGGCAGCAGACGACTGCGCTGCTCGACCCGCCCGGTCTCCGCGATCACCTCATCGACCAGGTCCCGCGGAAACGCCCGCGTCAGCACCCCGATCGCGATCCGGTCCGACAACCGCTCACCCGCAGGCGCCCTGACCTGCCCCACCCTCGCCATACGAAAGACAACGAGGCAAAGCCACCTAAGTCACCGGCATTGG
>NZ_JBHYXC010000097.1:0-2017 GCF_042751495.1 Streptomyces sp. NPDC059373 | reverse complement strand
CTGTATGCGGCTGACTTGTTCGATGAGAGTGCGGCTCGGGCGTTGACGGCTCGGTTGGCTGGTGTTTTGCGGCAGGTGGCGGCGGATCCGGATGTGCCGGTGAGTCGGTTGGAGGTCCTCGACGATGCCGAGCGTGGGCAGGTGGTGGAGGGCTGGAATGACACTGCCCGGCCGGTGTCGGAGGTGTCGTTGGCCGGGTTGTTTGCGGCGCAGGTGGCGCGGACGCCGGATGCGGTGGCGCTGGTTGGCGTTGGTGTGGGTGTGTCGTTGACGTATGCCGAGTTGGATGCGCGGGCTGATCGGGTGGCTGGTTGGCTGGCGGGGCGGGGTGTGGGGCTGGAGTGCCGGGTCGGTGTGGTGATGGACCGTTCGGTGGATTTGGTGGTGTTGTTGTTGGGGGTGGTGAAGTCCGGTGCGGCGTATGTGCCGGTGGATCCGTCCTATCCGGCGGAGCGGATCGATCGGATCCTCACGGACGCGGCACCGGAGGTCGTGCTGTGCACGTCGGAGACGGTGGGTCTGCTGTCCGGATCGCAGGCGGCGCGGGTCGTCTGGGACGCCCCGGCGGTTGTGGCCGAGGTCGCCTCCTGCCGGGGTCCGGTTCTGCAGTCCGGTGTGTCGGTGGATTCGGCTGTGTATGTGATGTTCACGTCGGGGTCGACGGGGGTGCCGAAGGGCATTGTGGCCACTCATCGGGGTGTCACGGGGCTTGTGCTGGACCGGGGTTGGGGGGTGGGTCCGGGTGACCGGGTCCTGATGCATGCTCCTCATGCTTTTGATGCTTCGACGTATGAGGTGTGGGTGCCGTTGGTTTGTGGTGGTGCGGTGGTGGTGGCGCCGGTGGGTGTGGTGGATGGTGTGGTGTTGGCGGGGTTGGTGGGGGCGCATGGTCTGAGCAGGGTGCATGTGACGGCGGGGTTGTTCGGTGTGTTGGCGGAGGAGTCTCCTGGGGCGTTGTCGGGGCTGGCCGAGGTGCTTACCGGTGGTGATGTGGTGCCGGCTGGTTCGGTGGCGCGGGTGGTGGAGACGTCGCCGGGGTTGCGGGTGCGGCATCTGTATGGGCCGACGGAGTCGACGTTGTGCGCGACGACGTTCGTGGTGGAGCCAGGAGCCGAAGCACCCGCGGTGCTGCCGATCGGGTCCCCGATGGACAACGTGCGGACCTATGTGGTCGATGAGTTTCTGCGTCCGGTCGCTCCGGGTGTGGTCGGGGAGCTGTATCTGGCCGGGCCGGGTCTGGCGCGCGGCTATGACGGCCGGGCCGCTCTGACGGCGGAACGCTTTGTGGCCTGCCCGTTCCCGGGTTCGGGGGAGCGGATGTATCGGACGGGTGACCTGGCCCGCTGGTCGAAGGACGGCCAACTGGCCTTCTCCGGCCGTGCGGATGACCAGGTGAAGATCCGTGGGTTCCGCATCGAGCCGGCCGAGGTCGAGGCGGTGCTTGCCGGGCATGCGAGCGTCGGCCAGGTCGCGGTGGTGGCTCGGGAGGATCAGCCGGGTGTGAAGCGGCTGGTCGCCTATGTGGTTCCGGCGGGCGAGGGGTTCGACGCAGACGCGTTGCGGGAGTTCGCGGCGGGCACGTTGCCGGACTACATGGTGCCTGCCGCGATCACGCAGTTGGAGTCCCTGCCCATCACCGTCAACGGGAAGTTGGACCGGGCTGCGTTGCCTGCCCCGGAGTTCGGCGGCGGCGTGGGTCGTGCTGCGGCGACTGCGGTGGAGGAGGCGCTGTGTGTGCTGTTCGCCGAGGTGCTGGGTCTGGACCATGTGAGCGCGGATGGTTCGTTCTTCGAGCTGGGGGGTGATTCGCTGCTGGCGATGCGGTTGATCGCCAGGGTCCGTTCGGTGCTGGGTGTGGAGATCAATATCCGTGAGGTGTTCGGTGCGCCGAGCGTGGCGGGGATGGCGCGGCTGGTCGGGAGCGGGCGGGGTGTGGTCCGGGCCGGTGTGGTGGTGCGGGAGCGGCCTGAGGTGTTGCCGCTGTCATTCGGCCAGCAGAGGATGTGGTTCCTCAACC
>NZ_JBHYXC010000096.1:0-3371 GCF_042751495.1 Streptomyces sp. NPDC059373 | reverse complement strand
GGCCCGCCCGTGGACGCGCTGGGGGTCGGCGCAGCGCAGCGCCTCCGCGTAAGCGGCGGCGACAGCGGCGGGCCGGGCGGCCGGCGCGGGCACGGCGGCCGAGGCGCCGACCGTGACGGCGGCGGCGACGGCCTGACCGAGGTGCTGGGCGACGCGGCGGGCGGTGGCGGAGGCGTCGGCGTCCGGGGCGAGCGGGAGCAGCAGGACGGTGCCGCCGTCGCGGGCGGCGGCGAGACCGCGCCGGGTGCCGGCGAGGTGGGAGGCGGCCGACCACAGGCGCTGGCGGTCGGCCGTGGCGTCGGCGTCGCCCTCGATGCGGGCGGCGAGCACCACGTGCGGCGCGTCGAGGTCGGCGCCGAGCCGGCCGGCCCGCTCGTGCAGCAGCCGGGGGTCCCGCAGCGGGGCGTCGAGCAGGTCGTCGAGCAGCTCGCCCCGGAAGCGCTGCTCGGCCTCCCCCGCGGTGCGGCGGGCGAGCAGCAGCAAGGAGGTGACCATGGCGGCGCGTTCCAGGGTGCGCTGGTCGACGGGGTCGAGGTCGGGATGGCCGTGCAGCACCAGGGCGCCGAGGAGTTCGCCGCCCGCGGTGACGGCGGCCGCCCAGGTGTCCTCATGGCGTACGGCGTGGCCGTCCTTGCGGGAGCGGGCCACGGCGTCCTCCAGCGCGGCGGGCAGCGGCTCCCGGTCGGTGCCGGCGACCTGGACCGTACCGGAGAGGACCTCGGCGACGGCGGCGGCCACGTCATCTACCCCGCCGCCGCGCAGCACCAGCTCGGTGAGGCGGTCGTGGACCTCGGAGGCGCGTTCGAGGACGGCGCTGTGCCTGCGGATGGTCTCGTTGGCGGCGCCGAGCCCGGCGAGGGCGGAGCGGGTCTCGTCCAGGAGGTTCGCGGTGTCGATGGCCACGGCCGCCAGCGAGGCCAGGGAGGCGAGCAGCGCGATCTGCTCCTGCCCGAAGACCCTCGCGCGGCGGTCGGCGGCGAAGAGCACACCGATCACACCGCTGCCGAGCGCCAGCGGCACCCCGAGGATCGCGACCAGCCCCTCGTCGCTCACGCCGGTGTCGATGGTGCGGGTATGGGCGAAGCGCTCGTCCTCGAAGTAGCTCTCCGTGGCGTACGGCATCGAGGTCTGCGCCACCAGCCCGCCCAGCCCCGCGCCCAGGTCGAGCCGCAGCCGCTGGAAGCGCGCCGACACCGAGCCCTCGGTGACCCGCATATACGTGTCGCCGGCCTCGCGGTCGTGCAGCGTGAGGTACGCGACGTCGGTGCCCAGCAGCGACCGGGCCCTGCGCACGATGGCCTGCAGCACGGAGTCGAGGTCCCGCAGCCCCGCCAGGTCCCCGGCCGTGTCGAACAGCGCCGACAGCTCGGCCTCGCGCCGCCGCCGGCTCTCCAGGTCCGCCCGCACCCGCAGGGCAAGCAGCTTCGCCCGCTCCAGGGCCTCGATGGCCTCCGGCAGGGCGCCGTCCGCGCGGGCGAGCAGCACCGGCCGCTCGTACTCCTCGGCGCGGGCTCCCCGGGCGAGTAGTTCCAGGTAGGGCGCCTCAACGGGTCCGTTCATGGGCTCAAGGCTGCACGGCGGATCAGTGCGCCGTCCATCCTCCGTCCATCGTCAGTGACGCCCCGGTGATGAACGACGCCTGCGGCCCGCACAGGTACGCCGCCAGCTCCGCCACCTCCTCGGGCTCCACCAGCCGCTTCACCGCGGAGTCGGCCAGCATGATCTCCGTGACGACCCGCTCCGGGCCGATGCCGTGGGCGGCGGCCTGGTCGGCGATCTGCCGCTCGACGAGCGGAGTGCGTACGTAGCCGGGGCAGACGCAGTTCGAGGTGACGCCGTGCGCCGCGCCTTCGAGGGCGGCGGTCTTGGAGAGCCCTTCGAGGCCGTGCTTGGCGGCGACGTACGCGCTCTTGTACGGCGACGCGCGCAGGCCGTGCACGGACGAGATGTTGACGATGCGGCCCCAGCCCTGCGCGTACATGTGCGGCAGCGCGCCCCGGATGAGGCGGAAGGGCGCTTCGAGCATCACGCGGAGCACGGTGGAGAAGACCTCGGGCGGGAAGTCCTCGATGGGGCGCACGAGTTGCAGCCCGGCGTTGTTGACCAGGATGTCGGTGCCGGCGGCCGCCTGCTCGGCGGCGTCGAGGTCCGTCAGATCCAGAACCACCGGCTCCACGGCCGCCTCCTCGGCGAGCGCCGCCAGCCCCTCTGCGTCCCGGTCCACGGCCCGTACCTTCGCCCCGGCGGCCGCCAGCCGCAGCGCGCAGGCCCGGCCGATGCCCCCGGCTGCCCCCGTGACCAGTGCGGTGCGGCCGTTCAGTGTCATACGCCCCAGGCTAGACGCGGCGCCGGGCGCCGCCCCATGTGGACCTGCCACACAGTCCCGCCGCCCGGCATGTCCGCCCGCCCCTTACGCCGCCGTCGGCGGCCCGGCGGGCTCGAACCACGGCGGACCCTCCGCCAGCGCGTGCTTCACCCTCAGCCGCCCGAAGCCGCCCAGGTCCGGCAGCGCGTCCAGGGCGAACCACGCCACCTCCAGCGACTCGTCGTCCGCGACCCGCGCCTCCCCGCCCACAGCCCGGCACCGGAAGCTGATGTCCACGTACTGCACGCGGTCCCCGTTCGGGTACTGCACCGGCCTCAACGTCTGCACGAGCACGATCCGCTCCGCCACCGCCTGCACCCCGGTCTCCTCCAGCACCTCCCGCACGGCCGTCTCCGCGGGCTGCTCGCCCGGCTCCCCGATCCCTCCGATCAGGGCCCACCGCCCGGTGTCCACCCGGCGGTTCAGCAGGATCCGGTCATCGTCGTCGAACACGATCGCAGTGACCCCTGGAAGGAACAGCTCCTGCTGTCCGATCGAGGCCCTCAGCTCACGAATGAAGTCGGGAGTCGGCATACGCCCGAGCGTAGCGGCCAGTGCCGCCGGGGCGCGGTGCGCCCTGCGCCGGGCGCGTTCTGTTCGTGGGTTGGTCGGTGCCGCCGCCGCGCTACCCTCCTCAGCGCTCGAACCATACGGAGTCCATGTCGCTGACGTGCGCCGGTTCTCGGCGCTTGCGGGGGGCACCCCGACACCGTCCCCTCCGGCCCGTTGGCGACTTGCGGCCGTGGGGGGTTGCTCCCCTCCACCTCCCGGCACCGGATGCCTACCGCGCCGGTCGCCCCTCGCCATCGGCCCGGACAACGCCCACCGGGCACCCGGCACCCCGGGCCCATCCACCCCTCCTTGGCACGGGGTGCCGGGTGGCACGGACGGGTGGCCCGGGCCAGTGACAGGGGGGACGGGAACAACCCCCACCAACCCGCAGCCGCCATCGGAACCGGAGGGGGCGGGGCGGGGTGGGTCCGTAGAGACGCTAAGGCGACGCAGA
>NZ_JBHYXC010000095.1:0-3858 GCF_042751495.1 Streptomyces sp. NPDC059373 | reverse complement strand
CCGGCCAGGGACCTCTTGACGCGATCAGCCTAAGTCGGCCGCCTACGTCAGCCGTCGTTCTCCGACGACGGGATGTAGGCGCCCGGCACGTCCTTCGGCGCGTAGATCTTGCTCTCGCCGGGGTACGGCGTCTTCCAGTTGTGCGTCTGGTACCACGTGAAGTGGTTCATCTGCGCGGGGTTCGCGTAGTCGGGCACGGCGTTGGGTCCGGTCAGCCGCTGGTGCGACTTCCACGCGTCCCACTGCGCCGCGAGCGCCTGCTTGTCCGCCGGCACCGCTGCCGACGTCGGCGCGGGCGCCGCCTTGGCGTTCTGCGGCGCCGGGGTGTCCGCGCCGCAGGAGGGCTGGGTGCTCAGGCCGAGGGTCAGCGAGGTCCGGTTGGGCAGCGCGGTGAACGGCGTGTTGTTCGGGTGCTGGGTGAACGCCGCACGCATCGGGGTGGCCGCGCTGTCCTTCTGGTTCATCGGGTGAATCCCGAGGATCTGCTCGATGGTCCGGACCATCGTGATCTGCGAGTAGTAGTGGTTGTCGACGGTGCCGTGCTGGGCGTAGGGGCTGATGATCTGGATCGGGGCACGGTGGCCGTCGACGTGGTCGAGGCCGGCCTGGGAGTCGTCCTCGACGACGAAGATCGCCGAGTCCTTCCAGTACTTGCTGTGCGAGATCTCGTCAACCATCCGGCCGACCGCGAGGTCGTTGTCCGCGACCTGAGCGGCCGCGTTCGCCGGACCACCGGTGTGGTCGTTGGAGAGCCAGAACATGTTCAGGTTCGCCGGACCGTTCTTCTCGAAGTCCTGCTTCCAGATCTCCTCCTTGTAGATGTCCGGGACGCTGGTGTCGAACAGCGGGAAGCCGGGCACCGAGACCTTGTTGAGCGACGGGATCGCCGAGCCCGTTTGAATGGGGTAGGCGGTCTTCTGCCCGGTCGCCTGCATGTTCTTGGTGTCGCAGTACAGGTTCTGCCAGGTCGCGCCGGACGGCTTGCTCTCGATCGACTGGAACTCGCCGAAGTCCTTGACGGACTTCCCAGCCGCCTGCGCACCGGTCCAGATGAAGCCGGACTTCTGGTGGCCGAGAGCGTCGTTCTCGGTGTCGTAGCTGCGCGTGTACTCACCGGCCGAGGACTCGGTGTACTCCGGGTCGTCAGCCTGCATCAGCCAGTTGTGGCCCTCGGCGGAGTTGGTGCCTATGTCGTACGTGTTGTCGTACAGCCCGAACTGCTTTGCCAACGCGTGCTGGTTCGGCGTCACGTTCTCGCCGAACTGCGTAAGCGACGGGTCGCCGTTGCCCTGCGGGATGTCACCGAGGACCTGGTCGTAGGTCCGGTTCTCCTTGACGATCATGAAGACGTGCTTGATCGTCGAGGGGTCGCCGAGCTTCACCGGGACCGGCACCGGCTTCTTGTTGGCTTTGCCCTTGGCCAGCGTGACCGAGCCGCCGGTCCAGCCGTTCTGCTGGAAGACCTTGGCCGTCTCGGACTTGATGACGCTGTCGTCCGGCAGGGTGAACTGCGTCAGGCTCGACGTCGTGTCGTGGGTGCCGTGGCCGGCGCTGTCGGGGCGGCGGGCGTCGATACCACGGGTGTTGGAGACGACCACGTTCTTGCCCACGGTGGTGATCTCCGCGGGGAAGTAGTCCGTCGGGAGCAGGCCGACGTAGCTGGCCGGCTGCTGCGGGGAGGTGTACCGGTAGACGGCGACCGCGTTGGCGCGGCCGAGCGTCACCAGCAGGTGACCGTCGTCGGTGAGCGTCACCGCGTTGGGCTCGTAGCCGACCGACGCCTCCGGCCACGGCTGGGTGGCGATGGTCTGCACGACCTTGTCGTTGGCGGTGTTGATGACCGACACGTTGTTGTCGGCGGTGTTGGTGACGAACACCGCCCCGTTCTTGGCGTACACCGCGGTCGGGTGCAGACCGACGTCGATGCTCCCGACGGCGGCGGACGGGTCCGCCAGGTTGATGACGCTGACCGTGCCGGTGGTGGTGGCACCGGTGTCCGGGTTGGCCGGCACCTGGGTGCCGTAGGAGTTGATCGTGGTGTCGCCGGCCTTGGCCGGACGCCCGCCCTCGTTGCTGACGTAGAGCTTGTTGCCGACCATGGTGATGCCACGGGGAGCGTTGCCCACGGCCCAGCTCTGCTTGATGGTCCCGGTCGCCGCGTCGATGGCGACCACCTTGTTCTGGCCGTTGACCGCGGAGTACACGGTGGAGCCGTCGGCCGAGAACACCGCCGCACCCACCAGTGCGTGCTTGGAGCCGTCGGCCGGAATCGAGATGGTCGTCGGGTTGGAGAGGGTGCCGTCCGGGTTCACGGTGAACTTGGTGTAGCCGTCGCTCTGGCCCAACCACAGCTGCGAACCATCGGGCGAGTACGTCGGGCCCTCCTGGCCGACGGCGCCGCTGCTGATGCGCAGGTCGTCCGCCGAGGAGGTGCCGACGCGCTGCTTCACCTGCCCGGTCTTGAGGTCCATGACGACCAGCGACGCATCACCGTCGGCGACCGAGGCCGCGAGATGGCTGCCGTCCGGGCTGACCGAGGACGACATGATCTTGCCGTCGTTGATGACGGTACGGCTGCCGTACGGGGCGATGTACTGGTCGGAGGAGACAACCTGACCGTCAGCGGTGACCTGGCCGACCTGCTGGGTGCCGAACTGCTGCGTCTGGGCAACAGCGGTGCCCGTGACGGCGAGGGCGACCGCGATGCCCGCCGTTACCAGAGTGGTCCGGCGGCCGACGTGTCTGCCCAAAAGGCTGAGCTGCTCCTTCTCGTCAACCCGACGCTGCCGTGTTACCTGCATGGAATTATCCCTTCGGGGTGGTGTCGAGCAGTTCGACGTTGCCGTCGAACTGCCACAGCGGGTTCGGTGCGTCCCCGGTCGGGGTCCGCACCAGGAAGTAGCCGTTCACTTCCTTCGGTCCATCGCCATCGGCGACGAACCGCCCGTCTGAGGTGACGTCGAGTTGGTAGATGGCCGTCCCTGCGACCTCGACGTCGGGGAGATGCCAGGAGACGACGCAACGCCAGTCGTTGCCCGCCCCCTGGGGGGCGACCTGGCCGCCGCTCTTGTTGCACGCCGCCGCGACCCGCAGTTGTGCCTCGGTGACGGCGGGGCGGTTGAGTTGCTGGGTCTGCATGCGGTAGAGGTGGGCGAATGCCGTGGCGACCGACCGCTGGACCTTGTCCTGCTCGATTCCGGAGCCCATCGACGGGGTCGCCACGGCGACCACCACGACGGTGAGGGAGGCCAGCCCGACCAGCGGCAGGACTCCGGCGGTGACAGCGCGGCGCCCGGAGCCGTCGTAGGTCAGGTTGGTGAAGTCGCGCCGCAGGAACAGCAGGTACGCCAGCGCGGTCGCGGTCGCGGCCCACACCAGGCTGACAACGATGCCGATCAGCAGCGGGCCGAGCTGTGCCGGGCTGGTGAACAGGCCGTTCCAGGCGATGAAGGCGTAGCCGGGCAGGGCGAGGCGGACGGCGACGGGCAGCGGCAGCATCTGGGCGAGCTGCATCGCGAGCGCGACGAGCGTGGGCAGCAGCAGCCCCATCGGGGACCGCCCCAGCACGACCGACCCGAGGAGTCCGATCGCGGCGAGGGCCAGGGTCGGGGCGAGTACGCAGACCCAGGCGAGCAGGACCCTGCCTGCGGCGTCCGCCGGCGCCAGCAGGTGACCGTCGAGGCCGACCAGCGGCTGGTTGCCGACCGCCACAACCCCACCGGCCGCGCCGGAACACGCCATCCCCGCCACGAGCAGCAGGATGACGGTCAGGCTGGCCAGTGCCTTCGCCGCGAAGATCCGTCGAGGCGACCGGACCGCCACGAGCAGGTGGCGCCAGGTGCCGAGCCGGTCCTCGGA
>NZ_JBHYXC010000094.1:1831-5001 GCF_042751495.1 Streptomyces sp. NPDC059373 | reverse complement strand
TGAGGACAAGCCCTCGGCCTATTAGTACCGGTCAGCTCCACCCCTTACAGGGCTTCCACATCCGGCCTATCAACCCAGTCGTCTACTGGGAGCCTTAACCCCTCAAAGGGGGTGGGAACACTCATCTCGAAGCAGGCTTCCCGCTTAGATGCTTTCAGCGGTTATCCCTCCCGAACGTAGCCAACCAGCCATGCCCTTGGCAGGACAACTGGCACACCAGAGGTTCGTCCGTCCCGGTCCTCTCGTACTAGGGACAGCCCTTCTCAATGTTCCTGCGCGCGCAGCGGATAGGGACCGAACTGTCTCACGACGTTCTAAACCCAGCTCGCGTACCGCTTTAATGGGCGAACAGCCCAACCCTTGGGACCGACTCCAGCCCCAGGATGCGACGAGCCGACATCGAGGTGCCAAACCATCCCGTCGATATGGACTCTTGGGGAAGATCAGCCTGTTATCCCCGGGGTACCTTTTATCCGTTGAGCGACGGCGCTTCCACAAGCCACCGCCGGATCACTAGTCCCTACTTTCGTACCTGCTCGACCCGTCAGTCTCACAGTCAAGCTCCCTTGTGCACTTACACTCAACACCTGATTGCCAACCAGGCTGAGGGAACCTTTGGGCGCCTCCGTTACATTTTAGGAGGCAACCGCCCCAGTTAAACTACCCACCAGACACTGTCCCTGATCCGGATCACGGACCGAGGTTAGACATCCAGCACGACCAGAGTGGTATTTCAACGACGACTCCACCACGGCTGGCGCCGCGGCTTCACAGTCTCCCACCTATCCTACACAAGCCGAACCGAACACCAATATCAAGCTATAGTAAAGGTCCCGGGGTCTTTCCGTCCTGCTGCGCGAAACGAGCATCTTTACTCGTAGTGCAATTTCACCGGGCCTATGGTTGAGACAGTCGAGAAGTCGTTACGCCATTCGTGCAGGTCGGAACTTACCCGACAAGGAATTTCGCTACCTTAGGATGGTTATAGTTACCACCGCCGTTTACTGGCGCTTAAGTTCTCAGCTTCGCCGACCCGAAGGTCGACTAACCGGTCCCCTTAACGTTCCAGCACCGGGCAGGCGTCAGTCCGTATACATCGCCTTACGGCTTCGCACGGACCTGTGTTTTTAGTAAACAGTCGCTTCTCGCTGGTCTCTGCGGCCGTCCCCAGCTCAGGGAGCAAGTCCCCTCACCAGTTACGGCCCCCCTTCTCCCGAAGTTACGGGGGCATTTTGCCGAGTTCCTTAACCATAGTTCACCCGAACGCCTCGGTATTCTCTACCTGACCACCTGAGTCGGTTTAGGGTACGGGCCGCCATGAAACTCGCTAGAGGCTTTTCTCGACAGCATAGGATCATCCACTTCACCACAATCGGCTCGGCATCAGGTCTCAGACTATGTGTCACGCGGATTTGCCTACGTGACGTCCTACACCCTTACCCCGGGACAACCACCGCCCGGGCTGGACTACCTTCCTGCGTCACCCCATCGCTTACCTACTACAGGTCTGGTCCGTCGGCTCCACCACTCCCCTCAACTCCGAAGAGATCAGGGCGGCTTCACGGACTTAGCATCGCCTGGTTCGATACTGGGCGTTTCAAAGCGGGTACCGGAATATCAACCGGTTGTCCATCGACTACGCCTGTCGGCCTCGCCTTAGGTCCCGACTTACCCTGGGCAGATCAGCTTGACCCAGGAACCCTTAGTCAATCGGCGCACACGTTTCCCACGTGTGTATCGCTACTCATGCCTGCATTCTCACTCGTGAACCGTCCACCACTGCCTTCCGGCGCGGCTTCACCCGGCACACGACGCTCCCCTACCCATCACAGCAGGCGTTGGCCCTCAATGCTGCAATGACACGACTTCGGCGGTACGCTTGAGCCCCGCTACATTGTCGGCGCGGAATCACTTGACCAGTGAGCTATTACGCACTCTTTCAAGGGTGGCTGCTTCTAAGCCAACCTCCTGGTTGTCTCTGCGACTCCACATCCTTTCCCACTTAGCGTACGCTTAGGGGCCTTAGTCGATGCTCTGGGCTGTTTCCCTCTCGACCATGGAGCTTATCCCCCACAGTCTCACTGCCACGCTCTCACTTACCGGCATTCGGAGTTTGGCTAAGGTCAGTAACCCGGTAGGGCCCATCGCCTATCCAGTGCTCTACCTCCGGCAAGAAACACGTGACGCTGCACCTAAATGCATTTCGGGGAGAACCAGCTATCACGGAGTTTGATTGGCCTTTCACCCCTAACCACAGGTCATCCCCCAGGTTTTCAACCCTGGTGGGTTCGGTCCTCCACGCGGTCTTACCCACGCTTCAACCTGCCCATGGCTAGATCACTCCGCTTCGGGTCTTGGGCGCGCTACTCAATCGCCCTATTCGGACTCGCTTTCGCTACGGCTACCCCACACGGGTTAACCTCGCAACACACCGCAAACTCGCAGGCTCATTCTTCAAAAGGCACGCAGTCACGAGATGCAAGCAAGCTTGCATCCGACGCTCCCACGGCTTGTAGGCACACGGTTTCAGGTACTATTTCACTCCGCTCCCGCGGTACTTTTCACCATTCCCTCACGGTACTATCCGCTATCGGTCACCAGGGAATATTTAGGCTTAGCGGGTGGTCCCGCCAGATTCACACGGGATTTCTCGGGCCCCGTGCTACTTGGGTGGTTCTCAAGAGAGCCGCTGACGTTTCAGCTACGGGGGTCTTACCCTCTACGCCGGACCTTTCGCATGTCCTTCGCCTACATCAACGGTTTCTGACTCTCCGACCAGCCGGCAGACTGATCAAGAGAACTCCCACAACCCCGTATACGCAACCCCTGCCGGGTATCACACGCATACGGTTTGGCCTCATCCAGTTTCGCTCGCCACTACTCCCGGAATCACGGTTGTTTTCTCTTCCTGCGGGTACTGAGATGTTTCACTTCCCCGCGTTCCCTCCACATACCCTATGTGTTCAGGTATGGGTGACAGCCCATGACGACTGCCGGGTTTCCCCATTCGGACACCCCCGGATCAAAGCTCAGTTGACAGCTCCCCGGGGCCTATCGCGGCCTCTCGCGTCCTTCATCGGTTCCTGGTGCCAAGGCATCCACCGTGCGCCCTTAAAAACTTGGCCACAGATGCTCGCGTCCACTATGCAGTTCTCAAGCAACGACACGTA
>NZ_JBHYXC010000093.1:0-5296 GCF_042751495.1 Streptomyces sp. NPDC059373 | reverse complement strand
TCGCGTGGATACAGCCACACCGGCATACCCACGAGTTCCGCCGGCTCCGCCTCAAACCGCGGCCACACCTGCGCATGCAGAAATCCATCGGTATTACCAAGAATCTCCAGGTTCACCCGCCGAAAAGCCGGATCCAACCGCCTGCAAGCGCGCGGTCACCGAGCGGAAAGCCACAGCCCGTTCGAGCGGCGGCAGGGAGGGTTCTGGCTCAGGCACGCGCGCGTCTCTCGCGAGGTGGCCATCAAGGCCTCCGGTCCAGCGCCGGCGCAACCCGCGTCCCTCTCCGTACCAACGGCCGGAAGGAACCTCCACCAGGGAGCTGATCGACAGGAAACCGCTGGTCTGGGCTCAATCCCCCTCGTGAATCGGACCAACGAGCCCTGGCCGGTGCGTAGCGCCATGCTCCGCGCCGACAGCCCGACCGGTACCGTACGAGGACCGACTCTCCCGCACCGGAGGACACCGTGAGCGCGCAGCCCGAGGGCCCGTACGGGCCGCTGATCCCTATGCCTGAACTCACCCCGGACGGTCTGCGGGCGGCCGTCGCCAAGATTGCCCCCAGCAGGATCTCCGCGCTCACCCAGCACCTGTTCGAGGCAACCACGAACGCTCAGCAGACGCAGAGCCTCGCCCCGCTGCGAGCCTTCGTCCACTCTTGGGCCGTGTTCATTGCGATCGAGCGGCATCCCGTGCGCGCGGCCCGCCTCCGCGAACTGGAACGGATCGTGGACGCGGGCGAACAGGACCCCACGGAGGCGATCACCGAGATTCGCGGGATCCGGGAAGCGGCGGAGGCAGAGACAGGGCTGTGACCGACTGGACGTGGGAATACAACCCCAGCGAGGAGTACGTCACCGGCGGGCTCCCGCCCGGCGTGGTGGCGGAGGTGGAGCGGCTGGTCACCGAACTCGCCGCGCTCGGACACGAGGCGATGAAGGTCGGCCGACCGGTCGACCGCGAGGGTGGACTGCGGGAGTTCGACATCCTCGCCGGACGTGGCTTCATCAGCTTCCTCGCCGTGCCCCGCCACCAATCCATCTATGTCTGCAGCGTCACCTGGTACGGCTGACACCACGCTCTGCGTTCAGCCTGCCCCGTCATCCCCAGCCGGGCAGCCGCGCCCAGGGTCGGATCGGCCTGACTCGACGGCCAGGCCCCGCCCTTGTCATTGCGGACCATGACCACCAGCGTTCCGGTGAGCTGGGCGCCGGCGCTGAGCAATTTCCTTACAGTGTCGGCAAGGATCACGGCGGTGACCTGATCGCGGGCCGCCATCACGTGCCGGGCGGCAGTGTCGACGGACCACATCACGGTTCGCGATAATTGACGGTTACCGCGTTGCGGTGGCCAGTGCTGCGCGGATGGCGTCCTCGCCGACCGGCTGGCCCTTCTCGTTCGAGTACGGCCCGTACGGTGTTCCCCACACCGGCGTGCCCGTCGCCTGCTGCCAGCTGTCGGCCAGCGTTCCCGCGTCCACCACGCTGTAGCCGATGGAGTCGATGAATTCGGTCGCCGCCGCCTTCGCCGGTGCGGAGTCACCGGCGATCGGCAGGTAGGAGCGGTCGGCCGCCCCAGCCGGGCGTGCGAGTGACAGCAGGTGCTTGAAGAAGATGTTGTTGAACGCCTTTACGAGCAGGGCGTCCGGGACGTACCGCAGAAGCAGCTCGCTCGAGGTGAGGGACTTGCTGTCGAGCTCGGGGATGTGCCCGTCACGCTCGGGGCCGTAGTTGCAGGTGTCGATGACCGTCTTCCCGGCCAGCGGCGCGGCGGGCACGTGGGGGAAGGCGCTGACCGGCACCGTGACCACGACAATGTCACCGGCCGCCGCGGCCTCTTCGCTCGTCGCCGCGGACGCCCGCGGCCCCAGTTCCTCGGCCGTGTCCACGAGCGTTTCGGGACCGCGCGAGTTGCTGAGCACCACCTGGTGCCCGGCCCCGACAGCGAGTCGCGCGAGGGTCCTGCCGATGCTTCCGCTTCCGATGAATCCCACAGTCGTCATACTCTCAACGTCCTTCAGAAGAGCCGAACTTGCCGGTTGCCGGGCTCGTTACGATCCGGGTTCCCGCCGTCAGCTGGCGGGGAAGTAATGGCCGTTGTCCAGATCGGCGAGCAGGCCGGGCCGGGCGGGTTCCCAGCCGAGGGTCCGGCGGGTGATGAGGTTGGATGCCGGGTAGCTCTGCGTGACGATATTCGTGAGGAATCCGAAGTACCCCGGCGTCATCAGGGCATCGTTGGGAACGCTCACGGCGGGCAGGCCCAGGCGGCTGGCGATGGCCTCGGCGATGTCGCCGAACGGGATGCCCCCGTCCTCGACCGCGTGCCAGTATTTGCCGGCCGGCCCCTTCTCCAGCGCCAGGCGGAACAAGGTGGCGGCATCGCGGATGTGCACGGCGTTCCACAGGTTCGCGCCGTCGCCGTGGTAGCCGACGAACCCCTTTTCCTTCGCGAGCGCGATCAGAGTGGGGAGGAAGCCGGCACGATCGGTCGTGCTGTGCGCGATGTTGGCGATCCGCACGACCGAAGACCGCACCCCCTGCTCGGCGAGGTCCACAACGGCCCTTTCCACGATGTTGCGGACCCGCAGGGTGCCCTTGTGCTCCTCGCCGGCGGGGAGGGCCGGGTCCTCCTCGGTGGCCGGCCGCTCCAGGTTCCCGGGCGAGCCGATGCTTCCCGCCGTGACCAGCGGCTTTCCGGTTCCCGCGAGTGCCTCGCCGTACGCGAGCATGATCGGGAGCTCCGCGGCGGCCACGGCGTCGAGCCCGCCGGAGGGCAGCAGATCCTGCCTGTGCGCGACGTGGATGACGCCGTCGGAGTCCGCGGCTGCCTCCTTGAGCCCGTCGAGATCCTGCAGGTTGCCGCGACGCACCTTCGCGCCGAGCGCGGACACGGCCGCCGCGGAAGCGTCCGACCGGGCCAGGCCGGTGACCTCGTGCCCGGCGGCGATGAGCTCGGGGATGATGTACGAACCGGAATGGCCGGTCCCCCCAGCGACGAAAACGCGCATTTAACTGTCCTTGTGAGGGTAGGTGCAGGGTCTTTTCGTGCCGTAAGTGAACTGGCGTAATGCGGCACGAGAGGTGGTGGTAGGGGTGCGCTCAGCCGAGAAGGGTGATGCCGAGGGAGAAATTGGTGTGCTTGACGGAGTGGTTCATGAGGCCCAACTCCAGCAGGCCGACGTTCTCCAGTGCCCGCGCCATGGACAGCTCCCCGGTGTCCCAGGGGCGCAGCCCCAAGCTCTCGACGAACGCCGACACGCGTGCCTTCGCCTGCGCGTCGTCGCCGGCGATGAACACGTCCAGAGGGCGGCCCTCGGCCGGGCCGGCCGCCAGAACGTGGGAGAACACAGTGTTGAACGCCTTGACGACATGCGCGTCGTCGGGAGCCGCCTTGGCGATCTCCTGTGCGCCGGAACTGCCGTCGGGGACGACGAAGCCCTGCAGGTCGGGGGCTACGGGGTTGGTGATGTCGACGATGACCTTGCCGCGCAGTGCGTCCCCGTACTCCCTCACCACCGCCGCCGCGCCAGCGTACGGCGCGGCGAGGATAACGATGTCCCCGGCCGGGGCGGCCCCGGCCGTCCCGACCGTGGCGCCGCCGAGCGTGGCGGCCAATTCCTTGGCCTTGGCCGGGTCGCGGCCGATGATCTCGACGGCGTTACCGCCGACGAGCGCCCGGCCGGCCAAGGTACGGGCCATGTTTCCCAGTCCGATAATGCTGATGCTGCTCATCGGTGTTCCTGCTTTCCGGGCTTTGGCCCTGCTGTCAACTTCCAGTGTCGAATTCTTGTGCCGAATTCACTTCGACGCCCCTAAGTGCCTGCTTTTTATGCTGCCATCGGGTCTGAGTGGCGTCCAAGACCTATTGAAGCCGTGGTGATACCCTGGGGGCATCACCGGGCTGGGGGTTCTATGGATCTGGATCTGCGCAAACTGCGTTACTTCGTCGCCGTGGCCGACCGGCTGCATTTCGGCCGAGCCGCCGATGAGCTCCATATCGCGCAGCCGGTGCTCAGCCGACAGATCCGCGCGCTCGAGCAGGATCTCGGCGCCTTGCTGTTCACCAGGGATCGCCACGGCGTAGAGCTGACAGACGCGGGCCGGCAACTGCTGGCCGACGCCGGTCCGCTGCTCGCCACAACCCACGCGGTCCGCCGCCGGGTGTCCGCGGCCGCCAGCGGCAGGCGGCGGCTGATGGTCGGTTTCCGGGCCGGCATCCCGGTCATCCCGGCGGCGCGGGCGTTCGAGGACCGGCACCCGGACGTGGCCGTGGACGTGCAGCGGATCGAAGGGGACGACCAGGCTGCGATGCTGCTCGACGGCCGCATCGACGTCGGCTATGTGCGGCTGCCCATCGACGAGGCAGGCCTGCGCGTCACCCCCCTGTACACCGAGCCGCGGGTAGCGGTACTGCCCGCCGGACACCGGTTGGCCGGCAAGGAGGAGGTCACCGAGGCCAACCTGGCCGGTGAACCGCTGGTCTGGCACGGTGACCCGAGCACGCAGCCCACCAAGCGCCCGCACCCTAATGCCGGGTACCCGGTGCGCGGGGTGGACGAGACACTCGAGCATGTCGCGGCCGGACGGGGCATCTCGTTCCTGGCCCGTTCGGCGTCCGTGTTCTACTCGCATCCAGACGTCGTCTATGTGCCTATCCCGGAACTGGCGCCCGACCAGGTGTGCCTCGCGGTGGCGGCATCGCACACCTCGCTGGTAGTGGATGACTTCGTCACTGCGGCTCAGTCGACGGCCGAGATCACGGCAGAATGTGGGAACTATGAGATGTGGCAGCTTGGAGGCGATGCCGTCACAAGGCACGCTTGAGCAGTTCGACTGACCCGGTTCATCATGCGCTGAAGAGTGAAATGGCCTGACGGAGTGGTGCTGTTGCGGCTGACCTCTGAGACGGTTCCGTTCTTCGGCCAGCAGTTGTCTGAGGGGGCCGGAAGCACCTGAGACCGACTGGAAGTACGTGCTGCGGACGCGGCTCAAGTCGGCTGATCGCCCTGTCGTCGGAGCGGAGCCGTTCACCGACGGTCTGCCGTTCGTAGCGTCGGGAGTCGGTCCCTGGGATCCAGAACCCGACGGCGGGTTCCAGCCGGACGTGTTGGCTGCCCGCCTGTTGGCCTTCGTTTCGGGCTGGCGTGGCCGAGACGGGCCGCTCACTGATGATCAGCGTGAATGGTTCAGCTGGCTCGGTCCAGAAGTCAACGCCGTGCTGCCCCGCGGAAGAGCGCCGCGGTGGAGTGGATGAGGGGGGTGGCAAGTCTCCGGCTCGTAGAGGTTCTGAAGATGCGGGG
>NZ_JBHYXC010000092.1:0-5934 GCF_042751495.1 Streptomyces sp. NPDC059373 | reverse complement strand
GTATAAGAGACAGC
The DNA here is from genome assembly GCF_042751495.1 of Streptomyces sp. NPDC059373. Lineage (NCBI taxonomy): Bacteria > Bacillati > Actinomycetota > Actinomycetes > Kitasatosporales > Streptomycetaceae > Streptomyces > Streptomyces sp. NPDC059373. The sequence continues at coordinate 5,920 of NZ_JBHYXC010000092.1, read as the reverse complement.
GCCGCGGGCCTTCAGCTCGGATACCGTTACGGCCGCAGCAGGCAGAGGGCGTCGACCGCGACGAAGCCCTGCGCGCCGTAGACCAGCGGATTGATGTCGAGTGAGGCGATCCAGTCTGCGCCCTCGGCGGCGAGCCGGCCGGCACCGACGAGGATGCCCGTCAGCGCCTCCAGGTCCCAGGGCTCGCGACCGCGGAAGCCATGCATCAGGCCGAGGCCCTTGAACTCGTCGATCAGGTCCCGCGCCTCGGCCTCGGACAGCGGCGCCATCCGGCCGCCGACCCGGCGGACCACCTCCACGAGCACACCGCCGATGCCGAACACCACCAGCGGGCCCAGCTCGCTGGCACCCTGGATGCCGACGATCGTCTCACCGCGGACGTCCGCCATGGGCTGAACAGCCACCAGCGGGGGCAGACCATCGCGGGCAGCGATGCCCCGCATCTCCTCCACCGCCTCGGCGAGGGTGTCGTCGGTGACCTTCAGCCGGACCGCGCCGTGCTCGGTGCGGTGGCCCACGTCGGCGAGTTTGACCACGTAGGGTCCCGCGAAGTCCGGTACGGCGGCGGTGGCGCCGGCCTCGACCAGCACGTAAGGGGCGGTCGGTATGCCGTGGGCGGCCAGCAGGTCCATGGTGGCGGCGAAGGGCAGCATCGGGCCCTCGGCGACCGGGATCGGGACCGCGGCGGGACGTGCGGCCGGCGTCACCGGAGCCGTGGCGGCGACGGTACGGGCCCGGTGCCGTGCGAAGCTCCCCAGGGTGGCGAGGCCGCGCAGCGACGAACGCAGACCGTGGCCGAGGGCGACGGTGCCAGTGCCCCTGACCTGCTCGTCCACGAAGGCCCCCAGCGGTCCCGAGCAGTTGGCCACCACGAAGGGCTTGCGCACTTCGCGGGCGGCTTTGACGAACTCCGCCACGAGTTCGCGGGTGCGGGGAGAGTCGTCCTCGTCCGCCAGCGGATGGATGTACATCAGCGCGTCCAGCTCGTCCGACTTGGCATAACTGTCGACGATCTCCGGCCAGAAGGAGCCGCCGAGGCCCGTCGTGTCCAGCGGATTGGGGACGGTGACGCCCGGCAGGTTCTGCTGCACCCACGGCTTCATGGAGTCCAGGGCCGGGATCTCCAGGCCCTCCTCGGCGGCGATGTCGAAGGACAGCGAGGCGAAGCCGCCCGTCATCGTGATGATGCCGAGCTTCTCGACCCCAGTCCAGCGTGCCGGATCGAGCTGGGTGAACATCGACAGCCGGTCGACCAGTTCCTCCGGGTCGTGTGCCACCGCGATGCCGGCCTGCGCGAAGGCGACGTCGTAGACCCAGGCGTCGCCGGTCAGCGCGTTGGTGTGGGAGGCCGCCATCGCCTGCGAGCGGGAGTTGCGGGCCAGTTTCAGTGCCGCCACCGGCTTGCCTGCCGCGTGGGCCCGGCGGACCGCCGCGAAGAACGCCTGGGGGCGTCTGACCTGCTCGATGACCAAGCCGATCGCGGCTGTCTCGGGGTCGTCGACGAAGTGGTTCACGTAGTCGGCGAGATCGGTGACCGCCTCGTTTCCCCCCGAGATCAGCAGGTTGAGCCCGGTGCCCGGCCGGTCCCACGCGGCCATGGCGACCCCGCTGAGCATCGCGCCGCTCTGCGAGACGACCGAGATGCCGCCTGGCCGACGCTTGTGCCGGCTGGCGATGGTCAGGCTCACGTTGTGCGGGACGTTGATGAAGCCGAGTCCGTTGGGGCCGACGATCGCCATGCCGGAGCGCTCGGCCGCCGCGACGAGTCGTTGCTGGAGGGCGGCACCGTCGGCTCCGGTCTCCGCGAAGCCGCCGGCGATCAGCACCAGACCCCCGCAGTCGAGGTCCGCGCACTCCTCCGCGAGCTGTGTGGTGCGCTCTGCGGACATCACGGACAGGACGGCGTCGAGCGGACGGCCGATGTCCTGGATCCGCGAGTAGGTCTTCCTTCCCAGCACGGTGTCGTGCTGGGGGTGGACGAAGAAGACCTCCGCGTCGCCGTCGAGGGTGGGGGCGATGTAGTCGATGAACGCGGATGTCTCGCTCAGTCCGACCACCGCGATCGTACGGGGCTTCAACAGGCGGCGCAGTGCCTCGCCCTGGTCGCGGACCGGCGGCGCGTCCGATGCTCCGTCCCGTGCGGTGGACCCGTCTGCGGCGATGCTCATGGAAAGACCTCACTCATGTCGTGACAATAACGCCGACAACCCATCACTATTCGATAGCATTAAATCTGTAGTAGAGTCTATCCACACCATTCGGGGCGGTCAACGGACTCCCGGGTCCTACCCTTTGATGAATGTCGAATCCATGGGAGCGGGCATGGCAGACAGCACCATCTCCGAGCCGATGCGGGACGCGATCGGGCGCACCTTCCGGCACGCCACCAGCTTTCCGGTGGCTGCCTCCGACATCCGCAAGTGGGCCATCGCCGTGTACTACCCGGCCCCGCCGCCAGCGGTCTTCTGGGACGAGCAGGCGGCCGCCGCCAGCGTCCACGGCGGCATCGTCGCGCCGGAGGACTTCAATCCGTTCGCCTGGATGACGACGGCCGGTCCGGACGACCGGTCCGCCGGGGAGCCCAACGACCCCGACAACACTGAGCATCTGCTCGGCATCGCGGGACCGGGCCTGAAGTTCCAGTTGAACGGCGGTCTCGACGTCGAGTACGGGGTGCCGATCCGTCCCGGTGACGTCATCTCCACCCAGTCCCGAGTGGTGGAATACCGCGAACGCCGGGGCCGCCTGGGGCTGATGCTCTTCACCGTCATCGAGGACGTGTGGACCAACCAGAACGACGAGACCGTCCGCCGCGGGCGTACGACGCTGATCCGCTACTGAGACCGACCGGCAGCAGAGGAGAGTCATGAGCGACCACGTCATCGCCGTCGGGGAGCCGATCCCGTCACTGATCCGGACCACCGGACTCGCCAACTGGAACCGGTACGCGGCCGTCAACGACGAGTTCGTCCCCATCCACATGGACGACGATGCCGGCCGGGCGGCCGGCTACTCCACCGCCTTCGGCATGGGAAACCTCCAATGGGCGTACCTGCACAACGTGCTGCGGGAGTGGCTGCCCGACGCGCGGATCGTCCGCCTGTCCTGCCAGTTCCGCGCCGCCAACACCAAGGGGATGAACGTCACGGCGACCGGCGCGGTGACGGCGGTGCGCGACGTCGATGGCGGCCGGGAGGTCGACGTCGACGTCTGGACCGAGGACGAGGAAGGCAACCGTCTCGCGCCCGGCAAGGCCACGCTCCTGCTCGGCTGACCGCGCGAAGGCCGGCGGGACGGCTTGGGCCCGGTACTGCTGAAGGGGAGTACCGGGCCCAAGCCGTCCCGTGCCGACGGACCGTCAGTGTCGGTCGCGCGGCCCGCCCGGCACGTCCCACGTCGTCCACCGGAAGGGCACGCCGTGCGTGGTGGCAGGATCGGTGAGCAGGGTGTCGTCGTCCCTGGACACCGTCTTGACGCCCTTGGACTTCAGGTACTCCTCTGTGGCGTCGAGGTCGCGCACCCGGAAGGCCGCCGCGTGGTGGATCTCCTTGTTGGCGGCCAGGTCGTCGGCCGCGAGGGTGCCGTCGGTGTTCGGCGTGGACAGTTGCACCACGGTGTCGCCCATCAGCACATAGGTGTCGTCGGTGCCGGTCAGCCGCGAGGACCCCTTGTGCAGCACCGTGCCGCCGAGCACCTCCCCGTAGACCTTCTCCGCGCGCTCGCGGTCCTTGGTGAGCACGGTGGTGTAGGCCAGGCCCGGCGTGGCGATCGGATGGTTGTCGATCCACCAGTTGGGGTCCCAGTCGGGCTGCAGGCGCGGGTCGTTCTTCTCGCCGAAGTCGCCCGGCCGCATGAACTCCAACTGCGTGATGGTGTCCTTGGGATGCGTCATGATGGCCGAGCCCGGATCGGGGCGGGTGTCGGTGAGCTTGCCGCCCTCGACGTAGACCCGCACTCCGGCGTCGGTGCAACGCTGCCAGATCTCGCCGGCGTCGTCGGTGTACCACGCGATCGAGTGCCAGTGGTTGCCGAACCGCTTGTAGAACCGTCCGATGGGCATGGCGTCCCATCCGTCGACCCGGAAGGCGGGCGCCAGCGGCTCGATCACGGTGTCCCCGAGGAGCACCAGCGACGCGTCGCGGATCTCGCCCTCCATGTAATTGTGGTCCAGGAAGCCCCGCCGCACGCTGAACACGTCGTCGTACCAGGTCTCCAGCGAGGGAAGGTCTCCCGTCATGTGAATGATGTGGAAGAGGCGTCCGATGGACATGTGGTCCTGCCTTTCTAGGAGCCTTGGGAACCGGAACGGGAGAGGAATGCCTTGCTGCCGGGATAGGTCGCCCGCGGCAGCCCGAGTTCGTGCTGGGCGATGATGGTGCGGAAGACCTCGACCGTCCCGCCGTAGGTGGCAGTGCCCTGCGCGTAGCGGTGGGCGAAATCGACCTGGCCGTCGCCGACCGCGCCGCGGGACCCGCGGGAGAGCAGTCCCACGGGACCGAGCAGGTCCAGGAGTTCGGCGGCGCCGGACACGACGGTCTCGGCGCACTTGACCCGGCCGAAGGGCCCTGGTGTGGCGAGCGCGGCCTCCAGTTCGACGGCGACCGCGCCGAGCCGGTGCCGCACGGACGGATCGTCCGCCGGCCGGGAGCCGTCCGGGCCGGGCGTGTCGGCCCAGCGCGCGGCCTCGTCCAGCGCACGGTGCAGCTCGCGGACGAACTGGACCCCGATCGAGGGGTCGTCAAGGCCCGCCTCCTCGCCGCCTCCGATGCTGTGCTCCTCGTCCAGCGGCCCGTGCAGCACCGTCCAGCCGTCGTTGACCGCGCCGAGCCGGTAGTCGTCGGAGATGCGGACGTTGTCGTAGTAGACGATGTTCGTGCGTTCCCCGCTGAACGCCCATATGCCCTGGATCTCCACGCCCCTGGCGTCCAGCGGCATGAGGAACATCGTCAGGCCTTTGTGCTTGGGCAACTCGGGGTCGGTACGTGTGATGAGGAAGGTGTACTGGCAGTTGTGCGCGCCCGTAGTGAAGATCTTCGAGCCGTTGACGGTCCACTCGTCGCCGTCGCGGACCGCACGGGTCTTGGCTCCGGCGATGTCGGAACCGCCGTCGGGCTCGGTGTAGCCGAGGCAGAAGCGCACCCGGCCGGAGGCCACTGCGGCCACCACGTCGTCGCGGATCGCGTCGGACGCATACCGTTCGACCGCGGAGAGCACCAGCCGGGTGGTGCCGAGCGTCACCCACGGCACATGCGCCTTCTGCAGCTCCAGCTCCAGGACGCGGGCGCCCAGCGCATCGAGTCCCGCGCCGCCTCGTTCGACCGGCCGGGTCGGCAGGATCCAGCCGCGCCGGCCCATCGCGAGGTGGACCTTCTCGTTGAAGCCGTCGCCGGTCCGGTGCTCGTGCTCGTACACCTCGTCGGTGAACTGTTCCCGGACGAAGTCCCTGGCCTCCTGCTGCAGAGCGCGATGCCGGTCGTCCAACTCGATGGTGCCGAAATCCATGGTCCGTCCCCTCTGTGTCTGGTGCCTTCGTGTCGGGTGCCTTCGTGTCGGGCGGGTGCTCTCACCGTGCGCCGACGGCCGCCAGTCGCAGTTCGCCCACGGTGCGCACGTCCTCCCGCGGGTCGCCGCCGCCCAGTGCCCAGCCCTTGGCGCGCAGGAAGTACAGGCTGGCGTCGGCCTCGACGGTGAAGCCGAGGCCGCCCTGGGCGTGCTGCGCGGTGGTCGCGCCGTGTGTGGCGACCTTGGCGGCATAGGCCAGGGCGGCGGCCTGGAGGCCGACCTCCGACTCAGGCTCGCGGTCGAGGAACCACGCGGCCCGGCGCCACAGATTGCGGCCCCCGGCGATGCCGATCGCCACGTCGGCGAGGGGGAAGGAGACGCCTTGCAGGGTGGCGATGACCACGCCCATGGTCTGCCG
>NZ_JBHYXC010000091.1:0-6341 GCF_042751495.1 Streptomyces sp. NPDC059373 | reverse complement strand
ACATCCAGCGTCATCCCGAACTCGTCGACGGGTGCCTCGCCGGCACCGGCTTCAGTCTCACCCAGCACCCGACAACACCCCGAAGAAGTCAGTAATTGCGAAAGTATCCGAACTCGATGACATCGAACTCGAACGTGCCCGCTCCGCGCGACGACGAGCACGAGACGTTGCGCGTGTACCTACTGCTGCTCGCCATGGTGGTGGGACTGCTGATCGCCGGCGCCGCTATCTACCTCGTCCACCTCCATCCATCGCTGGGCGAGCCCTTGGGCGTCGGCGCCGCCGTCGTGGCCGCGTTGGCGACCGTCACCGGCGTAGCAGCCCGGGCCGTGAGGCGGCGATGACCACAGCCGCAGATCGGGGCATGGCGCCTCACCCGAGGGGTGTGATCCCAGCCTCTGGGTAATCTCCAGATGCCGATCGGCAGGCCTGCTGGCCGTCGAGGAACTTACGGCTGGCCCGGCCGGTGATCGAGCGTGCCGAGGGCTCGGCCACCCCACAGGTGACCTGACCGGGCCCTCTCTGCGGCTGCTACTTCTCCCTGGCTGCGCTGTCCTGCGCGTACCGCTCCATCGCGGTCCGGAAAACCGGCAGGTGCTTGGCGTCAAGGAAGTAGCCGCCGGTCTTCGACCAGCCCTGGCCGGGGGCCGGGGTGGTCGCGCGCAGCGGGTGCGGGATGTCCGACGACCACAGGCCCTCGGCCGCGCCGCGCTTGATGGCCTTGGTGATGGTAGCCGACGGCCCACGCAGCGCCTGCTCGCCAAACTCCTTGCGGTAGGCGGGGCCGTCCACCCAGCCGTTTCCATTCACCGCGGTGTCGATCAGCAGGAGCGACCGCGCGTTCGTCATGCGGAGCAGCCGGTACGCGCGGTCCGCCGTCCACTCGGTGTCCGCGGGCTCCGTAGAGACCACCACACCTTCGGCTCCGACGAACATCGCCAGCACCTGGCGGGCGAAGTCCTCCGACGCCCCCTTCAAGGTGATGGTCAGGTCCATCTGTACCCCCCCTCTGAGAAATGACCCCGGATTAACTGCTGATTGACCCGGGACTGACAGGATGGCACGTGAGGTCCTGTCAATCAACCGCGAATCAAAAGTCATTCACAAGCTAATGGCCCACACGGGGGCTCCGAGCCGGACTTGCGTGTGCTCTCCCCGGGCGCCGCCCACACCACCGCCACCTAAGGCGAGGGACCATCCCCGCGGGTGCAGGGAGCAGGCGACAACGAGTTGAGCGAGGTCCCCCACAGGGCGGGACCATCCCCGCGGGTGCAGGGAGCAGCGCGACCACCACGCGTTACGCCTCCGTGAACAGCCTCAGCGCTCTCGGATTCTTGACCACCACCAGCCCCCCACCGTCTGTTCACCGATGCGACCAGGGTCCGGCAGAGTACGACGCTCGAACTCGTCATCGATGCGATCCACCAGTCGGCCCAGATCAGGGCACCGCGAGGGAAATGAAGCATGATCTCCTCCAGGTCATCGCGGGCATACCCGACCTGCAAGCCGGGTGCTGTCAGCGATCCAGTGCGGGGAGGCCGGCCAGGCCGGTCTCGCCGCCGGGCAGCAGATCGAGCAGCCGGAACAGGAGCGCAGCTCCGCCCTGCAAACGTAAGTGGCCCCCCGTCAGCGGGCAGGCCGTCCCCAGGGCCCGCCAGGCCAGCGGCCGCCCGGCCGAGGTGGATCCTGCAACACCGCCTGTTCTTCCTGCTGATCCACTGCGTCACCACGCGCGCCGACTGGGACGTGACCCACCGGTCCGCGACCTGGGGCCGCGCCGCGGGCATCTGGGCTCAACCGCTTAGGGACGTAGTTTCGATGCCTCTGGTACTCCCCGCGCAGCGGGGGTGGCTCCTCGATGGACGACGAAGCCGTCTACGGCAAGACCTCTTTCCCGTGCAGACGGGGGTGCACCGTGGTGCAGGGCCGGGCCGAGTCGGTCAGGCGTAGATCTCCGCTCAGGAGGAGGTGACTCCCGTCAGGGCGGCCCCAAGAGTCCGAACAGGTGGAGTGCCCGGTAAACGGGGGGTGGTTCCGCCCTGCCCCGGTCGATCACCACGGTCTTCGGACAGTCCCGTGCAGACGGGGGTGTCGGTTGCTCTCCTGTCCGAGTTGGTTACCTGCGAAGCCCTCCCGGCGCAGCCGGGATATCTCCTCCGACCGCACAGCCGTCTCCGTGCAGCGTGCTCCTCATCTAGCGGTGAGGAGGACCGCCGAGGTGGGCAGGATGCGGACACCACATGGACCGCCCCCCATGACCACGCGGGGTGGCAACGAGAGGAGCAGGGCAGTGCTGGTTGAGGTACGAGTGGACGGCGGCGCGCAGGAAGAAGCGGAATTGCGTTTGCTGCAGGGCTGGTTACGTCAGGAGCCTGCGGTCCGCGCAGCAGCGGCTGTGTCGCTGCTGGAGCGGCCTGCGCAGGCGGGTGCGATGGGCGGCTGGGTTGAAGCGGTGCAGTTGGTGACGGACAACGGGTGGAGCGCGGCCTCGTTCGTCCTGTCGGTGCTCGCGTGGCGGCAGACCCGGCCGCGGCCGCCGCGCATCACGATCCGGCGCGGTGGCGTCGAGGTGAGCATGACGGAGTACTCCGATGCCGAAGTGCAGCGTGTACTCGCCATGCTCGAAGAGCCGGGCGGGGAACAGGAGCAGCCGTGAGCGCCCGGCCCGACCCGTCCTCGTCGCGGGCGGTCCTAGTGGGGGTGAGCCGATACACGGCGCTGGAGCCGCTGCCGGGCGTGGCGAACAATCTTCCCGCCCTGGCCGCCGCGGTGACCGGCGCCGGCTCGTGGGGCCTGCCGGAAGACCACTGCACGGTGATCGCGGAGCCAGCCCACGCGCGGGACATGCTGGGTCCGGTGTGGGAGGCGGCCGGAGCGGTGCGGGACACCCTGCTGGTGTACTTCGCCGGGCACGGCCTGACCGACAGCCGCGGTGAGCTGTTCTTCGGCCTGCCCGACTCGGTACCCGGTCTCAGCCATACCGGTGTTCTCTACCAGTCGCTGCGGGACATCATCGCCCAGGGACGGGCGCAGCGGTATGTGGTCGTGTTGGACTGCTGTTTCAGCGGCCGGGCTCTGGGGTTGATGAGCGGGCCCGGAACGCTGGTCGACCAGGCGGAGATCGATGGCAGCTACCTGTTGGCCGCCGCGCCGGAAAACGGCAGCGCCCTGGCTCCGCCCGGCGAGACCTTCACGGCGTTCACCGGCGAACTCCTGCACGTCCTGACGCGGGGCATTGACGGCGGCCCGCCGGAGCTGGACCTGGAGACGGTCTACGCCCACCTGCGGTCGGTGCTGCGGGCCAAGGGCCGGCCGCTACCGCAAAAACGCGACCGCAACACCGCAGGCAGCCTGGTGTTCGCCCGCAACCACGCCTACCAGCCCGGGGCCACTACCTCTCCCCCAAGGCCGGGTGATCACCGCTGGCCTGATCCCGGCGGCTTCCACACGTCTCGCATGTTCCTGGACGCGCTCATCGAGTGCCGGGTGATCAGCGGCAAGACCCTCCAGTCCCTCAGCGACAAGGCCGAACCACCCATCGGAGCAGGCGCATTCAGCCGCCTGCTCAACCGCACGACGCTCCCGAAAACCTGGAAGACCACCAGCACCTTCCTGGCCGTTTGCGGCGTGCCCCGCGAGCAGGCAGATGCCTGGAAGGCTGCCTGGGAACGCCTGCGAACCGCAGAACCCCCGCAGGCCACCACCGTCCCGCCGGCGGCCACAAAGAATCCCAAGCCGACGTGGTGGCGCGGCAGGCCCGGGGCCAGAAAACGCCAGTCAGGCGGCACGTAGCCAACCGCCCTCGAAGAGCTGTCCGCAGCAACCGCCACCTGACGGTCCTCACCTCCGGACGCTTGCTCTCAGCGTCCCGACGGCGCCGACGACGTCGACGAGGCAGGCTGCTGCGTCGAAGCATCCGAGCCGTTGGAGAACAACCCCAACCACGCGCCAACCACCAGCAAGCCGACCACGATCAGACCCGTCATGGACTTCTTCACCGGCTTCCGACCGCCAGCCGACCGATTCACCCAGTGACCCGCTCGGTAGTACTTGTCAGGACGACCCGCCATACGAACACCCCCGAGATCCATCGCGGCAGGCCACCCACCGCAGTCACAGAGTGTTGCAGTCATGGGCCGAACTGACCCCAACTTGCTCCGGAATTGGCCGATTCCAATCGCGGTGTCCGACAACTCTCCGACAAGGCTGCGACACATCAGAAAACCGCAACCGAACCGGACCCAGACGGCCAGCCGCTGGCCGCCCCCACGTTCAATCGCCCCAGCGCCCCGATCAGCACGCTGACCGGACAACCGTCCGCACCACCAGCAGCCCGAAAGTCGCCGCATACGGGCCCCGAACACCCCCCAGACCGATCCCGACCGAAGAAAAACGACGCCCAACTCCGCAGAACTTGCAGTTCAGCAAGCCTCTTCCCCGCGTATGCGGGGGTGCATCGTCTCTTCTCCTCGGGCGGTGGCGGGCGGTGTGCTCTTCCCCGCGTATGCGGGGGTGCATCGGGCTGATGGACGTGGTTGCGGTGGATCCGGGGCTCTTCCCCGCGCAGACGGGGTGATTCCATCAGGCTGGCCGGTAAAACGCCAGGTCAGGAAGCTCTTCCTATTGGAACTCTCACTGCAACGCGCTGCGATTTCTCAATCGGTGTCCCGCTCACCTCTCAGCCTCTGTCACCACAATGCCCTGCTGACCTGCTGAAACCCAGACAGTGTCGTGACGGGAAAAGTGGGGCACCGAAGCGAGAGTTAGCACGGGTCCAGAACGTGGTGGCGGTCTCTTTCTTCTCGTCGGCGTGGATCTCACTGTAGGCGAGGCGGGAGTGGTCGTCGACGGTGGTGTGGATGTAGTCCCCCAGCGTTCTGCCGGGGGCCCCGGTAGCCGGCGCCGGAACGTGTCTTGCGTCCGGCTTGGCGGCCGAGGATTGTGTGGCGGCCGCCGTCGGGGATGTTGCCGAGTTTCTTGATGTCCACGTGCACCAGTTCGCCGGGCCGGTCGCGTTCGTAGCGGCGGATGACGTGGCCGGTGGCCCGGTCCAGGTGGCTCAGTCGGGCCGGGCCGTAGCGGGTCAGGAAGCGGTGCACGGTGGCGGGCACCAGGCCGAGCAGGCCGGCGATGCGAAACGCCGCAACACCCGGACCTTGATGATGCGCCGTTCGGTCGGTGTGGGGCTGGTGCGCGGGCGCGACGAGCGGTCGGCCATCCCCGGCCTCGCCCATGACCCGGTAGCGGTCAGCCCATCGCCGGGCGGTCGTGGGTGAGACCTGGAAGCGTTCAGCGGCGCGTCGCAGCGGCCGGCCGTCCTCGACGACGCAACGGGCCAGACGCAGCCGTCCGGTCTCGGTCAGGGGTGCATTACGGTGTGGGTCAGGGCTGGATGTTCTCCAGGTCCTCCAGAAGGCCGGGGTGCTTCGGCTCCCAGCCGAGCGCCTGCCGGGTGTGGGTGCTGGACGAGGGCTGGTCGGTCGCGAAGATCGGGCCGAGGGGGCCGTAGGTCTGCTCCGGCACCGACTCGACCGGCAGACCCAGCCGTCGGCCGATGACCGCCGCGATGTCACGCACCGTGTCTCCCTCGTCGGCCACGGCGTGCCAGGAGGTACCGGCTTCGGCCTGCTCCAGGGCGAGCCGGAAGAGGACTGCCGCGTCGAGTGCGTGCACGGCCGGCCAGCGCTGTGCGCCGTCGCCCGGGTAGCCGGACACCGCGGTCCGGCGTGCGATGGTGGTCAACAGACCGGCGAACCCGCCCGTGCCCTGGTGGTGAACCGTGCGCGGCATGCGTACGGCCGTGCTCCGGACCCCGCGCGAGGCCAGGCCCAGGACCGCCGTGACCGCGCGACCGCGACCACCGACCGGCCCGTCGGCCGGTAGCGGGTCGGCCTCGGTGGAGACGCGGCCCGGCGCACGGGGCGTACCCGAGACGGTGACGAAGGGGCGGTCGCTGCCGACGAGTTCCTCGCCGAGGGTCGCGAGGGCGGCACTTTCCTCGGCGACCGACTGTGCGAGGGCGTCGGGGCTGCTGAAGTCGTTGCCGAATGCCAGGTGGATCACCCCGTCGGCCTGTGCGACGCCGGCGCGAAGGATGTCCAGATCGGCGAGAGCTCCCCGCAGCGGCTCGGCACCGGCCGCCTCGGCGGCCCGCGCCGACGCGTCGGAGCGGGCGAGCGCGAGGACGGTGTGGCCGTTGCCGAGGAGCTCGGCGACGACGGCGGACCCGATCAGACCGGTGCCACCGGTGACAAAAACGCGCATGGAACTCTCCCGCAAGTGATGGGACTCTTGTCCCGTCACCCTAGCAGGGTGACGGGACAAGAGTCCCATCGCATAGG
>NZ_JBHYXC010000090.1:0-6490 GCF_042751495.1 Streptomyces sp. NPDC059373 | reverse complement strand
CTCTCTCACGGCGTCAGGTCGCGCAGCTCGAACCAGTCGAAGTCGGCGGTCGCCCGCCGGTCGTTGAGGTCCTGCGCGCACAGCCCGGCGAAGGCGCCCGTGAAGCGCAGCAGCGGGCCGTAGTCGTCGGAGAGCCTGCTCGCGTCCAGGACCGGGCCGACGTCCAGCCACTCCGTGCCGTCGGGGGAGGCGGCGAAGCGCAGCTCGGCGTGGTCAAGGCGGGCGCGCAGATGGAGCAGCGGCCAGTCGTCGACCGGCAGCTCGGTCTCGGGCAGCTCCTCGTACTGCCCCTGGTCGGTGAGGACGATGCCGAGGACGCGGCCGCGGGTCTCGGAGTGGGTGACCCGCAGGTAGTAGTGGGTGGTGGTGTCGTACCAGCAGACCAGCCCCGCCATCTGGGAGAAGTGGCTGGGCCGGAAGTCCAGCACCGTGGACACCTCGCAGCGCGGCGAGCGCAGCCGCCGGGCGACGAGGCTCTGCTCGAAGAGGGAGTGCGGACTCTCGCCGCCGCGCAGCCGCAGCCAGCCCGGGCGGTCGGTGAGGCTGAGCCGGCTGTCGTCGACGGGGACCCGCAGCGTGCTCCAGGTGTCACCCAGGACGGGGGCGTCGAAGTCGTCGCGGGCCGGCACGGCGGGCCAGGGGCGGGAGCGGGACCCGCCCGGCCCCGGGACTTCGAGGGCGGGAAGGCTGCCGCCGCCGGCGAGCCGCAGCCAGCCGTCGTCGGTCCACTCCACACGTTGCAGGCAGGTCTCGCGGCCGAGGACGCAGCGCGGCCCGTCGGACGTGGCGACGGGGCGGCTGGCGAGGTGGGCCAGAAACCACTCGCCGTCCGGGGTCTCCACCAGCTCACCGTGACCGGCCTTCTGCAACGGCCAGTCGGGGGCGTCGCGGGTGGTGAGCAGCGAGCCGCGCGGATCGAGTTCGTACGGTCCCTTGAGGTCACGGGCGCGGGCCATGAGGATGCCGTGGTTCCAGCCGGTGCCGCCCTCGGCGAGCATCAGGTAGTACCAGCCGTCGCGGCGGTAGAGGTTGGGGCCCTCGATGAGCGTGTCGTGCCGCAGTACGGTGCGCGGCTCGCCGGTCAGGGCGCGCAGCCCGTGGTCGTACTCCTGGAGCACGATCCCGGCGAAGGCGTCGTGGCCGTCCCGGAAGTCCCACTGGATCTGGGCCAGCCAGCGGCGTCCGTCGGCGTCGTGGAAGAGGGAGGCGTCGAAGCCGGTCGAGTTGAGGAACACCGGCTCCGACCACGGGCCTTCGGCGGACTCCGCGGTCACCAGGAAGTTGTCGACGTCCTTGTACGGCCGCCCGATGGTCCGCACGATGCTGTAGACCAGCCAGAACCGCCCGTCGTCGTACGACAGCGAAGGCGCCCACACCCCGCCGGAGTTGGGCACGCCGCGCAGGTCCAGCTGATCGGTGCGGGTGAGGATGTGCCCGGCGGGGCGCCAGTTGGCCAGGTCGGTGGAGTGGTGCAGCGGCACGCCGGGGAACCACTCGAAGGTCGAGGAGGCCAGGTAGTAGTCGGCGCCGACGCGGAGGATCGAGGGATCGGGGTGGAAGCCCGGCAGCACCGGGTTGCGGATGAGCGGAGCTTCGTCGCAGCCCTCCTCGCCGTCGCCCTCGGTGGACGGCACGGCGGTGGGGGAGACCTGGGCGGGACCGGCGGTCATGCAAGTCCTCTCGGGAGGTGGGCCGTTCAGCCCTTGACGGCACCCTGCATGACCCCGGCGACGATCTGCCGGGCGAGCAGGACGAAGATGACGATGAGCGGCAGCACGCCGATCGCGGCCCCGGTGAGGACCAGCGTGTAGTCGGTGGCGTAGCCGCTGGCCAGCGCCGAGAGCGCGGTCTGCACGGTCGGCGTCTCGGACGGGTCGAGGACGATCAGCGGCCACATGAAGTCGTTCCAGGTGCCCATGAAGGTGAACATCGCCAGCACCGCCGCCTGCGGGCGGACCGCCGGCAGCGCCACATGCCAGAAGGTGCGCAGCGTGGAGCAGCCGTCGATACGGGCCGCCTCCACCAACTCGTACGGCACCGCCTCCTCGCAGGCCTGCCGCATCCAGAAGACGGCGAACGCGGAGACCAGCGCGGGCACGATGACGGCCTGGAGTGTGGCGATCCAGCCCAGCTTCCCCATGAGCATGTAGAGCGGGATCATCCCGAGCTGGGTCGGCAGCATCGCCGTGATGACGACGATGAGGAAGAGGGCGTTGCGACCACGGAACGGCAGCTTGGCGAAGGCGAATCCGGCCAGGCTGGACAGCAGGACGCAGCACACCGTCACCGTCGTGGAGATGATGAGCGAATTACGGATCGCCAGGCCGAAGTCGACGGTGTCGAAGACCCGCCGCAGGTTGTCCAGCAGATGCCCGCCGGGCGTGAGGGTCAGCGCCGGGTCGCCGATGGCGGAGTTGTCCCGGGTCGGCACGACGAAGGAGTAGTAGAGCGGGAAGGCCGAGGCGAGCAGGGTGCCCGCCAGGACGGCATAGGTCAGGAATCCGACCCGCCGGGAGCGTTCCGCCGAATACTTGGTGATGGCCATGGCGCGGTTCACCCCTTGGACGCGATACGCCGCGACAGGGCGTAATTGATACCGGAGACGACGGCGATGATGACGAACATCACCCAGGCGATGGTGGCCGAGTATCCGGCGTCGAAATACCGGAAGCCTTTTTCGTAGAGATACATCATCAGGGTCTGGAACTGCCGGTCGCTGCCGCCCGTCCCGTCCGTGCCCTGGATGTCGAAGAGCTGCGGCTCGGCGAAGATCTGCATGCCGCCGATGCTCGACATCATGACGACGAAGATGATGGTCGGGCGGATGCTCGGCACGGTGATGGACCGGAAGACCCGTAGCCGCGACGCGCCGTCGATCTGCGCCGCTTCCTTCAGCTCGTCGGGGACGTTCTGCATGGCGGCCAGGAAGATCAGGGTGTTGTAGCCGGTGTAGCGCCAGATGATGATGCTGCTGATCCCGGTCAGCGCCGACCAGCGGTTGGCCTGCCAGTCGACGGGGTCGATGCCGACCAGGCCCAGGGCGTCGTTCACCACTCCGTAGTTCTTGCCGTACAGCTGGGCGAAGACGAGGGTGACGGCGACCACCGAGACGACGTGCGGCAGCAGGACCGAGGAGCGCCACAGGGCGCTGGCCCGCAGCCGCCGGTTGAGCAGGGCGGCCAGGCCGAGGGCGATGAACAGCTGTGGGACGGTGCCGAGTACGAAGAGCAGGAGCGTGTTCAGCAGGGCGTTCCAGAAGTAGTCGTCGCTGAGGAGCGTCGCGTAGTTGTGGAGTCCGAGCCAGCCCTGGTCGCCGTCGATCATCGCCCATTTGTGGAGCGATATCCAGCCTGTGTAGAGCAGCGGCCAGATGCCGAAGACCCCGAAGACGACGAAGAACGGGGCGATCAACAGATAGGGGGTGTAGCGGAGATCGAAGCGGGTGAGCCGGCTGCGCCAGTGGTGCCGCCGTGCGACGGGGCGGGCGGGTCCGGCGCCCGTCGCACGGCGGGTCTGGGTGACCGTCACTGGCCGAGGACCTTCTTGGAATCGGAGATCGCCTGGTTCCAGGAGTCCTCGGGTGACTGCTTCCCCTGCTCGACGCGGAGCAGGGCGTTCACGAACAGGCCGGAGATGTCGCTGTCGTGGGTGCCGCGGTAGTACGGCTGAATGGAGTCGGCGGCCTTGGCGAAGATCTCCCCGGTGGGCGCGTCGGAGAAGTACGTGTCCTTCTTGGCCAGCACCTCCGGGTCCTTGTAAACGTCAGGGTGGCTGGAGAGGTAGCCCTTGGCGAGGAACAGCTTCTTCTGGGTGGCCGAGGAGGTCAGCCAACGCGCCAGCTCCGCGGCCTCCTTCGGGTGCGCGGTCTGCTTCGGTACGGCGAGGTACGAGCCGCCCCAGTTGCCGCCGCCGGGTGCCGAGGCGACCGACCACTTGCCGGAGTTGGCGGCGCCGGAGGCCTCCTTGGTGCGGTCCAGCTTCCAGGCCGGGCAGACGGCGGTGGCGGCCTTGCCGTTCTTCAGCGCGGCGGCCATCTCGGGGCTGAAGGGCGGGAAGCCGCCGCTGACCTTCTTCACGGCCATGTCGGCGGCGGTGAGGAAGTCGGCCTTGAGGGCGGTGTTGGTGTCTGCGATGAAGGAGTCGTCGGACTCGGCGAAGAAGGTCTCCTTGTGCTGGTTGGTCATCGCCACCCAGATGTCACCGGTGTTGGCGGTGAAACTCGCGGAGCTGACCTTCTTGGCGAACTTCTGCCCGGTGGCGGTGAAGTCCGCCCAGGTCGGCCAGAGCTTGGCGACGGCACCCGGATCGGTGGGCAGCCCGGCCTGCTTGAAGAGGTCCGTGCGGTAGCAGATGCCCATGCCGCCGATATCGGTGCGCACGCCGAGCACGAACGCCCCGTTGTTGACCGTGCCTGCCTGGTAGGCCCAGTCGGCCCATGGGTCCTTGGTGTTGTCGACCCCGTAGTCGGCGAGGTTGAGGAACTTGGCGTAGCTGGGCTTGAACTTGGTGAGCGTGTCGTCGCCGAGCCCGACCACATCGGATGCCCCGCGACCGGCCGCGAGCTGGGTGACGAGCTTCTGCGGAAGGTCGTCGACGAGTACTTCCTTGACCTTGATGCCCGGGTGGGTCTTCTCGAACTCCTTGTAGATCGCGCCCCGGTAGCCGTAGTCCACCTGCGTGGTGATCTTCAGCGTGACCGTGCCGCCGTCCGAGCCGCCGGAGCCGCTTCCGCAGCCGGCGGCGGTCAGGGCGAGGGCGGCCGAGGCGGCGAGGCTGGTGGCGATCCGTATGCGACGGGCGGTTCTGGGCATGTCGAGTCACCTCTCGAAAGTCCGAAAGTTTCGATATCCGGATCGGCCAATTCCTGTGTCTTCCCCCGGACGTCAGGGCCCCCGTAATGTAGAAAGCCCTTGCTGTCCGGTCAATGTTTCGATGACGTAAGCGCCACTATTCGAAACTTTCGGTCAACCCGGTGCAGCTGAGCCGCCGTAGAGAGGAATGTCCATGGCGCGAGCCGCTGCCACCGGACCGACTCTGGCCGTGATCGCACGGGAGGCCGGAGTCTCCGTCCCCACCGCGTCCAAGGTGGTCAACGGGCGTGAGGACGTAGCCCCCGAGACCCGCCGACGGGTGAGCGAGGCCCTGGAGAGACTCGGCTATGTACGCAGGCCCCGCTTCGACGCCGTCAGGTCCAACGGCCTGGTCGACGTCGTCGTCCACTCCCTGGCCACCAGTTGGTCCGGCGCGGTCCTGCACGGTGTGGAAGAGGCCGCCCACGAGGCCGGCTTCGAGATCGTCGTCTCCGCCGGCCTCACGCGGGTGCGCGGCGGCCGCCCCGAGCGCGGCTGGTTCGACAGGCTCTGCGCCCGCGGCACTTCCGGCGTCCTGTTCAATCTGGCGGAGCTCAGCCCCACCCAGTACACCTGGCTCGAACAGCACCGCATCCCGTACGTCATGATCGACCCCGCCGTCGACCCCCCGCCCGGCGTGCCCTCCGTCGGCGCCTCCAACTGGGCCGGTGGCGTCAGCGCCACCGAGCACCTCCTCGCCCTCGGCCACCAGCGCATCGCCGCCATCGGTGGCTTCCGCCGCAAGGTCTGCAGCAGCGCCCGCATCGCCGGCTACCGCTCCGCGCTGGCGGCGGCCGGCGTACGGGTGCGGACGGAGTACATCCGCTACGGCAACTTCAGCCCCGACCTCGGCTATCTGCGAACGCTGGAGCTGCTCGACCTCCCCGAGCCCCCCACCGCCGTCTTCGTCTGCTCCGATCCCATGGCCCTCGGCGCCTTCCGCGCCCTCGCCGAGCGCGGCGTGCGGGTGCCGGACGACCTCAGCGTCGTCGGCTTCGACGACCTCCCCGAGGCGGGATGGGCCAACCCCGGCCTGACCACGGTGCGGCAGCCGCTCTCCGAGATGGCGGCCACCGCCGTACGGACCCTGATCCGCATGATGGACGGCGAGGTCCCGGAGAGCACCCGCACCGAGCTGTCGACCCGGCTCGTCGAACGGGCCAGTACGGCCCCGCCGAAGGGGTGACGCCGGGCTGATAACTTGACCCCATGCCGCTCACCGTCCGCCGCCACATTGATCTGAGCCGCGTGTCCAGCGCGATCTGTCCGGCCTGACCGCCGCAGACCGATCCCGCACACGGACCCACAGAGTGGTGACTGACCCATGCCTTCCCCCTCCCCTTCCCCCGAACATGCCGTCAACCAGGCCGTCTCCGTACGCGAGACCACCTGGAGCGACCCCGTCGGCGACCGGCTCCGCGCGGCCCAGGGCGCCGAACTCTCCCTCCGCTACGCCGACCTCAACGCACACCACGGCTTCCCCAAGCCCCCGCCGGACCTCAGGGTCTGGCCGGTGGATCTCCGCGGCGTCGCGTGCCCTGGCACCAGCTCTCGCGGCGTTGTCGTCGGTCGATGACGCTCCGCGTCACCTCCCTCCTCCGCCTTGCGATCGCAGGCGCCAGACCACGCTCCTTCTCCCA
>NZ_JBHYXC010000089.1:0-7265 GCF_042751495.1 Streptomyces sp. NPDC059373 | reverse complement strand
CCTGGCAAAAACTCCCCCCCAACCTGCGGGGGGGCGGGACCTTCAAAACCCCCCCCCCCGCCGCACTGTTGCGTCAATCGGGAAGGGGCGGGTGGGGCCTAGAAGGGCCTAGAAGAACACCGAACGCCGCTGCACCAGCAGCTTGTAGAGGGTGTGCTGGATCGTCTCCCGCACCTGATCCGTCAGGTTGAACACGAGCATCGGATCGTCCGCCGCCTCCGGCGCATAGCAGTCCGTCGGAATCGGCTCGCCGAACTGGATCGTCCACTTCGTCGGCAGCGGCACCATCCCCAGCGGCCCCAGCCAGGGGAAGGTCGGCGTCACCGGGAAGTACGGAAAGCCCAGCAGCCGGGCGACGGTCTTGGCGTTGCCGACCATCGGGTAGATCTCCTCCGCGCCCACGATGGAGCACGGCACGATCGGCACACCGGTCTTGAGCGCCGTGGCGACAAACCCGCCCCGTCCGAAGCGCTGCAGCTTGTAGCGCTCGGAGAAGGGCTTGCCGAGGCCCTTGAAGCCCTCGGGCATGACGCCGACGACCTCCCCGCGCTCCAGCAGCCGTTGCGCGTCCTCCGCGCAGGCCAGCGTGTGGCCGGCCTTGCGCGCAAGCTCGTTGACCACCGGCAGCACGAACACCAGGTCAGCGGCGAGCAGCCGCAGGTGCCGCCCCGCCGGGTGGTGGTCGTGTACGGCGACCTGCATCATCAGGCCGTCCATCGGCAGCGTGCCCGAGTGGTTGGAGACGACCAACGCGCCGCCCTCGGCCGGGATGTTCTCGATGCCCTTGACCTCGACCCGGAAGTACTGGTCGTACAGCGGCCGCAGCAGCGACATCAGGACCTGGTCGGTGAGCTCCTGGTCGTAGCCGAAGTCGTCGACCTCGTAGTCGCCGGTGACCCGGCGCCGCAGGAAGGCCAGGCCGTGCGCGACCTTGCGGTCCCAGCGGCCGCCGAGCAGTCGGTCGGCAACGCCCCCGAGGGCGTCCGTGAGGGCCTCGACGGACGCGGGCAGCGACGGGGACGCCGCTGACCCGCCCGGGGTCTCCTGGGGCTCGGGGGACACCGGAGACGGCTCCTCCTGCCCGTCCCGGTCATCAGCCTGGGCCTGCCGTACGGCACTGAGCGGAGGCGGCACCGCCGGACTGCCCGGACCCGTGTCACCCTTCGTGCGGGCCCGGCCCCGGGGACGCGGTGTGCCCCGGCGCGAACGGGTGTCCTCGTCGAACGGGATGACCTTGGCGTCCGCCATGGCTCGGCTCCTCCTCGTTTGGGCACTCACGTCTGGTCACCGCCCGCGGGCACCAGCGCGGCCAGCCGGTCGACGCCACGGGCCAGCCGTTCGCGCGGCAGCAGACCTGGTCCGCGGCTGCGCGCGAAGTCGCAGAAGGCACCGGCGGTGGTGAACTTCGGTGTGAATCCGAGCGTCTCACGCATCTGCGTCGTGTCCACCACCCGGCCGTGCGTCAGCAGCCTGATCTGCTCGGGCGAGAAGTCCGTGATCCCCGCCGTGCGCAGCGTCTGCGCCACCCACGTCACCGCCGGCAGCAGCACCGGCACCGTCGGCTTGCCGAGCCGCCGCGCGGTCTGCGACAGCAGCAGTACCCCGTCCCCCGCCACATTGAACGTCCCGCTGTTGAGCGTGCCGCGCGCCGGGTCCCGCAGCGCGAGCAGCAGCACATCGATGACGTCATCCTCGTGGACGAACTGCAGCCTCGGGTCATAGCCGAAGACCGTCGGCAGCACCGGCAACGCGAAGTACTCCGACAACGGGGTATCCGTCCGCGGGCCGAGGATGTTGGCGAACCGCAGCACGGCCACGGCCACATCCGGGCGGCGGCGCGCGAAGCCTCGTACATAACCCTCGACCTCGACCGCGTCCTTGGCGAAGCCGCCCCTGGGCAGCGACTTGGGCGGCATCGTCTCGGTGAAGACCGCCGGGTCGCGCGGCGCCGACCCGTACACGCTGGTCGTGGACTTCACCACGAGCCGCCGTACGGTCGGTGCCTTCTGGCAGGCGCCGAGCAGCTGCATCGTGCCGATGACGTTGGTCTCCTTGATCGCCGTGCGGCCGCCCTTGCCGGGCAGCGTGCCACTGACGTCCATATGGAGAACCGTGTCGACGCCGTGCTCGGCGAGCACTCTGGCGATCATCGGGTGGCGGATATCGGCCCGTACGAACTCGGCGCCGCCCATATGATGCTCCGGCGGCACGGCGTCGACACCGATCACCCGGTCGACGTCCGGTTCGCGCATGATGCGCCGTACGAGCCTTCCGGAGAGCTGCCGGGCGACTCCGGTGACGAGCACCACCTTGCCCAAGATCCGTGCCTCCCCTTGGCTGTGCTGGCCGTGCGGTTGCTGTGTACGCACCGTATCGGGTTGATGTTGCGCTGTGATGACGTCCGAGGCTACGAACATCGAGGAAACGAAGGACATGGCCGGAAAACGCCGCTGCCCTCCCGCCTCCGCGGATGCGGTGACGAGAGGGCAGGGAAAGCGATACGCGTAGCTCGCTTACTTCTTGTTACGACGCTGCACACGCGTCCGCTTCAGCAGCTTGCGGTGCTTCTTCTTGGCCATACGCTTGCGCCGCTTCTTGATGACAGAGCCCACGACTACCCTCGCTTCGTTTCCACTCGGTGCGGGGCGTCCGAGCCCACACGACCTACGTCGGCCAAGCCTACCCGCCCCGAAGCGGGGAGCCTAAACCGGGCAGTACGAAGGCCGGGCAGACCGTTGTCAGGCAGATTCCCCCACCCCCACGTAGGACTCGCGAAGATAGTCATGGACGGCCTGCTCCGGTACCCGGAAGGACCTGCCCACCCGGATGGCCGGCAGATGACCGCTGTGCACCAGCCGGTACACGGTCATCTTGGAAACTCGCATCACCGCGGCGACCTCCGCCACAGTCAGGAAAACGACCTCGTTGAGAGGCCTGTCGCTAGAAGCCATGACACACCTGAACCTTCCGCACATGTCGGACACCGGCTTCCCCTCCGGCGCTCCTGCTCGCACGTGCGCTCCTCCCCAGACTAGGTGCGGGTGATGCAAGTGGGGAAGAGGAGTAGCGATCGGTTGACTACTGTGACAGACACGCTCGATTGAGTACATAGCGCGTAAGCGGTCGGTAGTAATCAGACCGCACAGCGTCATCAAGCGGAACCACGACCGACATCCGGCCCTCCGCCTGCGCCACGAAGACCGCGGGATCGTCGGAATCCGCCAGTCCGATCGCCTCAATGCCCAGCTGACCTGCCCCGCACACCCACCCGTGGTCCCCCACCACGAGGTTCGGCAACCGCCCTCCGCGTCCGCCCGCCCCGGCGAGCGCGGCGCGAACCGGGAGGGGGGAGTGCGTGTGCACCCCCGGCTCACGCCCGGGCGCGATGGTGGGCGTGGAACACACGACCGCGACGCCGCCTACGTACCGCAGGTGGTGACGGCGTAGACCGAATTGCGTCGGCATGTCGATACATAGACCGTGCGATGGTGTGAGAACCGGACACCCCGCCGCCGACAACGCCCCCGCCAATGCGGCGTAGAAACCGTGCAGCCGTTGCGGATGTCCGGTCCCGAGCAGCACGGGCTCCCTGTGGTCCGCCGCCGATCGGATCCGGTCCGCGAACGCGTCAAGTGCCGCCACCGTCCGGTCCGGGTCGATCACATCATGCCCCGATGTGTGTGCCGGATCAGGCGATACGCCGCACCGTTCCGCCATCAGACGCAGCAGCTCCCCCACCGTCCACGCCCGCTCCGGATCTAGCCCCAGCATCTGCCGCGGATCCCCCGCCGCGAACAGCCGATAGCTCCGCAGACTCTTCTCCCGCAACGTGGCGATCGGCCCTGCCAACCGGGCCGCCAGCAGGTGCGCGCGCAGCGCGCCGACACTCAGCACGGCGCGATGCTCTCGCTATACGGCCCCATACTGGGCAGATACCGGGAAATTCCACCCATCCGGGTTGTGGGTAGGCCGTCCGCGCAATCCAGCCCGTCCGGCGTTTGAGGACCTGGGGTCCGGGGTGGGGGATGAAACCGCCTACGGCAGCAACCCGTGCAACGGGAACACCGCCCGCCGAGTGGCGAGCACCGCCTGGTCCAGCCGATCCGCCGGGTCGTACCCCGCGTCGTCGAACCCCCGCCAAGCCGCATCCCGCCCGTCCGTCATCCGCACCGGCGCCACCCTCCGCGTCCGCCGGTACACCTCGTGCCGCCATCCCTCCGGCGTCTCCGTCTCCGGCGCGATCGGCCGCCCCGCCGCGAACGCCACCAGATGCGTCCACGTACGCGGCACCACATCGACGACCTCGTAGCCGCCCCCGCCCAGCGCGACCCACCGCCCCTCCGCATGCTCGTGCGCGAGGTCATGGCAGGCCTCGGCCACCGCCCGCTGCGCGTCCAGGCTCACCGCCAGATGGGCCAACGGGTCCTCGAAGTGCGTGTCCGCGCCATG
The DNA here is from genome assembly GCF_042751495.1 of Streptomyces sp. NPDC059373. Taxonomy (NCBI): domain Bacteria; kingdom Bacillati; phylum Actinomycetota; class Actinomycetes; order Kitasatosporales; family Streptomycetaceae; genus Streptomyces; species Streptomyces sp. NPDC059373. The sequence continues at coordinate 2,816 of NZ_JBHYXC010000089.1, read as the reverse complement.
CTGCGTCACCAGCGCCTGCGGCCGGAAGGCCGCCACCAGTTCCGGCACCACCGCGTGGAACGCCCGCAGCCATCCCGCGTCACCTGTCCCGGCCGGCAGTGCGACATTCACCGCCGAGCCCTCCGCCGCCGGCCCACCGGTCTCCTCCGGCCAACCGGTCTGCGGGAAGAGCGTGCGCGGGTGTTCGTGCAGCGAGATCGTCAGCACGCGCGGGTCGTCCCAGAAGATCGCCTGCACACCGTCCCCGTGGTGCACGTCCACATCCACGTACACGACCCGCTCCGCGCCCAGCTCCAGCAGCCGGGCCACCGCCAGCGCCGCGTCGTTGTACACACAGAAGCCGGAAGCCGTCCCCGGCATCGCGTGGTGCAGGCCCCCCGCGAAGTTCACCGCGTGCGTCGCCTCCCCGCTCCACACCGCCTCGGCCGCGCCCACGGACTGCCCCGCGATGAGGGCCGCCGCCTCGTGCATCCCCGCGAACGCCGGGTTGTCCGGCGTACCGATCCCGTACTCGATGTCCGCCGACTTCGGGTCCGCCGACGCCCGCCGCACCGCGGCCACGTAATCCGGACGGTGCACCAGCCCCAGCGTCGAGTCCCCCGCCTCGGGGGCCGCCGTGACCGTGACGCCCTCTGCCCGGTCCAGGCCGAACTCCCGGATCAGCCCGATGGTCAGTGCGAGTCGCACCGGATCCATCGGGTGCCCGGGGCCGAAGTCGTAGCCCGTTACCTGCTCATCCCACATCAGCTGTGCGCGGCCGCTCATGGCCGACACCGTATCTGGCCGGGTCCGCGTCGAACGAGCGGGCATACAGGAGAGTGGCGCCCACCAGCACCATCGGGACCAGCATCGCCCCGCGGTAACTCCACGCGTCGCCCAGCGCCCCCACCAGCGGTGAGCCGATCAGAAAGCCGACGTAATTGAAGACATTGAGCCGCGCGATCGCCGCGTCCGAAGCCCCCGGGAAGAGCCGGCCGGCGGCGGCGAAGGTCTGCGGCACGATCACACACAGCCCGAACCCGAGGATCGTGAAGCCCAGAATCCCCACCCACGCGCCCGGCGCGACCGCCACCACCGCGAACCCGCCCATCGCCAGCAGCGAGCCCGCCCTCACCACGACCGCCGCCCCGAACCGCCGCACCCCGAGGTCCCCCACGGCCCGCCCGAGGAGCGTCGTGACCATGTAGACGTTGTAGGGAACCGTCGAAAGCTGGTCGGAGCTGCCCAGCACATCCTGCAGATACTTCGGGCTCCAGTTGGAGACCGTCGAATCCCCGATGTACGCGAAGGCCATCACCATGCACAGCGGCAGCAACAGCTTCATCGCCACCGGCACCGGAGCCGCCGTCGCCGCCCCCTCGGACTTCGGCCCCTGCTCCTGGTTGACGTACCAACGGCTGGCGACCAGCACCACCGGAATCAGCACCGCCGCCGCAGGCCCGTACAACACCACCAGCGACAGATGCCAGTGCGCCCCCACCCACGCCAGCGACGCCCCCAGAATCCCGCCCAGGCTGTACGTCGCGTGGAAGCCCAGCATGATGCTGCGCCCGTACGCGTGCTGCAGGCTCACCCCGAGCACGTTCATCGACGCGTCCAGCCCGCCGACGCAGATCCCGAACGCCGCCAGCGACACCGCCAGCTCCCACAACCGGTCGCCCGACCCCGCACCCACCAGTGCCAGACACACCGCCGGCTGAACCCACCTCAGCACCACCGACGGCCGGACCCGTTTCAGCACATGCTCCGTCGTCACACTCCCGACCCCGGCCAGGATCGGCACAGCGGCAAGGAAGAGCGGCAGCATCCCGTCACTGACTCCGTAACGGTCCTGCAGAGCCGGGATCCGGGTCACCAGCAGAGCGAAAACCACACCCTGGGCGAAGAAACTGACGGCCAGCGAGGCCCGCCCGTGCCGCAATCTGCCGTCAATGCCATCCATGAGCGTGCAGCGTAGGGCCGGAAGCTACGCGTCGGTAGATCCTCCCGGTCAACAGTTCGTATCAGCTGAACAGCAGACCGGGTAGCTCCGCCATATCCCCGAACAACGCCCGCGCCCCCGCCAGCTTCCCCGGCGGCGTCATGGCGGTGAAGCCGTACACATCCATCCCCGCCGCCACCGCGGCCTCCACCCCGAGCGGGCTGTCCTCCACCACCGCACACCGCTCCGGCGCGAACCCCATCACCCGCGCCGCGTGCAGGAACAGATCCGGTGCAGGCTTCCCCCGCCCCACATCCTGCGAGCTGAAGATCCGCTCCTCCGTGAAGCGCTCGTACAACCCCGTCGTCCCGAGCCCCACCCTGATCCGCTCATGGCTCCCGGACGACGCGACGCAGTACGGAATCCCCTCCGCCTCAAGCTTCTCCAGGACGGCCGCCACGCCGGGCACCGGCTTCAACTCCCGCCGGAACGCCTCGAAAACCCTCTGATGAAAGGTGTCATCGAAGTCCGCCGGCAACCGCCGCCCGCTCCGCTCGACGATCAGGTCATGGACTCGGTGCATCGCCGACCCCATGAAGTCCCGTATCGAATCCTCGTACGTGGTGGGGTGCCCGAGCTCCGTCAGATACTCGGCGAGCATCCGGTTGGAGATGGGCTCGCTGTCCACCAGGACACCGTCATTGTCGAAAATCACCAGGTCATAGCGCACACGCCAACCCTAAGCCCGAAACGCAAAAAACCTCAGCTCCCGAGCGCAAGGCTCGGGGGCTGAGGCTAATGATTGTTCGGCGGCGTCCTACTCTCCCACAGGGTCCCCCCTGCAGTACCATCGGCGCTGAAAGGCTTAGCTTCCGGGTTCGGAATGTAACCGGGC
>NZ_JBHYXC010000088.1:0-7562 GCF_042751495.1 Streptomyces sp. NPDC059373 | reverse complement strand
GCCAACGACACGATCTCCAACAACACCGTGTCACTGCAGATCCTCGCCAACGGCATCGCGATCTACGGCGGCCACGACAACACCGTCAGCGGCAACCGAGTGGTGGACTCCGGTATCAGCCAGGGCGGCGGCATCCACGTGGGGCAGCGCTTCTCCTCCACGCCGGTCGGCACCACCACGATTTCCGACAACACCATGGTCCGGGACGGCAGCCTCGACCCGAACTGGCAGTTCGGGGTGGGGGCGTTGTGGTTCGACGGCAGCCAGGGCGCGATCACCGGTCCGATCAACGTGACCAACGCGCTGATCCAGCAGAGCCCGTACGAAGCGGTCCAGTGGGTCGAGGGCACCATCAGCGGGGTCAATCTCAACAACGTGACCATCGCCGGCACCGGAACCTTCGCCCTGCAGGAACAGACCGGCGGCGCAGCCAAGTTCACCAACGTCACAGCCACCGGCGTCGGTGCGTCATCGCCGGTGTACAGCTGCGAGGGCGGGAACTTCGTGGTGACCGACGGCGGCGGCAACTCCGGCATCAGCGGGACGCCGACCTGCGGCCCGTGGCCGGCTCCGGTCTACCCGCCCTACCCGGCCGAAGGTGTGACCGCCACCCCGAGCGCCCTGAACTTCGGTTCTGTGGCGACCGGTTCGACGAGCGCCGCGCAGACCGTGACGGTCTCCAACCCGACCGGCTCCGCCGCGGCCGTCTCGTCGATCTCCACCAGCGGCGACTACGCCCAGACCAACACGTGCGGCTCGTCGATCGCGGCGAACGGCTCGTGCACCGTCAGCGTGAAGTTCGCGCCGACGGCAACCGGTAGCCGTACCGGAACCCTGACCGTCGACGCGGGCGGGACCACCAACACGGTCAGCCTCTCCGGTACCGGCACCGCGCCGGGCCCGGTTCTGAACACCGACCCGGCGAGCCTGTCCTTCGACAGTACGGTGGTCGGCTCGTCGGCCGCCGCGCAGAAGGTGACGGTGACGAACTCCGGCACCGCCTCGGCGACCGTCTCGAACGTCGCGGTGACCGGCGACTTCAGCCAGACCAACGACTGCTCCACCCTCGCGGTCGGTGCGTCCTGCTCGGTGAACGTCACCTTCAAGCCCACGGCGGGCGGATCGCGCACCGGCAACCTGACCGTCACCAGCAACGCCAACAACAGCCCGACCACCGTCTCCCTGGCCGGCAGCGGAATCGACAGCACCACCAACATCGCGGCCGGGCGGCCGGCGTCGGCGAGTTCGAGCACCAGCCCGTACGTCGCCTCGAACCTCACCGACCCGGACGCGTCGACGTACTGGGAGAGCGCGAACGGCTCGTTCCCGCAATGGGCCCAGGTCGACCTCGGCCAGAACTACAGCGTCGGCAAGGTCGTGCTCAAGCTCCCGCCGGCGACGGCGTGGTCGGCTCGCACGCAGACCCTGTCGATGCAGGGATCCACTGACGGCTCGAGCTTCTCGACGATCAAGGCCTCGGCCGGGTACACCTTCGACCCGAACGCCAACAACAACACGGTGACCATCACGTTCAGCGCCGCCACGGCGAGATACGTGCGGGTGAACATCACCGCCAACACGGGGTGGAGCGCCGGCCAGTTGTCGGACTTCCAGGTGTTCCCCAGCGGCGGCGGCTCCTCGGCGGCGACTCTGTCGACCAGCCCGACGTCGCTGACGTATCCCAGCCAGGCACTCAACACCACCAGCAGTGCGCAGACGGTCACGGTGACCAACACCGGTACCGCGACCGCGACAGTCTCCGGCATCACCACCACCGGGGACTTCTCGCAGACCAACACCTGCGGGACGTCGATCGCGGCGAATGCCTCCTGCACCGTGAGCGTCACGTTCAAGCCCACCGCGTCCGGAACCCGCGCCGGCGACCTCAGCATCGCCAGCAACGCGTCGAACGGTACGACCACGGTCGCGCTGACCGGCACCGGCGCCGGCACGGTGAGCAAGAACCTGGCGGCCGGTACGGCCACCACCGAGTCCAGCCACGCCGACGTGTACGCGTCGTCGAACGTGACGGACGGCAACCAGGGAACCTACTGGGAAAGCGCCAACAACGCCCTTCCCCAGTGGGTGCAGGTGGACCTCGGTTCCGCGCAGAGCGCCAGCCGTGTCGTCCTCCAGCTCCCCGCCACCTGGGGCGCCCGTAACCAGACGCTGTCCCTGTCGGGCAGCACCGACGGCAGCACCTTCACCACCATCAAGTCGTCGGCCACCTACACCTTCGACCCCACCACCAACAACTCGGTCACCATCACCTTCACCGCGACCACCCAGCGGTACTTCCGGGTGAACATCACGGCGAACACCGGCTGGCCGGCAGGTCAGGTCTCGGAGTTCCAGGTCTGGAACACCTGATCCGACCTGATGGTGCCGCCGAGCGCGCGTGCGCTCGGCGGCACCATCTCGATCCCAGAGGCCCGGCCCCGCGGAGCCCGTACCCTCTCTGCGTCGCGAACCGATCGGGGTTCACCGGGATGGCGACGTACCGTGTCAGGCCCCAGCCGACCGGGCGTCTGCCGCCGCGAGCAGGGCCTGCTCCCGCTCGGGCGTGATGCCCGCGGCCTCGCGGCCGGTGCGGAGTTCACCGAAAGCCTCGTCGAGACCGCCGGGGCCGAACAGCCAGCCGGCGGTGTCGTTGAGGGATTCCTCCAGGGGGCGGCAGTGCAGGCCTGCGGCGATGGCCTTGGCCGAGCTGGGCTTCCAGATCGCGGCTGTCTCCCCTTCCCCCGGGGCCCACAGCGGGAGCTCGGTCCAGACCGTGACCTCGTGCTGGGTCAGGATCTCGTCGCCCACCCACTCCAGTTCCGCCTTGCCGCCGGTCTCGGCGACGCAGGCGTCCAAGAACCTGCCCCAGGTCGCGTTCGCGGGTGTGCCGCTGACCAGATACATCCCGGCGTCCTGGGCCTCGATCCGGTCCAGGCCGAAGATCGCGATGTCGCGGGCGTCGATCAGCTGCATCTCCCGGTCGGGCGCGCCCGGAGCGAGCATCCGGCCGCCCTGAGCGGCACGGCGCAGCCACCAGGTGACGCGGCGCGCCAGGTCGTGCGGTCCGATGATCAGACCGGGTTCAAGAATCAGCGTGCGCCCCGGGAAGCCCTGCTCGACGGCCATCTCGCAGCCTGCCTTCAGCTTGCCGTAGTCGCCGTCATCCGGACCCGCGTCCGGGCTGCCCTGGTGACGGGACGAGCTTTCGTCCACGGGTTCCGCCGGCCAGCCGGGGCGGGCGCTGACGGAGGAGACATACAGATACGTCGACGCGGACTTGGCCAGGGCCTCAACCGAGGCCCCGACCACGCGGGGAACGTAGCCGCACACATCGACAATCGCGTCCCATGGCCCAGCCTCGGTGAGCCGCGCCAGGTCCTCGCGGAGCTCCCGGTCGCCGCGTACGACCTGAACGCCGTCCACGTCTGTCCGGGTCCTACCCCGGTTGAAGGTGGTCACCTCCCATCCGCGCCGCAGCGCCTCATGGGCGAACGCCCGTCCGAGGAACACCGATCCACCGATCACCAGAAGTCTCATGCGACTGAGCCTGCGCCCCGAATCCGATGTGCACACACGGGTACGCCGGAAGCGGACGAGTTGTGCCATCGGCGAACACCCCAGGCCGCAGCAGTGGCTGGCCTCGCGAAGGAGGGGGCGGGAACCTCCGCCAGTACCCGCTGAATCATCGGGTCCGGGGGAGTGGAGCCTGCCCGGGCCTGATTACCGGTGGTGCGGTGGGTCAGCGGGCGGCCTGGGTTTCCTCCGGCTTCTCCGCTTCCGGGCGTTCGAACTGGGTACGGTACAGCTCTTCGTATCGGCCTGCTGCGGCCAGCAGTTCGGTGTGGGTTCCGCGTTCGACGATCCTGCCCTCCTCGATGACCAGGATCAGGTCGGCGGCCCGCACGGTGGAGAGACGGTGGGCGATCACCACGGCGGTGCGGCCCTCCAGCGCCTCGCTCAGGGCCTCTTGAACGGCTGCCTCGGAGGTGGAGTCGAGATGGGCCGTCGCCTCGTCGAGGATGACGACCCGCTGGCCGGCCAGTAGCAGCCGGGCGATGGTCAGCCGTTGCCGCTCGCCGCCGGAGAGCCGGTATCCGCGTTCGCCCACGACGGTGTCGAGGCCGTCGGGCAGTGAGGCGACGAGCCCGTCGAGGCGGGACCGGCGCAGGGCGTCCCAGATGTCGTCCTCGGTGGCGTCGGGCCGGGCGAGGCGCAGGTTGGCGCGGACGGATTCATGGAAGAGGTGCCCGTCCTGGGTGACCATGCCGAGGGTCTCGCGGATCGAGTCGGCGGTCAGGTCGCGTACGTCGACGCCGTTGAGGCGTACGGAACCGGTGTCGGCGTCGTAGAGCCGGGGCAGGAGTTGCGCGATCGTGGACTTGCCCGCGCCGGAGGAGCCGACCAGGGCGACCATCCGTCCGGGTTCGGCGCGGAAGGAGACGCCGTGCAGGACCTCGGTGCCGCCACGGGTGTCGAGGGTCGCGACCTCTTCGAGGGAGGCGAGGGAGACCTTGTCGGCGGCGGGGTAGCCGAAGGAGACCTGGTCGAACTCCACGGACACCGGTCCGTCCGGCACCCGTCGGGCATCGGGCTTCTCGGCGATCAGCGGTTCCAGGTCCAGGATCTCGAAGACCCGCTCGAAGCTCACCAGGGCGCTCATCACCTCGACCCGGGCGCCGGCCAGCGCGGTCAGCGGGGCGTAGAGGCGGGTGAGCAGCAGGGCAAGGGCGACGACGGCCCCCGGGTCGAGGCTGCCGCGCAGTGCGTAGTAGCCGCCGAGTCCATAGACCAGGGCGAGCGCCAGGGCGGACACCAGGGTGAGGGCGGTGATGAAGGCGGACTGGGCCATGGCGGTACGGATGCCGATGTCGCGCACCCGGCGGGCGCGGGCGGCGAATTCGGCGGACTCGTCGTCGGGACGTCCGAAGAGCTTGACGAGGGTCGCCCCGGGGGCGGAGAAGCGTTCGGTCATCTGGGTACCCATGGCGGCGTTGTGGTCGGCGGCCTCGCGCTGCAGTTTCGCCATCCGGGAGCCTGTCCGGCGGGCGGGGACGACGAACATCGGCAGCAGGACGAGGGCGAGCAGGGTGATCTGCCAGGAGATGCTGAGCATCACCGCGAGGGTCAGCAGCAGGGTGACGAGGTTGGAGACGACCCCGGAGAGGGTGTTGCTGAAGGCCCGCTGGGCACCGATGACGTCGTTGTTGAGCCGGCTGACGAGTGCACCGGTCCGGGTGCGGGTGAAGAAGGCGACCGGCATCCGCTGGACGTGGTCGAAGACTGCCGTGCGGAGATCGAGGATCAGCCCCTCGCCAAGGGTGGCCGACAGCCGGCGGGAGAGCATGCCGAGTCCCGCCTCGACGACGGCGATGACGGCGATGAGCAGCGCGAGCCGGGTGACCGTGCCGGTCTCCCGGCCCTGGACTATCGCGTCGACGACGCGGCCGGCGAGCACCGGGGTGGCCACCGCGATCAGTGCGGTGACCACACTGAGCAGCAGAAAGCGGTACATCTGACGGCGGTGCGGCCGCGCGAAGGAGGCGATGCGGCCCAAAGTGGCGCGGGAAAGGGGTCTGCGGTCCTGTTGGGCGTTCATCGCGCTGTGCAGCGATGTCCACGCGGTGACTTCCATGTCCATGGGGGGTGCCTCCGGAAGCTGTTGGTTCGACGCTCGGCTCCCGTCGGCCGGTGCGGCCCGGGGTGCACACCGAACGCTAGAGCCTCAACCGAGCTTGAGGTCAATCGGTTCCTCCCCGTCCGCCCGGCGGCCCGTGGGACACGGCCCGGGAGCCCAGGTTCCTATCCCAGGAATGCCGCAGTGGTCGCCACGAACCGGTCGGCGTCGTCGAGCCAGGGGTAGTGGCCCGCTCCCGGCTGCACCACGAGCGTGGCATCGGGGAACAGTGCCGCGAACTCGGCCGCCGACTGAGGGGGGCTGTTCACGTCGAACTCTCCGGCGAGCAGCAGGACCGGTGCCTCGCAGCCGGCGATCGCCGCACGAGTTACCTCCGGGTCGAAGGCTCCCTCGGCTGCGAACAGAGCGACGGCTTCCTTGTTACTCGGCCGGCCGGCTGCATGGTGCTTCTGCGCCGCCTCGTCCCAACGGCCCCAGAAGAAGGGGGCGATGGCTTCCCAGTCACTGCCTCTGCCCTCGGCGATCGCCTCCAGGGCGGCGGACGCCGCCGGGAACCACGGCTCGTTCTTCCTGAGCTGCGCGAGTTCGCGTCGCATCTCCCCGGTGATCGCCATACCAACCGCTCGGGGACTGGGGCCGATCAGGGCGAGTCTGCTGACTTTCTCGGGGAACCGGGCCACGTATTGCGTCGCAATATTCGTGCCGGCGGAGTGGCCGAGCAGGTCCATCCGGGGGAGCCCGAGGTGTTCACGCAGCGCCTCGACGTCGTCGACCAGGCGATGGCAGCGGTAGGAGGAGACGTCTTCGGGAATCGCGGACCGGCCGGTGCCGCGAAGGTCCAGAGCGATCAGCCGGCGGTGCGCGGACAGGCCGCCGAGGTCGCCGAGGTAGAGGGAGTCCGTGGGACCTCCCGGGAGGCAGACGACCGGGTCGCCGTCTCCGATCACGCGGTAGGCGAGCTGGGTTCCGTCGGGTGCGGAGAAGGTGGGCATGACCTGGACTCTGTCAGTCATAACCCGGTTATACAACCTGGTTATGGTCGTCACGCTCGGCGGTGTATAACCGAGCCATGGCAGGCGAAGAGGACACGCATCGCAACCCCGAGGCGCTGACCGAGGAGCAGGCGCAGCGGATGCTCGCCGGCATGAACGAGGTCATCCGCGCGGGCGAGGAGATGCGGAAGCTACGCGCCGAAATGATCAAGCTGTTCGTCGGCTTCGGCTGGACCCAGGACAGAATCGCCCAGCTCACCGACATGAGTCAGCCCGCCGTGTCCAAGCAGGTGACGAAGTACAAGACGGGCGACCCGCTGCCCCCGACCAACCTCTCCCTCGACCAGCACGACGCGCCCTGGCTCGAAGGACGCCTGTGGGGACTCGCGGAAGAAATTTCCGAAACCCTCGACGACACAGCCCGCTGTACGCGCTACCTCCACGCCATCGCCAGGGGGAAGAAGCGCTTCACGCCCCAGAACGTCGACGAACTGCGGCGCCTCGTCGAAGAGGACCTGATGCTGAACCGGGCACAGATGCCCGGCAGCTACCGGGACGCGTACGACGAGATCAGCCGCGGTCTCGACATCCCCGCGAAGGTCACCACCACCGCGTCAGCCTCCGTGCGCCGCACCCTCGCTTACCAGATCCAGCGCGACCGGCTCAGGGACGACGCGACCGCGGCGAGCGGGGAGCCGGGGAGCGTGTGACCTTCCCGCGGATCCTCGCGGCTGTGGCAGGCACCCGTCCCGGCCTTGCGAGTGCAAGGCGGTGGTCGTCGCCTGCTCAGGCGCCGGCACCGGCCGCGCCACCACGCTGCGCCTAGCCGCAGAAGGCGCCCACGCCTTATGCGGGATATCCCCGTCGACAGGGCCGTTGCGGCTTTGGCGGGGCGTGCGGCGGGGCGACCGTCCGGCGGAGGGCCCGGCTGGCCC
>NZ_JBHYXC010000087.1:0-8146 GCF_042751495.1 Streptomyces sp. NPDC059373 | reverse complement strand
CGACAACGCCGCGAGCTCCCCCAGCCCTGGGGGCTGGGAGGTGCCCCCAGTGCCAGGGCACGCGACGCCGCGGAGATCCACAAGACAGGCCCTAAAGCGCTTCGGCGACCGCCACCCGGTCGGCGGCGGCGGTGGCCTGCGCGGGCAGGCTGACCGCGACGGTGACCGGAATCGTGCCGGGGATGGGGACGGCGGCGTCCGGGGCCGTCGCGGTGCGGCGCTCGCGTTGGAAGACGTACGCGGCGACGGAACCGGAGGCCAGGAGGGCGAGGACGGACATGCCGCTGCCGAGCCAGGTGGCGCCGAGCCATTCGCCGCCGAGGTAGCCGAGGCCGACGCTGTATACGGCCCAGGTGAGGCCGGCGAGGGCGGACCAGGGGAGGAACTCCTTGGCGCGGCGGTGGGCGGCGCCGGCGCTGAGGGAGACGACCGAGCGGCCGGCGGGGGCGAAGCGGGCGAGGACGACGAGGGCGCCGCCGCCGTGGGCGAGGACGGCGCCGAGCTTTTCCTGGGCGGTGGACAGGCGCCGGGACTGGGCGAGGCGGTGGTCGAGCCAGTCGCCGCCGCGCCAGGCGAGGCGGTAGGCGGCGACGTCGCCGAGGACGGAGGCGGCGGCCGCGCAGGCCAACAGGATGGCGACGTCGAGGAGTTCACCGGAGGCGGAGGTGGAGGTCGCGCCGGCGCTGGCGGAGATCAGGAGGACGCCGCTGGGGAGGACCGGGACGAAGACGTCGAGGACGATCGACACGGCGACCAGCGGATAGATCCATGGTGCGTGGAGCAAGGAGCCCAGTCCGTCGAGCACTGTGCCTCCTTGGCCGGCGGGGTGCACGGCGCCCGCTGGGTGTGAGGCTGTCCGCGCGGGAAGCGGATCAATCCTCCGCATCCCGCCGTACAGCGTACGCTTCTGGTGTTTCAGCCGATCGCCGGGGTGGCGTGACCTTTTACTCACGTTGTGACGCGGGGTTGAGGAATAAAGGTTGAGACGTCGCCGAAGGGGCGGTGAAAACAGCCCCGGTGGCCGTTTTCACCGCCCCTTCCGAGCGGGGGTCAGGCGGTGCTGGGCTCCGGCTCGGCGGCCGGGGCAACCGCCGGGACCGGGGCCGGGGAGTCCGCCGGGGCCCGCTTGGCGAGGGCGCTGCCGAGGAGGCCGTCGAGCGCAAAGGCGCCGGGGCCGGCGACGACGACCAGCAGGAAGGCCCAGGCGTAGATCGCGGCGAGTTCGCCGCCGTTCTGGATCGGCCACAGGGCCGCGCTCTGGTGCACGTCGAAGTACGCGTACGCCATCGACCCGGAGGCGATCAGCGCGGCGAAGCGGGTTCCGAGGCCGAGCAGCACCAGGCTGCCGGCGACGAGTTGGATGACGGACGCGTACCAGCCCGGCCAGGTGCCGGTGGGGACGGTGCCGCCGCCCATGGCGCCGCCGAGGACGCCGAAGAGAGCGGCGGCGCCGTGGCAGGCGAAGAGCAGGCCGATGACGACCCGGAAGAGAGCGAGTGCATGGGGCTTGGCCGCTTCGGGGAAGCCGGAAAAGCTCATGAGGTACTCCTACGGTCAGGTGGGGGACGAACCGATGTTCACGACCATAGGTAGAATTTCGCTAACGCTGCAACTTTCAAGCATCACTCTCGGCCATCAGACATATCCCCGAAACACCGGCCCTTCCGGCCGTCCGCAAGGCCGCCCGGGCGACGGCATCCGTGTCCGCCAGCGTCACCGAGTTGACCCCGGGACGGGCTCCGGCGGCCGTCACCCAGTGCACGCCCTCCGTCGGTACGCCGACCGCGAAGCGGCGCGGATGGGCGCGGCCCTGACGGTCCAGCAGCCGGAACGGGCTGCTCGTGACGTCGAGGCCCCCGGTCTCGTAACCGCCGACCCGGTGCGGGCGACAGGCCCCGGCCGCCCGCAGCCGCGCGAGCAGCGGGTCGGCGGTCCGGCGCAGGTCGGGCTCCGGCAGCCGGGCCTCGACCAGGACGGTCACCCGCTCCCGTGACCCGGGGACGTCGGGGGATTCGGCGGTGAAGCAGGGGCCCGGGCCTGCCTCGACACTCAAGCGCGGCCCGAGAATCTCGACCACGCCGGCCTCGATCAGCGCCACCAGCTCCTCCGTACGGCTGCGGGGCGGACCGATCGACAGGAACGCGTTGAGCGGGGTGTACCAGCGGTCGAGGTGGTCGCGGTGCGAATCGCCGGACAGGCCGGCGTGGTCCACCACCAGCCGCAGTTCGTTGCGCAGGTCCCGCAGCACGTCCAGGGCCGCCTTGAGCGGACCGGCCACATTGCCGAGCCGGGCCTGCACCGCGTCCTGCCGCAGGTGGCCGAGCAGCCAGGTACGGAACGCCTCCCGGCTGCCGAAGCCGGTCCCCCGGTGCGGCCGGGCCAGCCGCGCCCAGTCCCAGCGGTCGGCGGCCGGTATCCCGAACTCGTCCAGGACGGCGGCCTCTTCGGGGCTGCCGTGCGGGGCGGACAGATAGCGCTCGCGGAATCGGTCCATCAGCCCCGGGTCGAGGGTGAGCAGCAGCGTCACGTAGTAGACCGTCTCGGCCTCCTTGGCGACCAGCGGCCACACGTCCTCAAGGAAGTCCGGGCAGTCGTCGGCGTCGCCCGAGGCGGCGCGCTTGCGCAGGCCCTCGATGACGTCGGGGGTGAGGAGGAGGGGCTGGTGGCGGCCGTGCGCGCCCTTCTCGTTGTCGCCGCGCGCGTGGTACGGGACGCCGCGCCGCGAACCGGCGAGGATGCGCGGCTCGCGGCCGGAGGGGACGTACGTGAGCCGGTCGGCGGCGTCGTCGCGGTGGAAGGTGCCGCCGCGGCCGGTGGTCAGCAGGGCGACGTGGTCGAAGAAGTTGAGGCCGAGGCCGCGCAACAGCACCGGTTCGCCGGGGCGGATGGCGGCGAGGTCGGCCTCGAGGTCGGCGGGGTTGGCGGGCGGGAGGTAGCGCAGGCCGTGCTCGGCGGCGTACGCGGTGAAACGCTCCTGCTGGGGGGTGGGCGCGGCCGGGAGGTGGCCCTGGGCGAGGACGACGGCATCGAGGTTGCGGAGGGTGCGGCCGTTGTCGAGGGCGAGGAGCTGGCGCCGGGTCCTGCCGTCCTCCTCGTCGTCGTCGAGGCGTATCGCGCGGGCCCGGTGGACGGTGACCGTGACGGCGTCCGGGGCCGAGCGCAGCGTGCGGCGGAAGACCCACTCGAGGTAGTGGCCGTAGAAGGCGCGGCTCGGGTAGTCGTCCGGGCCGAGGGCGGCGGCCTCGGCCCGCACGCAGGGATCGTACGCGTTGTCGGCGCTGCCGGAGCGGGCGAGGGCGGCGGCCCATGCGTACAGGCTGGGCCCGGGACGTATCGGGCCCCCGCACTCGACGCTCTCGTCGGTGAACAGGGTCACCTGCGACGCGACGGTGTTCATCAGCAGTTCGCTCGGCTGCGCGGTGCGCCACACCCGGCCGGGGCCGGGCGGCGACGGGTCGACGACATGCACGGTCAGCCGGGCGCCCGGCGTGAGGACGCCGGGTACGGAGGCGCAGACCCGTTCCAGCACGCTGGTGCCGCGTGGACCGGCACCGACGATGGCTATGGCGTGACGTGGCTGGGCTGCGGCTCCGGACACGGTGAGGGTCTCCCGGGGGCAGGTGCGGCTGCTGGACGGGTCCAGGGCCTGTCCCGCCCTGGTGCGCCGAACATCATCCCGTGCCGGGAGCCCGTGTCCACGCCGGGGCCGGAATATCCGGGTCCGGTGTGGGGCGGATCACTTCGCTTCGGGGTGTGTGCCCTCCGCTTCGGCGGAGACCTCGGCGTAGACCGCGCCGTTGGCCGCGTCATCGCCGTCCTCGGCCTTCATCGCGCGCGCCTCGGACTTGAGGATCCGCATGGACTTGCCGAGCCCCCGGGCGGCTTCCGGGAGCTTCTTGGAGCCGAAGAGCAGGATGCAGACCAGGGCGACCAGGAGCAGGTGCCAGGGTTCGAGTCCATTACGGAGCATGCGGGGCCTCGCTTGGGATCGGTGTGCGGTGTCACGTACTGACCGGGGCCCATTGTCAATCCCACCGGGGATGGATCCGCCCCCGGGGGTGCCAAACCTCGGCAAAGGAACAGCCGGGGTCACCGGAGGCGAACCGGGCGCTCGACGGAGCATGACCGTGCATCCATGACCGCGCATCATTGACCGCGCATCATTGACCAGAAAATAGCCCTCGCCACATGCTCACCCTTTTGAGTGAGTGCAGCGGTACTGATCACGTGGGTAGCGTCGATATGGGCGGCGACCAGCGGGATTTGCCGTCCGAAAGGCTGCAAACGCTCAAGCAGCAAAGGCAAAATGGGGAGGACAGCCCATGACGGTTGAGTCGGGTATCGCACCGGAGTCCGGGCAGGAAGAAGAACAGCCGCAGCTGAGTCTGAGTACGGCCGCCGCGCGGAATCTCGCGACGACGACCAAATCCGCACCGCAGATGCAGGGAATCACCTCGCGGTGGCTGCTGAAGATTCTTCCGTGGGTCCAGGCGACGGGCGGCACGTACCGGGTCAACAGGCGGCTGACGTACACCGTGGGCGACGGACGGGTGGAATTCATCCAGACCGGCGCCGACGTCCGGGTGATTCCGGCGGAGCTCGGCGAACTGCCGCTGCTGCGCGGCTTCGACGACCAGACGGTGCTCAGCGCCCTGGCCGACCGCTTCACGCAGAGCGAGTTCGCCCCGGGCGAAGTGATCGTCGAGGAGGGACGGCCGTCCGACCAGGTGTTCCTGATCGCGCACGGCAAGGTGAACAAGCTGGCCACCGGCAAGTACGAAGGCCAGGCCGTGGTCGGAGTCCTCGCCGACGGTGACCACTTCGGCGACGAGTCGCTGACCGCGCGGGACGGCACCTGGGGATACACCGCCAAGGCGGCCACCGCCGTGACCGCGCTGGTGCTCCCCCGGCACGCCTTCCAGACCGTGGCCGGCCAGTCGGAGTCACTGCGGGCGCAGATCGAGCGGTTCACCGCCGACGGCGGCCACTCACAGGACAAGTACGGCCAGGCCGAGATCGCGCTGTCCGCCGGCCACGAGGGCGAGGCGCGGCTGCCCGGCACCTTCGTGGACTACGAACTCTCGCCCCGGGAGTACGAGTTGAGCGCGGCGCAGACCGTGCTGCGGGTGCACAGCCGGGTCGCCGACCTCTACAACCAGCCCATGAACCAGATCGAGCAGCAGCTCAAGCTCACCGTCGAGGCGCTGCGCGAACGCCAGGAACACGAGCTCATCAACAGCCGGGAATTCGGTCTGCTGCACAATGCGGACTACACCCAGCGGATCAATACGCATTCCGGCCCGCCGACCCCGGACGATCTGGACGAGCTGATCACCCGGCGCCGTGATGCGCGTTTCCTGCTCGCCCATCCGCGGACGATCGCGGCGATCGGCCGCGAACTCAACAGCCGCGGCCTCTATCCCGACCACGTCGATCTCCACGGCGACCGGGTCCCGGCCTGGCGCGGAATTCCCCTTCTGCCCTGCAACAAGATCCCGATCACGAGGGAGAACACCAGCTCCATCATCGTGATCCGTACCGGCGAGGACAACCAGGGCGTCATCGGACTCCACCAGACCGGAATTCCGGACGAGTACGAGCCGGGCCTCTCGGTGCGCTTCATGGGCATCAACGACAAGGCCGTCATCTCGTATCTCGTCAGTGCCTACTACTCCGCCGCCGTCCTCGTCCCCGACGCGCTCGGCGTGCTGGAGAACGTCGAGATCGCCCGCCCCAGGGACTGACCCGGATGCACCCCCACGTCCCCGGCCGACACCCTGGTGCCGGCCGGGCCGCCACCTGGCCCCGGGGGCTAGCCCCACCCCGGCCCCGGGGGCCGCCCGGATTCCGGGGCTGAGCGCCGCTTCGTAGCGTCATGGGTACATTCCGCGACCTGCCCATGACGCCCGCTGGAGGCGGCCCCGTTGAGCACCGACACATCCCGCCGTTTACTGCTCGCCACGTCCGGGGCGGTGCTCGTGCTCGGCACGGTCGCCGGCTGCGCCGACGCATCCGACGACGCCAAGCCGGACAAGCACGACTTCGCGCTCAGCGGCAGCCAACTCACCATCGACGCCGGTGACTCGAAGGTGGTGGTCAAGCCGGCCGACGTGAAGGACGTCAAGGTCACCCGGTGGTTCGACGCCTGGGCGGTGGGCGGCAGCACGCACACCACCTGGTCGATGGAGGACGGCCACACCCTCAGGCTCCGGGTCACGTGCCGGGGCCTGGTGACCAATTGCTCCGCCCGCCACGAGGTGCTGGTGCCGCGGGGCGTCGCCGTGACCGTCGCCAACAGCGACGGCAAGGTCGAGGCGAGCGGTTTCGACACCGCGCTCAAGGTGTCGACCAAGGACGGCTCCGTCGCGATCCGGGACGTCAGCGGCCCCCTCGACCTCTCCACCGGCGACGGCAAGGTCGAGGCCACCGGCGTCACTTCACGCCGGGTCACCGCCCGCAGCTCCGACGGCGCGGTCCGGCTCCGCTTCACCACGGTGCCGGACCGGGTGCTCGCCACCACCTCCGACGGCAAGGTCACGGTCGAGCTGCCCGACGAGCGGTACCGCGTGTCCGCGACCACCGGCGACGGCAAGGTCACGGTCGCGGTGCCGCGCGACTCCTCGAGCGCCCACCAGGTCACCGTCCGCACGAACGACGGCTCGGTGACGGTGCGGGGCCTGTGATCAGGGTGCGGCCATCCGTACGACCCGCCCGCACGCGGCCCGCGCGGCCTCCACACGCGCCGCGTTGGGCCGCTCGCTGGCCTCGATGAAGGCCCGCGCCTCCGCCTCCGTACGACCGCCCGCCACGTGCCGCGCCAGCAGCCGCTCCTCCCGGACGGCGGGCGGCACGTCGACGAACCACAGCTCGTCCAGCAGATCCCGGACGGCGTTCCAGCCCGGGGCGTCGTCCGCGAGGTAGTTGCCCTCGGTCACCACGAGTTGCGCCTCCGGCGGCACGACGATGCCCGCCGCGACCGGCTCGTCCAGCGCCCGGTCAAAATCGGGTGCGTAGACCGGCCGCCCGTGCCAGGTTCGCAGCCGCCGCAGCAGATGGACGTAGCCGTCGACGTCGAAGGTCTCCGGCGCGCCCTTGCGGTCGCGCAGGCCGAGCCGGTCCAGCTGCGCGTTGGACAGATGGAAGCCGTCCATCGGGACGTACGCCGCCATGCCCGCGCCCAGCCGGGCGTTGACGCCGTCGACCAGGGAACGGGCGAGCGTCGACTTGCCGGCGGCCGGAGCGCCCGCCAGCCCCAGCAGCGCGCGCCTGGCTGGCATGCTGGGCACGAGGGCGATGGCGTCATTCACGAACATGCCGCCACCTTAAGAGGAGAGGCCTTGTACGAGACCAAGAACCCCCCGCTGACTCCCGAGCTGTACGAGTACGTGCTCCAGCACAATCCGCCGCTCGACCCCGTGCAGCGCGAGCTGGTCGAGGTCACCCACAAGCAGCTCGGCGACGCCGCCGGCATGCAGTCCGCCGAGGAGCAGGGGCCGCTGCTGGCCTTCCTCGTACGCCTCGTCGGGGCCCGCCGCATCATCGAGGTCGGCACCTTCACCGGCTTCTCGGCCCTGTCGATGGCCCAGGCCCTGCCCGCCGACGGCACGCTCATCGCCTGCGACATCTCCGAGGAGTGGACCGCCTACGGCCGCCAGGCCTGGGCCAAGGCCGGCGTCGCCGACCGCATCGACCTGCGCATCGGCCCCGCCCTCGACACGCTGCGGGCGCTCCCCACCGACCCGGTGATCGACTTCGTCTACCTCGACGCCGACAAGGAGAACTACGTCAACTACTGGGAGGAGCTGGTCCCCCGCATGCGCCCCGGCGGCGTCATCGCCGCCGACAACACCCTCTTCCACGGCCGCGTCCTCGACCCCCACGCCACCGGCAGCACCGCCGGCGTCCAGGCCTTCAACGAACGCGTCCACACCGACGACCGCGTCGAGGCCGTCCTCCTCACCGTCGCCGACGGCCTCACGCTGGCCCGCCGGCGTCCCTAGGCCCCGTCGTCAAAATCCCGCCTGTCCCGCGGCGGCCGGCGCCATTTTGACGACAGGGCCTAGGCCCAATGCCGGTGACTTAGGTGGCTTTGCCTCGTTGTCTTTCGTATGGCGAGGGTGGGGCAGGTCAGGGCGCCTGCGGGTGA
>NZ_JBHYXC010000086.1:0-8896 GCF_042751495.1 Streptomyces sp. NPDC059373 | reverse complement strand
ACTACCGGGGGCGCCCCCCGGGGCCCCGGGTGGGCGTGGGGCGCCGCCCCCGGTGGCCTAGGCCTCGCGGCCCGCGTTCAGTTGCTGGGCATGCTCCTGCAAGGACCGTACGCCCACGTCACCGCGGTTGAGCGCGTCGATGCCCTGGACGGCGGCGGCGAGGGCCTGGACCGTGGTGAGGCAGGGGACGCCGCGGGCGACGGCGGCCGTGCGGATCTCGTAGCCGTCGAGGCGGCCGCCCGTGCCGAAGGGCGTGTTGACGATGAGGTCGACGTCGCCGTTGTGGACGAGTTGGACGACGGTGGGCTCGCCCTGCGGACCGGTGCCCTCGCTGAGCTTGCGGACGACCGTGGCGTGGATGCCGTTGCGCCGCAGCACCTCGGCCGTGCCGGAGGTGGCGAGGAGCTCGAAGCCGTGCTCGACCAGGGCCCGGGCGGGGAAGATCAGGGCGCGCTTGTCGCGGTTGGCGACCGAGACGAAGGCCCGGCCCTTGGTGGGCAGCGCCCCGTAGGCCGCCGACTGGGACTTGGCGTACGCCGTGCCGAAGACCGAGTCGATGCCCATGACCTCGCCGGTGGACCGCATCTCCGGGCCGAGGATGGTGTCGACGCCGCGGCCCTGCACATCCCGGAAGCGGGACCAGGGCAGGACGGCCTCCTTCACCGAGATCGGCGCGTCGAGCGGCAGCGTGCCGCCGTCGCCGGTCGTCGGGAGCAGGCCTTCGGCGCGCAGCTCGGCGATGGTCGCGCCCAGCGAGATGCGGGCGGCGGCCTTGGCGAGCGGCACGGCGGTGGCCTTGGAGGTGAAGGGGACCGTGCGCGAGGCGCGCGGGTTGGCTTCGAGGACGTACAGGATGTCGCCGGCGAGGGCGAACTGGATGTTGATCAGGCCCTGGACGCCGACGCCCTTCGCGATGGCCTCCGTCGAGGCCCGCAGGCGCTTGATGTCGTGGCCGCCGAGCGTGATCGGGGGCAGGGCGCAGGCGGAGTCGCCGGAGTGGATGCCGGCTTCCTCGATGTGCTCCATGACGCCGCCGAGGTAGAGCTCGTGGCCGTCGTAGAGCGCGTCGACGTCGATCTCGATGGCGTCGTCGAGGAAGCGGTCGACCAGGACCGGGCGGTCGGGGCCGATCTCGGTGGACTCGGCGATGTACGTGGCGAGCCGGGCCTCCTCGTAGACGATCTCCATGCCACGTCCGCCGAGCACGTAGGAGGGCCGTACGAGGACCGGGTAGCCGATCTCGTCGGCGATCGCCTTCGCCTGGTCGAAGGTGGTCGCGGTGCCGTGCTTGGGGGCCGGCAGGCCCGCCTCGCTGAGCACCCGGCCGAAGGCGCCGCGGTCCTCGGCGAGGTGGATGGCCTCGGGCGAGGTGCCGACGACGGGCACACCGTTGTCCTTGAGCGCCTGGGCCAGGCCCAGCGGGGTCTGGCCGCCGAGCTGGACGATGACGCCCGCGACGGGGCCGGCCAGGGTCTCGGCGTGGACGATCTCCAGGACGTCCTCCAGGGTGAGCGGCTCGAAGTAGAGCCGGTCGGAGGTGTCGTAGTCGGTGGAGACGGTCTCGGGGTTGCAGTTGACCATCACCGTCTCGTAGCCCGCGTCGCTCAGCGCGAAGGAGGCGTGGACGCAGGAGTAGTCGAACTCGATGCCCTGGCCGATGCGGTTGGGGCCAGAGCCGAGGATGATCACGGCGGGCTTCTCGCGCGGCGCGACCTCGCTCTCCTCGTCGTACGAGGAGTAGAAGTATGGGGTGTTGGCGGCGAATTCGGCGGCGCAGGTGTCGACCGTCTTGTAGACCGGGCGGACGCCGAGGGCGTGCCGGACCTCGCGGACGACGTCCTCGCGCAGTCCGCGGATGCCGGCGATCTGGGCGTCGGAGAAGCCGTGGCGCTTGGCGTCGGCCAGCAGCTCGGGGGCGAGGCGGTCGGCGGCGGCGAGCTCGTCCGCGGTCTCCTTGATGAGGAAGAGCTGGTCGACGAACCAGGGGTCGATCTTGGTGGCGTCGAAGACCTCGTCCGGGGTGGCCCCGGCGCGGATCGCCTCCATGACCGTGTTGATCCGGCCGTCGGTGGGGATCCCGGAGGTGGCCAGCAGCTCGGCCTTGTCGCCGGGTTCGCCGGTGAAGGAGAACTGCGAGCCCTTCTTCTCCAGCGAGCGCAGCGCCTTCTGCAGCGCCTCGGAGAAGTTGCGGCCGATCGCCATGGCCTCGCCGACCGACTTCATGGTGGTGGTGAGGGTGGCGTCGGCGGCCGGGAACTTCTCGAAGGCGAAGCGCGGCACCTTGACGACGACGTAGTCGAGCGTCGGCTCGAAGGAGGCCGGGGTCTTCTCGGTGATGTCGTTGGGGATCTCGTCGAGGGTGTAGCCGACGGCGAGCCGGGCGGCGATCTTGGCGATCGGGAAGCCGGTGGCCTTGGAGGCCAGCGCGGAGGAGCGGGAGACCCGGGGGTTCATCTCGATGACGATGACCCGGCCGTCCTCGGGATTGACCGCGAACTGGATGTTGCAGCCGCCGGTGTCGACGCCGACCTCGCGGATCACGGCGATGCCGATGTCCCGCAGGATCTGGTACTCGCGGTCGGTGAGGGTCATCGCCGGGGCGACGGTGATGGAGTCGCCGGTGTGGACGCCCATGGGGTCGAAGTTCTCGATGGAGCAGACGACCACGACGTTGTCGTGCTTGTCGCGCATCAGCTCCAGCTCGTACTCCTTCCAGCCGAGGATGGACTCCTCCAGGAGCACCTCGGTGGTCGGCGAGAGGGTCAGGCCCTGGCCGGCGATGCGGCGCAGCTCCTCCTCGTCGTGGGCGAAGCCGGAGCCGGCGCCGCCCATGGTGAAGGAGGGGCGGACGACGACCGGGTAGCCGCCGAGGGTGTCGACACCGGCGAGGATGTCGTCCATGGAGTGGCAGATGACCGAGCGGGCGGACTCGCCGTAACCGATCTTGGCCTTGACGGCCTCGACGACGCCCTTGAAGAGCTCGCGGTCCTCGCCCTTGTTGATGGCCTCGACGTTCGCGCCGATCAGCTCGACGCCGTACTTCTCCAGGACGCCGTTCTCGTGCATCGAGATCGCGGTGTTCAGGGCCGTCTGGCCGCCCAGGGTGGGGAGGAGGGCGTCGGGGCGCTCCTTGGCGATGATCTTCTCGACGTATTCCGGGGTGATCGGCTCGACGTACGTGGCGTCGGCGATCTCCGGGTCGGTCATGATCGTGGCCGGGTTGGAGTTGACCAGGATGACCCGCAGGCCCTCGGACCTGAGGACGCGGCAGGCCTGGGTGCCGGAGTAGTCGAACTCGGCGGCCTGGCCGATGACGATCGGGCCGGAGCCGATGACCAGGACGGACTGGATATCGGTGCGCTTAGGCACGCTGGCCCTCCATGAGCTGGGTGCTGTGCTTGTTCTGTTCGTCTCGCATGAGCTCGACGAAACGGTCGAACAGGTAGGCCGCGTCGTGCGGGCCGGCTGCGGCTTCGGGGTGGTACTGGACGCTGAAGGCGGGGGTGTCGAGCAGCCGCAGGCCCTCGACCACGTTGTCGTTCAGGCAGACGTGGGAGACCTCGACCCGGCCGTAGGGCGTGTCGGTGACGGCGTCGAGCGGCGCGTCGACGGCGAAGCCGTGGTTGTGCGCGGTGACCTCGACCTTGCCGGTGGTGCGGTCCTGCACGGGCTGGTTGATGCCGCGGTGGCCGTACTTCAGCTTGTACGTGCCGAAGCCGACAGCCCGGCCGAGCAGTTGGTTGCCGAAGCAGATCCCGAACAGCGGGGTGCGGCGCTCCAGGACGCCCTGGATGACGCCGAGGTCGGCGGTGGCCGGGTCGCCGGGGCCGTTGGAGAGGAACACGCCGTCGGGCTGGACCGCGTAGACGTCGTCGAGGGTGGCCGTGGCGGGCAGGACGTGGACCTCGATGCCGCGTTCGGCCATCCGGTGCGGGGTCATGCCCTTGATGCCGAGGTCGATGGCGGCGACGGTGAACTTCTTCTCGCCGATCGCCGGGACGACGTACGTCTCGGTGGTGGCGACCTCGGCGGAGAGGTTGGCGCCCTTCATCTGGGGGCTGGCCTGCACCTTGGCGAGCAGCGTCGCCTCGTCGGCGATCGCCTCGCCGGAGAAGATGCCGACGCGCATGGCGCCGCGCTCGCGCAGGTGGCGGGTGAGGGCGCGGGTGTCGATGCCGCTGATGCCGACGATCCCCTGGTTGACCAGCTCCTCGTCCAGGGTGCGGACGGAGCGCCAGTTGGACGGGACGCGGGCGGGGTCGCGGACGACGTAGCCGGCGACCCAGATGCGGGAGGACTCGGGGTCCTCGTCGTTGACGCCGGTGTTGCCGATGTGCGGGGCGGTCATGACGACCACCTGGCGGTGGTAGGAGGGGTCGGTCAGGGTCTCCTGGTAGCCGCTCATGCCGGTGGAGAACACGGCCTCGCCGAAGGTCTCCCCCACGGCCCCGTAGGCGCGGCCGCGGAAGCTGCGGCCGTCCTCCAGGACGAGTACGGCGGAGACCCTGCGGGCCCGCTGGGTGGAGGTGGTCATCGTGCGCCTTCCTGGTCGTGCGAAATCGTGTTGAGGGCCTCGACCCACGCGCCGTGCTCGGCTGCCTGGTCGGAGCGGAAGCCGGAGTCGATCAGCTTGTCCCCGTGCGCCCAGGTGACCACCAGCAGGCCGCCCTCGGTGAGGACCTTGCCGGCGATGCCCTTGTCGAGCCGGGCCTCGCGCAGCTGCGCGGCCGGTACGAAGAAGTCGGTGGCCCCGGGGCGTACGACGGTCAGTCCCGCGTCCGTGAGCGTCAGCTCGGCGCGGCTGCGGGTGCCCAGGCCGTGGGCGACGATCCGGTCGAGCCAGTGCCCGGCGGTGGTCGAGCCGTGGTAGCGGCCGGACATGGTGAGCTTCGGCTCGCCCGGCTCCACGGGCGCCGTGGGCAGCTCGGGCAGGTCGCTCTGCAGGGTGCCGCGCCACTTCCAGCCCTCGCGCATCAGCCAGTAGACGAGCGCGACGAAGAGCAGCAGTCCGACCACCCAGCCGGCGCGGTCGGCCCAGTCGGTGACCTGCGCGGACTGCTTCGGGTCGGCGATGAGTACCAGAGGTGTCACGTGAGCTTCCCGTCCATGACCGTCGCCTTGCCCCGCAGGAAGGTGGCGATCACCTGGCCCGGCAGCTCGATGCCCTCGTACGGGGTGTTGCGGCTGCGGGAGGCGAAGCCCGCGGGATTCACCACACCACGGTATGCCGGATCGACCAGCGTGAGGTTGGCGGGCTCACCAGCCGAGACGGGCCGTCCGTGGCCCGCGAGGCGGCCGATGACGGCCGGGCGGAAGGACATCCGGTCGGCGACGCCGGCCCAGTCCAGCAGCCCGGTCTCGACCATCGTGTGCTGGACGACGGCCAGCGCGGTCTCCAGGCCCACCATGCCCATGGCCGCCGCCGCCCACTCGCAGTCCTTGTCCTCGTGCGGGTGGGGGGCGTGGTCGGTGGCGACGCAGTCGATGGTGCCGTCGGCCAGGGCCTCGCGCAGCGCCATGACGTCGGCCTCGGTGCGCAGCGGCGGGTTGACCTTGTAGACGGGGTTGTACGAGCGGACCAGCTCGTCGGTGAGGAGCAGGTGGTGCGGGGTGACCTCGGCGGTCACGTCCCAGCCCTTGGACTTGGCCCACCGTACGATCTCGACCGAGCCGGCGGTGGACAGGTGGCAGATGTGCACCCGGGAGCCGACGTGGGCGGCCAGCAGCACATCGCGGGCGATGATCGACTCCTCGGCGACGGCCGGCCAGCCGGTGAGGCCCAGCTCCCCGGAGACGGTGCCCTCGTTCATCTGGGCGCCCTCGGTCAGCCGGGGCTCCTGGGCGTGCTGGGCGACGACGCCGTCGAAGGCCTTCACGTACTCCAGCGCCCGGCGCATGATCACGGCGTCGTCCACGCACTTGCCGTCGTCCGAGAAGACCCGCACGCCCGCCACCGAGTCGGCCATGGCGCCCAGCTCGGCGAGCTGCTTGCCCTCCAGGCCGACCGTGACCGCGCCGACCGGCTGCACGTCGCAGTAGCCGTGCTCCTTGCCGAGCCGCCAGACCTGCTCCACGACGCCGGCGGTGTCGGCGACGGGGAAGGTGTTGGCCATGGCGTGCACGGCCGTGTAGCCGCCGACGGCGGCGGCGCGGGTGCCGGTGAGGACGGTCTCGGAGTCCTCGCGGCCGGGCTCGCGCAGGTGGGTGTGGAGGTCGACCAGGCCGGGGAGCAGGATCTTGCCGTCCGCCTCGATCACGGTGGCGTCACCGGCTTCGAGGCTAGTGCCGACGGCGGCGATCGTCCCGCCGTCGATCAGTACGTCCTGAGGCTCGCCGCCGAGGATCCTCGCGCCGCGAATAAGGGTCTTGCTCATGCTTACTGGTTCTCCTCGGTGCGGGCGTGCGTGACAGCAGGGCCGGTGACGGCAGGGGCGGCGCCGCCGAGCAGCAGGTACAGGACGGCCATACGGATGCTGACACCGTTCTTGACCTGTTCGACGGCGGTGCAGCGCGGCGAGTCGGCGACCTCGGCGGTGATCTCCATGCCCCGGTTCATCGGGCCGGGGTGCATCACGATGGCGTGTTCCGGCAGGCAGGCCATGCGAGTGCCGTCGAGGCCGTAGCGGCGGGCGTACTCGCGCTCGGTGGGGAAGAAGGCGGCGTTCATGCGCTCGCGCTGGACGCGGAGCATCATCACGGCGTCGGACTTGGCCAGCACCGCGTCCAGGTCGTACGAGATCTCGCACTGCCAGTTCTCGACGCCGATCGGCAGCAGTGTGGGCGGGGCCACCAGGGTCACCTCGGCGCCCAGCGTGTTGAGCAGCAGCACGTTGGAGCGGGCGACCCGGCTGTGCAGGATGTCGCCGACCACCGTGATCCGGCGGCCGGCCAGGTCGCGGCCGGTGCCGGACAGGTGGCGGCGCATGGTGAAGGCGTCCAGCAGTGCCTGGGTGGGGTGTTCGTGGGTGCCGTCGCCCGCGTTGACGACCGAGCCGTTGATCCAGCCGGAGTTGGCCAGCCGGTGCGGGGCGCCGGAGGTGTGGTGGCGGATGACGACGGCGTCTGCGCCCATCGCCTCCAGCGTCAGGGCGGTGTCCTTCAGGGACTCGCCCTTGGAGACCGATGAGCCCTTGGCGGAGAAGTTGATGACGTCGGCGGACAGCCGCTTGGCGGCCGCCTCGAAGGAGATGCGGGTGCGGGTCGAGTCCTCGAAGAAGAGGTTGACGACCGTGCGGCCGCGCAGCGTCGGCAGTTTCTTGATGGGCCGGTCGGCGACACGGGCCATTTCCTCGGCGGTGTCGAGGACCAGGATGGCGTCGTCGCGGGTGAGGTCCGCGGCCGAGATGAGGTGGCGCTTCATCGGGTTCGCTCCGTGGAAAGGGATGTACGGGAAGCGGAGGGCACGCGGGAAGCCGGGAACTGTCCCCGGACTCCCGCGACGGCGCTACTGGTCGCGGGTGCCCAGCAGGACGGTGTCGCGGCCGTCCTCCTCGGTCAGCTGGACCTTCACGGTCTCGCGCAGCGAGGTGGGGATGTTCTTGCCGACGTAGTCGGCGCGGATGGGCAGCTCGCGGTGGCCGCGGTCGACCAGGACCGCCAGCTGTACGGCGCGCGGGCGCCCGATGTCGTTGAGAGCGTCCAGGGCGGCCCGGATCGTACGGCCCGAGAAGAGCACGTCGTCGACGAGGACGACCAGCCGGCCGTCCACCCCGTCGCCCGGGATGTCGGTGCGGGCGAGGGCGCGCGCCGGGCCGAGCCGCAGGTCGTCGCGGTACATGGTGATGTCGAGGGAGCCGACCGGCACCTTGCGGCCGGTGATCTCGGCGAGCTTGTCGGCGAGCCGGCGGGCGAGGAAGACGCCGCGCGTCGGGATACCGAGGAGCACCACGTCGTCGGCGCCCTTGGCGCGTTCGACGATCTCGTGGGCGATGCGGGTCAGAACCCGCTCGATGTCCGGTGCCTCCAGGACGGGGCGAGCCGGGGCTGAGCTGTTTTCGCTGTTTTCGGCCATCAGAAATGGACCTCCTTCCCCGCCTCACGGGACGGGCCTTAAAGGACGCCAGAATTACGATGCCACGGTAGCAGGTGGCCGGGCATGGTCTCGCAGTGTCGATCCACAGGGTACGCGAAACGCCGTAAACCCGTCATATCGAACGCCGAAGTGGTACCGGTGTGGCCCATTCGGCTTGACGGATTCCAATTACGCTGCGTAACCTCACAGTGAGTTACTGAGTTTTCGTCCGGGGAGCCTTATGTCCAGCGATTACGCCAAACAGCTCGGAGCCAAGCTCCGTGCCATCCGCACGCAGCAGGGACTGTCCCTCCACGGCGTCGAGGAGAAGTCCCAGGGCCGCTGGAAGGCCGTGGTCGTCGGCTCGTACGAGCGCGGCGACCGTGCGGTGACCGTACAGCGCCTTGCCGAGCTCGCCGATTTCTACGGCGTGCCGGTGCAGGAGCTGCTGCCCGGGTCCGCGCCCGGTGGCGCTGCCGAGCCGCCGCCGAAGCTCGTGCTCGACCTCGAGCGGCTTTCCCAGGTGCCGTCCGACAAGGCCGGCCCGCTCCAGCGCTACGCCGCCACCATCCAGAGCCAGCGCGGTGACTACAACGGCAAGGTGCTCTCGATCCGCCAGGACGACCTCCGCACCCTCGCCGTCATCTACGACCAGTCCCCCTCGGTCCTCACCGACCAGCTCATCAGCTGGGGTGTCCTGGACGCGGATGCGCGCCGCGCCGTCCAGCACGAAGAGGGCTGACGCCCTCGGATCTGCAGAAACGTTCGCCCCGGTTGTGGGGGGGGGCGGGGGGGGGCGGCCACCCCGCCGGCGCCGGGTATTAGTTGTTGAGGTCCGGGGGGGCGATCGAGTTGCCGGCCAGCGCCCGGCGGGCCGACGAGGGG
>NZ_JBHYXC010000085.1:0-9062 GCF_042751495.1 Streptomyces sp. NPDC059373 | reverse complement strand
GCGGCGTTGCCGAATCACGCAAGTACGGCCCAGTACGAGCGCGATCCGGCGCCTTGCAGCTGACCGCACCAGGACACCTCGCTTGCGGGCGAACGTTGCCGGGCGCGGCACTAGCCGGCGAACGCCTCGTAGAGGCTGAAGCCCGCCATCACGATCATCACCGCCGCCGCGATCTTCGTGATCAGCCCCAGCGGCACCCACCTCATCAGCAGCCGCCCGCCGAAGACGCCTAGCGCCGCGACCGCCCACAGCGCGAGGACGGCGCCGAGCCCGACCGCCAGCGGGTCGTCGTAGCGCGCGGCGAGATTCGCGGTCATGATCTGCGTGAGGTCGCCGAACTCCGCGACCAGGATGAGCATGAAGCCGCTGCCCGCCACCTTCCAGAAGCTGCGGTCGGCGGGTTCACGGATGTCCTCCTCGCCGTCGTCCTTCTTCAGCAGCAGTACGGCCGCCCCCGCGAGGAAGAGCAGCCCCACCACGATCTCGACCAGGCGGTGCGGAAGCAGGGTGAGGACGCTGCCGGCCGCGATGGCCAGGGCTACGTGGAGGACAAAGGCGGCGGCGACACCGCAGAAGACGTACGAGGCGCGATAGCGGGTGCCGAGGACGAGACTGGCGAGCGCGGTCTTGTCGGGCAGCTCGGCGAGGAAGACGACGCCGAAGACGATGGCGGCAACGGTGAGGCTGAACACGGACTTGGGTTCCTCATCGGTCGGGCGGCCGCACCGGAGAACCTCGTGCATCTCGTACAAGGGGTCGCTTCGGCACAGCAGCGTTGAACACTGCGGCCGAAGGTCTCGCTGGCGGATGCAGGACATCCGCCTCCGGGCGCCGGGCTGACCAAGGCCAACCAGTATGTCGACGTTCCGGCGAAGAGCTACTCCCCTTCTGCTGATCTCAGTCTACGCGACGCGTCAGCCGGCCCAGCGCCACCAGCTCCAGGACGACGGCCAGCGACACCGCCTGTACGGCGAGCAGCGCGACCAGTACGAAGAGCTGAACCGCCCCCGCCAGCAAGGGGGATGCCCCGCCGAGCAGCATGCCCACCATGGCGCCGGGGAGGGTGACCAGACCCACAGTGCGCGTCTGGTCCAGGCCCGGAACGAGGGCGGTGGACGCGGCGGGGCGGGCGATCTCCATGCGCGCATCGCGTTCGCTGAAGCCGAGGGCGAGCGCGGCCTCGACCTCGCCGTGCCGGGTGTGCAGTTCCTCCAGCGCGCGCCGCCCGCCGAGGACGGTGGCGGTCAGGGCGCCGCCGATGAGGATGCCGGCGACCGGAATGAGGGCGGTGCCGTTGATGGGGACGAGCCCGGTGAGGACGAGGAGGACGACGACGGGCATCGCGCCCGCGCCGATGGGCACCGCCGCCCACGTCCAGGAGGGGCCCGGGGTGATGCGGCGGCCGGCGATGCGGGTGGCGACCGTATACATCAGGACAACGAAGGCCAGCAGCGCCGCCTGGTAGCGGATGACCCAGCCGATCGCGAGCGAGACGGCCGTGAGCTGGATGGTGGCGCGCACCCCGGCCAGCGCGATGGCGCGGGCGTAGTTCTCCTTGCCGTCGGAGAGCCGGGCGTACGAGGCGACGGCCACGGCCGCGATGAGCAGTACGGCGAGGACGACGCCGAGCGTGCGGTCGACCGGCAGAAGGGTGGAGGAGGCGAGGTCGGCGCGGGCGGGGACCGGACCGGCCTGGGCAACGGGGGCAGCGGCAGCAAGGGCGAGCAGGGGCACCCGGCCACCCTAGGGCCTGCCTTGTGGACCTCCGCGGCGTCGCGTGCCCTGGCACGCACGCTCGCTGCGTTGTCGTCAGTCAACGACGTCCCCCAGCCTGGCGGCTGGGAGGTGCCCCCACCGCGTCGCTTCCCTCCTCCGCCTTGTGATCACAGGCGCCAGACCCCGCTCTTCTCCCACGGAGATCCACAGGGCAGGCCCTAGGCGGCGTGGCAGGAAAGGCCCCGGATCGGCCGGATTTAGTTGTGCGCGACCTCTCGACATGACGTGTCCATGTCGCCAATCTGTTACCTGCCGCTCGCCCCGAGGAAACGTGGCGGCGACAGGATTTACCTCGGCTTTACCGCCAAATTACCCCCACACAAAGGGAGTTCGCATGTCCCGAATGGGCACTGCCCTCGTTCGGCGCGGTATCTACGCGCGTCGACGACTCAGCCTCATAGCCGCCTTCACCGGACTCATCGCCCTCGTCGGCCTGTTCGGCCCGGCCACCCAGGCCCAGGCCGCGCTCCCCACCCCGGTCAGCGCCGCCACCGCCCGCACCTACCTCGCGTCGCTCACCGTCGCCACCGAGAACCGCACGGGCTACGACCGCAGCCTCTTCCCGCACTGGATCACCATCAGCGGCACCTGCAACACCCGCGAGACGGTCCTCAAGCGCGACGGCACGAACGTCGTCACCGACTCCGCCTGCGCCTCGACCAGCGGCAGCTGGTACTCCGTCTACGACGGCGCCACCTGGACCGCCGCCAGCGACCTCGACATCGACCACCTCGTCCCGCTCGCCGAGGCCTGGGACTCCGGCGCCTCCGCGTGGACCACCGCACAGCGCCAGGCCTTCGCCAACGACCTGACCCGGCCTCAGCTCATCGCCGTCACGGACAACGTCAACCAGTCCAAGGGCGACCAGGACCCCGCCGAGTGGATGCCGCCCGTCAGCGGCTACGCCTGCACCTACGTCCGTGCCTGGGTCCAGGTGAAGTACTACTACAAGCTCTCCGTCGACTCCGCCGAGAAGACCAAGCTCAGCTCCGTACTCAGCGGCTGCTGAACCCGCCACTGCCGGCAGTGAATCCGGCGCTGAACCCGGCGCCGGTGGGTTCCCGACGCGAACTCCCGTTTCGAACTCCTCACGGGAACCCACGCCTCCCCTCCGTCGTCCGTAGTCTTGCGACCGCGACGCGAGGGAGGGGAGGCACACCTCATGGCAGCAGAGCTGCGACTGGGCCCGCTGCTCAGATACGCCGACCGGCACAGCGCCACCGTATGGATCGAGGCCGACCGCCCCCGCGAGGTCGAGGTCCGCTGCGAGGACGGCGCGACCGGCACCGCCCGCACCTGGCAGATCGCCGGCCACCACTACGCCCTCGTCACCGTCACCGGACTGCGCCCCGGCACCAGCACCCCCTACCGCGTACTCCTGGACGCAGAACAGGTCTGGCCGCCGCCCGACTCGGCCTTCCCGCCCAGCACCATCCACACCCCGGCCGACCAGGACACCGCCCTCCGCGTCGCCTTCGGCTCCTGCCGCTGGGCCGCACCACCCTCCGACGGCCACGACCCCATCGGCCCCGACGCCCTGGACACCCTCGCCAAACAGATAGCCGACGGCACCACCACACGCCCCGACGTCCTCCTCCTGCTCGGCGACCAGGTCTACGCCGACGAGACCTCCGCCCCCACCCGCGCCTGGCTCGCCCAACGCCGCGACCTCAGCGAACCACCCTGGGACCAGGTCGCCGACTACGAGGAATACACCCACCTCTACTACGAGTCCTGGCTCGACCCCGAGATCCGCTGGCTGCTCTCCACCGTCCCCAGCCTCATGATCTTCGACGACCACGACGTCATCGACGA
Organism: Streptomyces sp. NPDC059373; assembly: GCF_042751495.1. Classification (NCBI taxonomy): domain Bacteria; kingdom Bacillati; phylum Actinomycetota; class Actinomycetes; order Kitasatosporales; family Streptomycetaceae; genus Streptomyces; species Streptomyces sp. NPDC059373. The sequence continues at coordinate 5,471 of NZ_JBHYXC010000085.1, read as the reverse complement.
CTGGAACACCTCCCACGCCTGGCGCCAGGACATCCGCGAAACCGCCTGGTGGTCCGAGCGCATACTCAGCGGCCTCACCTCCTACTGGGTCCACCAGCACCTCGGCAACCTCAGCCCCGCCGAACTCGCCACCGACCCCCTGTACGCCGCCATACGCGCCACCGCCGACGGCACCGAAGCCCTCCGCGCCTTCGCCGCCCGCGCCGACACCGACCCCGCCTCCGTGCGCTGGAGCTACCGCCGCGACCTCGGCCGCGTACGGCTCCTCATGGTCGACTCCCGCGCCGCCCGCGTCCTCGACGAGGACCAGCGCGCCATGCTCGACCCCGCCGAACACGACTGGCTCCGCCAACAGACCCAACCCGACGGCAGCTTCGACCACCTCCTCATCGGCACCTCCCTCCCCTGGCTCCTCCCCCACGCCGTCCACCACGCCGAGGAATGGTCCTCCGCCCTCACCCGCGGCGAACGCGGCCTGAGCTGGATCGCCCGCGGCGAACGCCTCCGCCAGGCCGCCGACCTCGAACACTGGTCGGCCTTCCGCCACTCCTTCGACGCCCTCGCCCACCTCTTCACCGACATCGCCACCTCACCGGACGCCCCCGCCACCATCTGCGTCCTCTCCGGCGACGTCCACCACGCCTACACCGCCGAAGCCCACTCCCCGACCGGCGACCTGACCTCCCGCCTCCTCCAGCTCACCTGCTCCCCCATCCACAACCGCGTCCCCGCCTACATGCGCCTCGCCTTCCGCCTCGGCTGGAGCCCCGCCGGCCGCCTCCTCGGCCGCACCCTCGCCCGCCACGGCCGCCTCTCCCCCACCCCCGTCACCTGGCGCAAACTCACCGGCCCCTATTTCGGCAACCAGCTCATGACCCTCACCCTCCAGGCCCGCACCGCCTCCCTCCGCCTCGACCAGGCCACCCCCCAGGGACTCCACACGGTCCTCGACACGGAGCTCACCAAGGGGTGACGCCTGCGCGTCACCGGACCGGCCTCAGCTGTGCGAACCTCCCACGCAGGGGCAAAACAAAATGCCCCCGGCTTTGATCGCCAAGGGCATTTGCACTGGTCAGGGTGGGCGTGGACGGTCTCGAACCGCCGACCCTCGCTTTGTAAGAGCGATGCTCTACCGCTGAGCTACACGCCCCCGAACACGAGAGGACACCCTACCGTGCCATACCCCCTGCTCAGCAAACCGATACCCTCCCGCCCTCAGACGCCGTCCGTGTCCCCGAGCAGCCGGACCAGCTCGCGCTCGTCCTCGGGCGCGAGGCCGGAGACGAAACGGGCGAGGACGGTGCGGCGGTCGGACTCGGCGTCGAGGACTTGGCGCATGCGGCGGGCGGCGAGGCCGGCTTCGTCGGCGACGGGGGTGTAGGCGTAGGCGCGGCCGGTGCGGATGCGGGTAAGGGTGCCTTTGTCGTGGAGGCGGGAGAGGGTGGTGACGACGGTGGAGTAGGCGGGGGTGCCGGCGATGTGGTGCTGGACCTGGCGGGGGGTGAGGGGGGTGGCGACGGCCCAGAGGGCGGCGAGGATCTCGGACTCCAGTTCCCCGTGGGCGCGGCGTGCGGATGTCATGGCTGCCGTTCTCCCTGGTTCGGTTGCCCCCTGTGATCGCGCAGCAGTTCTCCCGGCGTGGAGCTGCCGTAGCCGGAGTTTGTCAAAGAAACCTGGGACTGGGCTGTCACTCAGTCCTGTCGCGCGGGCGCCGGGGCCGGGGTTGCCGGCTGGGGCCGGTGCCGGGGCTGCGGCTTGAGGCCCCAGGTGGTGACCCGCCAGAGGGCTTCGATGACGATGGCGCGGCTCATCTTGCTGACGCCGTGCTCACGCTCGACGAAGGTGATGGGCACTTCGGTGACCCTGAAGCCGTGCTGGACGGCGCGGCGCAGCAGGTCGACCTGGAAGCAGTAGCCCTGTGACTGGACTTCGTCGAGGCCGATGCCCTGAAGGGTGCGGGCGCGGAAGGCGCGGTAGCCGCCGGTGACGTCGCGTACGGGGAGGCGCAGCATGAGGCGGGAGTAGGCGCTGCCGCCGCGGGAGAGGAGTTCGCGGGACTTGGGCCAGTTGACGACGCGGCCGCCGGTGATCCAGCGGGAGCCGAGGACGAGGTCGGCGTGGTGGAGGGCGGTGAGCAGGCGGGGGAGTTCTTCGGGGCGGTGGGAGCCGTCGGCGTCCATTTCGACGAGGACGTCGTAGTCGCGTTCGAGGCCCCAGCGGAAGCCTGCGAGGTAGGCGGCGCCGAGGCCTTGCTTGCCGGGGCGGTGGAGGACGTGGACGGCCTTGTCGGTGGCGGAGAGTTCGTCGGCGATGTGGCCGGTGCCGTCGGGGCTGTTGTCGTCGGCGACCAGTAGGTCGGCGTCGGGGACCGCGGCCCGGACCCGGCCGACGATGGTGGCGATGTTGGCTGCCTCGTTGTAGGTCGGGATGATGACCAGGGCGCGGCCTGGGGCCGCGGAATCGTTGCTCATGCGGATTGACCTTCTCCTTGGTATGACGGAACGGGGACTCCCGGACCTGCATCTACACAGATGTAGTTGTTGGCGATGAGGTTGCCCGAGAGGACCAGTCCGCATGAACGAGACGGCCGAGGCGGCTTTGCCGCGAATTCTGGCTGCGACGGCCGCCGCGCCTCCTCCCGCTGCTTCGGAGGGTGCGCCACCGCAGTGGCACCGGGGGTTGACGGTGCTGGCGGCCATCAGCCTGTTCATCGGTACGCGGTCCCTGTGGATACACGCGATGGCCACCCATCCGGTCGTAGCCGGGGTGGTTTCTCTTTGTTACGCCTCGATCCTGATCACCGGCATCCTCGCGCTGTCGGTACGCAGCCGGGCGGCCCTGGCCCGTGTCGATCTGGTGGTGCTGCTGACGGCGATAGCCCTGACCGTGTGCGGCCTCGCCGTCTCGCACGGGGGGTCCGACGAGGCTGTGCTGACCGCTCAGGCGACCCACGAGATCCTTCACGGGAACCTGGTCTACGGGCAGCCGTGGCCGTTCCTCTTCCTCGATCCGCATGTCGCGGTCACTCCCACGATGTTCGGTGGCATCGATGACACGTACGGCTATCCGCCGCTGACTGCGCTGCTCTCGGTGCCGGTGTACGCGGTGATCCACAGCGCGGTCGCGGTGACCATGGTCTCCACGGGTGCTCTGATCGCCGGGACCGTGGCGCTGTGGGTGATGGTCCCTGCGCCGTGGCGTTCCGCGGCCACCATGGCGTGCCTGGGCTTCGGGATGCTCCCGGGTTATGCCCGGATGGGGTACCCGGCGATCATCGCCCTGGTGTTGCTGATCCCGGTGGCGGTGCGGTGGCCGGGTATCGGGGCCGGTGGGCGGCTCGGCCGGCCGGGGGTGCTGCGCGCGGTGTGTCTGGGCGCGGCGTGCGCGGCGCAGCAGCTTCCGTGGTTTGTGACGCCGTTCCTGCTGGCGGGCATCTATGTCGTCCGGCGCGGCGAGTTGGGATCGCGCGGTGCCCTTGTGGTGGTCGCCCGTTTCACCGGGGTGACGGCGGCGGTGTGGCTGGCGATCAACGCGTACTTCATCGTCCAGGATCCCAGTGGCTGGCTGTCGGGGGTCACTCTCCCGATCACTCAGGGTGCGATCATCCACGGTCAGGGTGCGGTCGATCTGTCTCTCTACTTCACCGACGGCAGCAGCCGGCTCTCCTTCTACTCGTACGCGAGTGTGCTGCTGCTGCTCGGTCTCCTCGGTCTGTTCGTGCTGTTCATCCGCCGTCTCGGTCCTGCTGCGATGGTTCTGCCGTGGTGCGCCTTCTTCGTGGCGACCCGTTCCCAGGACGGCTACTACCTGATGATGACGCCGCTGTGGCTGGCGTCCGCCGCGACGGTGCCGTCGTCCGCTTTCGCCAAGGCATGGCGGCCGCGGTTGCCTGTCCTGCCGCGCTTCGGCCGAACCGCCAAGGGGGTTCTGGCGGCCGCTCTGGTGGCCCCGTCCCTGGCCTGTGTGGCGGTGGCGGCCGGGTCCTCGCCGCCGCTCAAGCTCCGCATCACGGCCGAGCACACCACGGACCGCGCTCACCGCAATCTGGCGGCCCTCACGGTGTGGGCGACCAACCCCACCGACTCCGCGCTCACCCCGCACTTCGTCGTCAGCACGGGCCAGGGCACGTCGCTGTTCTGGCGGGTGCGCACCGGTCCCGGCACGCTCGCTGCGCACCACACCTCCCGCTATGTGCTTCTGCCGCCCAAGGATCGGTACTTCCGTCTTCCCCCCTCGCCCACCAAGCGGGTCCGGCTGCGGGCTTTCACGCCCTCGCCGGCGACGTTGACGAGCGTCGACATTCCGCGGCCTGTGGGTGCGGTGGATGCGACGGGCGGGGCAAAGCCATAAGGATCGCTTCTGGCTGGTAGCCGATCCAGATCTTGGACTTCTGGATCGGCCTCGGGGATCGTGGTGAGCGGACCCCGAACGAGCCGGAAGCAAAGGACTGTGATCATGACTCAGGACGCCCAGCGGATCGTCGCCACCTACTACGCCTCGTGGCGGGACAAGGACTTCGACAGCCTTCGGTCCGTCCTGGCCGACGCCGCGACTTTCCGCGGTCCTCTCGGCGAGGCCGAAGGCGCCGACGCGTGCGTCAAGGGGATCGAGGGGCTCTCCGAGATCGTCACCGACGTCGTCGTCCACAAGATGATCGCCGACGGCCCCGACGTCCTCACCTGGTTCGAACTCCACACCACCGTCGCCCCTCCGGTCCCGACCGCGACCTGGGCCCACGTCGAGGACGGCAGGATCACCCGGGTGCGGGCGACCTTCGATCCGCGTCCGCTCGTCCGGTAGCTGGCTAGGCTGCTGCTCCTGACGACGGACAGGGGATACGCGTGATCATCTGGGTGAACGGTGCGTTCGGCAGCGGCAAGACCTCGCTGGTCGAGGAGCTGCGCCCGCGCATGCCGGAGGCGCTGGTCTACGACCCGGAGATGGTGGGCTATCTGCTCCGGGAGATCGTCGAGGTGCCGACGGGCAACTTCCAGGATCTGCCGTTGTGGCGGCAGCAGGTCGCCGATCTGGCGGTGCGGCTGGTGGAGGAGTACCGGCGGCCCGTCCTCGTCCCCATGACGCTGGTCCGCCCCGGGTACGTGGAGGAGATCTTCGGCGCTCTGGAGCGGGCGGGGATCACCGTGCACCACTTCTTCCTGAAGGTCGCGCCGGACGTCCTGGCCCGGCGGATCGACGGGCGGAACGTCACCCCGGACGGCGACCCGGAGCGCGAGGCGAAGGTACGGCGGTGGTGCAAGGCGCAGATCGAGCCGTGCACCGCCGCGCTGGACACGCTGCCGGGCGACACGGTCATCCTCGACGGGGAGTTGCCGCTGAGCGAGCTGGCGGATGAGGTGCTGGCCCGGTGCGGGCGGCCGCCGGCCAGGCCGGGCCGGGCTTAGGGCCTGTCTTGTGGATCTCCGTGGGAGAAGGAGCGGGGTCTGGCGCCTGTGATCGCAAGGCGGTGGGGG
>NZ_JBHYXC010000084.1:0-9962 GCF_042751495.1 Streptomyces sp. NPDC059373 | reverse complement strand
CCGACGGCCAGGCGCGCACAGACCTGCGGCAACGAGCGTGCAGCACACGTGATCACGAATCGGACTCCACGCGACTTTGCCGAAGCCCTGTCCCGGGGGTTGCGAAACGGCCTGTTCGCCGCCGCCCGCTTCGGGATCGCCGGCGGCTGCTACAGAACGAGCGGTGGGTGTGGTTTCCGCAAGGGCCTCGGCGTGTGGACTGGTTTCGGCTCGTCAGCTGACCATTCGTCATACAGGTTCTACTGGGGGCGCGTATCCTCCTGCTGCGGGCTACGGGGAGAGATCGTGATGCGATTCTGGCGGCTCGGTGTCTGGGTGGGCGCGATCGCGCTGATCGGGGCGGTGCTCGCGGTGGCGATAGCGAACCAGGACCACACAACCACGACGGTGACGACCGTCTTCGGCTTCGTCCTGTCGGTGACCGGTCTGGCCGTGAACCTTCTCAAGAGCGGTCCGCCAGAGAGCGGCACGCAGCCCGCGTCGGCCGAACGCCTGGACCGGGCCGCCGAGCAGCTGGCCGAGGTGGTGCGGGAGCAGTGGCAGTCGGAATGGCGGCTGCGACGGCTTCAGGACCCCGAACCGCTGCAGGTGCGGTGGGGCGCCGCCGAGGCATGGCTCTCCGACCATCGGGAGAACATCGGTGGTGAGCCGTTCGACCTGCCGGGCCGGCTTGATCACATCGTTGAAGCTCACGGGCGCGTGCCGTCGGGGCGCCTGGCCGTGCTGGGCGGGCCGGGTAGTGGCAAGAGCGTTCTGGCCTTGCGCTTCGTGCTGGACGCGCTGGCGCGCCGTCAGCCCGGAGAGCCGGTGCCGGTGATCTTTTACCCGTCGAACTGGCAGGCCGATCGCGAACCCTTATACGTGTGGCTGACGGGGCGGCTGGCTGACGAGTACCCGGCGCTGGCGGCCAGGGATGCGAGGGGCGTCACCCGGGCGCGCGAGCTCCTGGACTCCGGACGCATACTTCCGGTCCTGGACGGTCTCGACGAAATGCCGGAGCTGCTGCAGGGCCACGCCATCCGGCGGCTGAACGCGGAACTGGACGCAGGCAGCCCCTTCCTGCTCACGTGCCGTACCCAGACATACGAGCGGGCCGTGGAATCCGGGGACGCCTTCACCTCCGCCGCCGTGGTCGAGCTGCGTCCCCTGGACTTCGAGGAGGCAGCCGCCTACCTGGTGCGCACCGCACGCCCTGTCCGGGGGGCCAGTGGACGCCGTTCGACGCTTTGGGACGAGGCTCTCTCCCACGTGCGCCGGCACCCGGACGATCCCGCCGGGTCGCGGCTTCGCAAGGTGCTGTCCATACCGCTGATCGTGGCGATGGCCCGCAGTGTGTACGACGACGCCGATGCCGATCCCCGGGAATTACTCGGTCCCCGTTTCGCTTCCACCGCCGACCTGGAGCAGCATCTGCTCGACGCGTTCGTGCCAGCGGCCTTCGCGCAGGACCGCGCCGGCGACGCCGGCGCCGGGCAGGCGCGCTGGAGTGGTGAGGACGCCCGGCGCTGGCTCGGCTTCCTGGCCCACCACCTGGAACACCGGCACACCCGCGACCTGGAGTGGTGGGAGCTGCCCTCCGCCCTGCCGTCGCCGCTGCGTCGGTATGGGCCGATCCTGTGTGTCGGCGCGCCAGCGATAGCGGTGAGCCTGCTGTGGCTGACCTCAGCCGTCAACCCTGAGATCCCGTGCTGGGTTGCGGGGTTCGTGCTGGGGGTCTGCGTCGGTTACGAGCTTCTGGTCGCCCGCAGAGGCATGGGTCGCCGTCCGCGGATGCGCCGGGCCATACTCGGCATCGCGGGCACGGTGCTTCTCGGCATCGCGCTCGGATTTGCCCAGAGCATCAGCTTCGATGGGTGGGCCGGTTTCAACCCGGCACCGGGTGGGCGTGGGGCCGCTGGATGGGCTGTCTGGGGGGTGGTGGGTGGCATGGCCAGCGCTGTGGTGCTCGCGGCCATCGGCATCGAGTTTCAACCCCGGCCATCGACGGTCCCCTTGCGTGCCATGCAAAGCCCCCGATCCGCTGTGAGCCGGGTGGTGGGTGGCACGGCTGTTCTGCTCGCAGCCGCCATGGCGTTCGCTCTCCCCGCCTTTTACGCCTTTTCGGCCTCCCTCAAGGTGCCCGGCGTCGCTGCCGCCGTAGCCGGTCTCCTCGTGGCGGCAGCGGTGCGCAGCAATTCCGGCGCAGTGACGCACACGGGGCACTCGCGCACGCGCCAACGGTGGGCGCGTCCGGGCTGGGGATCCGGCCGGTCCCTGCTCCGCAGGCTGGTTTTCGGTCTGCTGGCGGGCCTGGTATTCGGCATCGCTTTCGGCATCGCCGACGCGGCTGTGCTCGGGGTCCGTTCCGCGGCCCAGGGCGACTTCCCCGCGAGGAGCATCGTGCGTCGGCTACCGGATGGCGCCAGGTATGCCACCGCCCCGGACGGCTGGGGCTACGGCCGACTCGCGGACGGCCACAGGTACCTCCGCACACCCAACCGGGTTCACGGAGTTGTGCTGACAGACGGCAGCGGCGACAAGAACGCAGAGACCATTGAAGAGTTCGGAGGGGGGTGCTACTCCGGCGACGCGTCGTGCACACCGTTCTTCGAGCGGATCGAGATCCATACCAAGCGCGGTGACGACCAAGTGTGGGTGAGGATCCCCGCCGGGACTCTGATGCCCGGCAGCGACTTCAGCCGCCTGCTGTCCCCGGCATCCTCGAAGTGGCTATTCACGCCGCCCCCCGGCGAACTGTTCGGCAGCGCGGCGAGCTTCGGGCTGGCCACGGGACTCGTCCTCGGCATCGTGGGCGGGCTGGCGTCCTGCCTGTACCGCCTGCTGGACTCGCCCGTCGATGTCACCCGCGCGCCGAGCCCGGTCGCCAGCCTGCTGACGGACCGGGCCACCGCCGTCACCCGCGGCGTGATCATCATGGTGTTCGGGATCGTCGGCAGTCTCGCACTTACGCCATTGCTGCCCTCATCCGATCCCAGTTCCAGCCAGGGGTTCACGGCAGCGGCCTGGCTGCTGGCAAGCCCCCTCGCGGTGGGCCTCTCCGCCTGGGGATGGCTCCTCACCACCCGGCTCTGGCTCTGCGCAACCGGGCGCCTCCCCTGGCGGCTGATGACGTTCCTGCAGGAAGCACACCGAAGAGGCGTACTCCGCCAGGCCGGTGCGGTCTACCAGTTCCGTCACGCCCGACTCCAGGAACGCCTCGCGAGCCAGACGGACGACCAGAGGTGACCGGCCCCCACCTGGACGGACGGCACCCCGATTACGTCATCCTGAACAACTTCTGGTTCTGAAACCAGCCGACGGCGCCGAACGCTGGCAACTGATCCACCCCGGCGCGACGGTGCCCGCGTCGCCGCGCGCCACCGGGCCCGTCAGAGCCGCGTCGCCGGACCGCAGGGCGTTGTCGAGGGCGGCGCCGAGCAGCGGGCCGAGCATGCGGCCGAGTTCTCGGTGCACCGTAAAGGTCTTGCGAGCCTGGGAGTTGACTCGCATGATCTTCGGATGGACGACACACCGAGTCGAGTACCGGCCGTGTTGCCTGCTCTGCGCGCTGCTGCACGCGACGCGGGTTTCATCATGTCTTGCGAGGAGCGTACCGGGAGCCTGCTTGCCGTTCTTGCAGCTGCTTGTCCAGGTGGCCGCATCCTCGAACTTGGCACGGGGGTGGGCGAGGGGACTGCCTGGCTCCTCAGCGGCATGGACAGCAACTCCTGCCTGGTCACGGTCGAGCTGGACGAGGGCGTGCAGAAGATGGCCCGTGAGCAGCTGGCAACCGATCCGCGAGTGGACTTCGTCGCCGGTGATGGCGGTGATTGGCTGCAGGAGTATGACGGGGAACCCTTCGATCTGGTCTTCGCGGACACTTGGCCGGGAAAATTCACCCACCTGGAGATGGCGCTTGACCTCGTTGCGCCCGGGGGCACGTACTTGATCGACGACCTGTTCCCGCAGCCGGGCTGGCCGCCCAGTCACGAGGCATCAGTCGAGCGTTTGCTCTGCGCACTTGATGCTCGCCGGGACTTCCACTGCGTCCGTATGGCCTGGGCAAGCGGTCTCCTCATGGCGGTGCGGTCGCCCAAATCCTGAGTGGTCGGGTTGCCCGGGTGAGATTCCCTCGGACGACCGACCACTCAGACTGGAGAAGCTGCTGATTCGAGTCCGCGTAGAGGATGACGATCTGGCTCGCGCTCTGTGCCTGAGCTCACCGCGGAAACGCCCCCTCACCCGACCCCGGCGAAGCGCAGCAGCGCGGTGACCGCGGCGGCTCCCAGCACCACCACCAGGAACGGCGCCTTGCGCCAGGCGAGGAGCCCCGCCACCGCGACCCCGACCGGGCGGGCGATTCCGGCCGCACCATGTCCCTCCGTCAGCCCCGTCGTGGCGACCAGGGAGGCCAGCATGACGACCGCCGACATCTCCATCAGCCGCTCGATGCGCGGCGGAAGGGTCACACGGGAACGCAGCAGCGGTCCCGCGAGCCGGAATCCGTATGTGCCCGCGGCGAGCACGAGGATCGAGACGGCCAGCGCGAAGGGGCTGTGCGTCACAGGGGCATTCATCGCAGGGCCTTCTCTCGTACGACGGTGAGCGACAGTCCGGCCAGCGCGAGCAGCACGGGAAGGCCGGCGGGCAGGAAGGGGGTGGCGGCGAGCGCGATGGCCGCACCGGCCAGGGCGGCACGCCGCGTCTCCCCGTCCTTGCGCAGGGCCGGGAGGATCAGGGCCAGCAGGATCGCCGGGAACATCGCGTCGAGGCCGAAGGCGCCAGTGTCGTCGATGACGGTGCCGACGAGACCTCCGATCGTGGCGCCGACCGGCCAGCACACCAGGATGCCCAGGCCGCAGGCCCAGTAGGCGGCGCGACCTCGGGTGGTGTCCTTCTGCGCCAGAGCGAAGACGACCGTTTCGTCGTTCATCAGGTGCGTGCCGAGGAAGCGCCAGGCGCCCCGCCCGAGCACGTCAGGTACCGCGAGCCCGAAGGGCAGATGCCGGGCATTGACCAGCAGTCCGGCGAGGACCGCAGCCACGGGGCTGCCGCCCGCCGCAATGATCCCGATGAACAAGAACTCCGACGACGCGGCGACCACGAGCAGGCCGAGCAGCACGGGGAGCCACAGCGGGAAGCCGGACGCCACGGCGATCGCCCCGTACGAGAGGCCGATGACGCCCACTGCCAGGCACACCACTGCGATGGCGCGCAGCAGCGCCCGGTCGAGCGTTTTCCATAACGAATGCATGACCGCTATGGTGAACACCCTCAGAGGTGTTCGTCAACGCGAACGATGAATGTCTGGAGCGAACGCATGGCGCGAGCAGACAACGCCGACACCCCCTCCAAACCCCCGCTGCACTCCATCGCGGCCGCCTTGCGTCGGGCACGCGAGGCCGCAGGGCTCTCCCTGACCGAGCTCGCACGTCGGGCGGGCGTGGCGAAATCCACCCTGTCCCAGCTGGAGGCTGGCCGTGGAAATCCGAGCCTGGAGACGCTGTGGGCCCTGTGCACGGCCCTCGACCTGCCCTTCTCCCGGCTCCTGAGCCCACCACGGGCCCGGGTGCAGGTGATCAGGGCGGGCCAGGGGGCGACCGTCGCCTCGTCACAGGCCGACTACCGCGCCACGTTGCTGTCTGCCTGCCCGCCCGGTGCGCGCCGCGACCTCTACCGCATCGAGTCCGAACCCGGCACGCCGCGCATCTCCGACCCGCACTCACCAGGTGTCGTCGAACATGTCCTGCTCGCCTCCGGCCGCGCGCTCGTCGGACCCTCCGACGACCCCGTGGAGCTTCATCCCGGCGACTTCGTGACGTATCCGGCCGACCAGCCACACATTTTCGAGGCATTGGACCCAGCGACCCGGGCACTCCTCGCCTCCGATCACATCTGACGTACCGTCAATGACCCATGCCGAGACCACTGTGCACCGGGATCACGACGCCCGTGAAGTAACACCCCTCCACGGACTTGCGCGGAGCAGCACCAGCGCGGTTGCAGCGCGATGAAACCCAGCGGATCGCCAGCCTGGGCGTACTCGGTGCGGACCGGTGGGCTTCGTTCCTGCGGCAGGACTTCATCCCGGACATCGAGGCGGAACGTGCGTGGGAGCTGACGCGGCGCGAGGAGCTCCTCGGCCACGAATGACGGCCACGCGCGGTCATCGGGCACCCGTGTCGGCCAACGAGGTCGTGGGTCGGCCACACCAGCAACTTCAGTGATCTTCTAGCCCGGGGCGTGGGGGTCGTCGGTGTCGGTGAGGCCGAGCCGGTCGGCCGCCCGCAGGGCCAGCCAGACCTCGGCGAAGGCGCCGGTCGAGGACAGGTCGCGCCCGGTCAGCTCGGAGAACCGGCGGAGCCGGTAGGCGAGCGTGTTGGGGTGGATGTGCAGCGCGGCCGCGGCGGCCTCGGTGCGCCGGTCCCGTTCCATCCAGGTCCGGACGGACACCAGCAGCCGCGAGTCGTGGCCCGCGTCATAGCGCAGCACCCCGCCGATGACCTGCTCGACGAGCGCGTTGAGCACGGCGGGATCGTCCGGCAGCCACCGTCCCGTCGCGTCGTCACCGTACGCAACCAGGGGCCGGCCGGACTCGTCGGCCTTGGACAGCGCCCAGAGGGCCTCCCGCCGGGCGATGCGCAGGGAGTCGCCGGGCGAGAACGGGCGGCTCATGCCCGCGATGACGCCGGGCAGCGCGGCGACGGCGCCGCCGAGCTCCGGGCGGCCGAGGACGTAGCGGTCTTCGCCGCGGGTGAGCAGCAGGTGCGGATGCTCGTCCAGGCTCCGCAGCAGGGTGTCGTCGTCGACACCTCTGATCACCAGCAGGACGATCTCGCCCTCGATCGCGTGCCGGCTCAGCCGCCGCCGGGCGGCCGCCGGATCGAGTACGTCCTGGAGCAGCTCGGCGAGTGTCTCGGCGCCTTCGCGGCGCAGGGTCTCGCGCTCATGGCGGACCATCGCCAGCTGCAGCGCCGCCACGGTCGCGATGTGCTGCACCACGGCCAGCCCGGCCGGCCGGGCGCCCTCCCGCTCGAAGGCGACCAGGAAGCCCGCCGCACCGCCCGGCGCGAGCACCGGCACCGCGAAGCCGCCGGGGATCGTCGGCGGGGCGTCCACCGAGGCCGGCAGCACCGAAGGGTCGGGCGCCGGCACGCCGGGGAGCAGCGGGCGGCCCTGCGGGGTGCACAGGTACACCTCGTAGCCGGACAGGCGCTCCAGGCGCCGGAACAGCATGGCGTTGTCCAGCCCCTCGGAGGTCAGCCAGCGCAGCGCCCCGAACACCTGGAGCTGCGCTCCGAGCCGCTGCCGCGCGTCCTCCTGCACGGCCGCCGCGACCTCCTGCGCGACCGCGATGAAGGGCACCGCGAGCGGCACCTCCAGCAGCGGCATCCCGCGTTCGTCGGCGGCATGGAAGATCGCGTCGCGCAGGGGCGGTACGTGCAGCTGCGCGGAGACCGCCAGCGCCGACACCCCGGCGTCGTCGAGACGCTCCAGGTAGGCCCGCTGTCCGGCCGCCGACCGGGGGATCGCCAGCCCGGCGGTCATGATCACCTCGGCGCCCAGCAGCCACGGCGTCGGGTCGTCCAGCTCACTGACATGCGCCCAGGACACCGATCGCCCCAGCCCGGCCCGGCCCGCCAGCAGCCGCAGCTGGAGGGCGGGGAAGGTCAGCAGATCCTCGACGGTGAGTTTGTGTCCGGCCACAAGACACACCCTAGCTCTTCGTGGGAGAGCCAATTGCGATGCTTTGTGTGTACCGCACACACTGATGGATACCCTCACCCGCCGAGCAGTCCCGTCGATCACGGGACTCCACTCCACCGGGCCGTGGAGCCAGGGCACCGCACGCACACCCCGGCCGCTCAGCCACCCCGGGCACAGCCGCCCCCGTTCCCCGCTCCCCAGGAGAAACCGTGTCGACCTCGGTCACCGAAATCGAGCAGTACGGCGTCGAGAGAATCCCCGACGAGGACCGCACCGCCAGTCCGCTCGACCTCTTCCGGCTCGCCTTCGGCGGTGCCAACACCTTCGCCACCTGCGTACTCGGCGCCTTCCCGATCCTGTTCGGCCTGTCCTTCCTGCAAGGATTGGCGGCCACTGTGCTCGGCCTGGTGGTCGGCGCGCTGATCCTGGCGCCGCTGGCCCTGTTCGGCCCGGTCAACGGCAGCAACAACGCCGTCTCGTCCTCGGCGCACCTCGGCGTGCACGGCCGGGTCGTTGGTTCCTTCCTGTCGCTGCTGACCGCGATCGCCTTCTTTTCGATATCGGTCTGGTCCTCCGGCGACGCCCTGGTCGGCGGCGCCCACCGGCTCGTCCACACCTCCGAGTCCGGTGTGTCGTACGGCGTCGCGTACGCCCTGTTCGCCGGCCTGGTCCTCGCGGTCTGCGTGTACGGCTTCCGCTTCATGCTGCTGGTCAACAAGATCGCGGTCGCCGCCGCGTCGGTGCTGTTCGTGCTGGGCGCCTTCGCCTTCGCCGGGGACTTCGACCTCAGCTACCCGGGCACCTTCGCCTCGACCTCCGACCCGCTGTTCTGGCCGTCGTTCATCGGCGCCGCGCTGATCGTGCTCTCCAACCCGATCTCCTTCGGCGCCTTCCTCGGCGACTGGTCCCGCTACATCCCCGCCCAGACACCGCGCCACCGGGTGATGGGCGCGGCCTTCCTCGCCCAGCTCGCCACGCTCCTGCCGTTCCTGTTCGGCCTGGGCACCGCGTCGATCATCGCGGCGAAGGCCTCCAAGTACGTCGACCCGGCCGCGCCCAACTACGTCGGCGGCCTGCTGGCCATCTCCCCCGGGTGGTACTTCCTGCCGGTCTGCCTGATCGCGCTGATCGGCGGCCTGTCCACCGGGACCACCTCGCTGTACGGCACGGGGCTGGACTTCTCCAGCGTCTTCCCGCGCTTCAACCGCGTACAGGCGACCTTCTTCATCGGCACCCTGTCGATCGGCTTCATCTTCCTCGGCCGGTTCGCGCTCAACCTGACGCAGAGCATCTCGACCTTCGCGACGCTCATCATCACCTGCACCGCGCCCTGGATGGTCGTCATGACCCTGGGCTATGTGACCCGTCGCGGCTGGTACGACCCGGAGGCGCTTCAGGTCTTCAACCGGCGCCAGACCGGTGGGCGTTACTGGTTCGCCCACGGCTGGAACTGGCGCGGCATGGGCGCCTGGCTGGTCTCCGCCGCCGTGGCGCTGCTCTTCACCAATCTGCCCGGCCAGTTCGTCGGTCCGCTGGGCAACCTCGCCGGCGGCGCGGACATCTCCCTGCCCGTCGCCCTCGCCCTCGCGGCGGCCCTCTACCTGGCTCTGCTCACCGCCTTCCCCGAGCCCCGCGGAGTCTTCGGCCCGGCCGGCCCGCGCCTGGTCCGCGCCTCCGACGCCGAGGTGCCACCGATCGTCGGCCCGGCCACCGACGCGCCCGCCGACGCGCTGACTGCCGCCAAGTGAAATGGAGCCAGACATGACCGACATCGCTACCGTCCCCGGTACGGACGAGGTCCGGGCCGCCGCGGACAGCCTCGTCGCGGCCTTCGCCGAGAGCCGGCTCGACGACTACTTCGCCGCATTCGCCCCGGACGCGACATTCGTCTTCCACACCACCGCCCAGCGGCTCGCCTCTACCGCCGAATACCGCGAGCTGTGGCAGAGCTGGGTGGACGAGGAGGACTTCCGGGTGCTGAGCTGCGCCTCCTCCCAGCCGCTGATCCAGCTCTTCGGCGACACGGCGGTGTTCAGCCATCACGTGGAGACCACGGTCGCCACCCGTTCGGGCGGCGCCGAGACCCTGCGGGAACGGGAGACGATCGTCTTCACCCGGCACGGCGGTGACCGCTGGCTGGCCGTGCACGAACACCTCTCCCCCGCGACGGAAGGCATCCCCCAGTGAGCGAGCTCCGTACTCTGCGCAACTACATCAACGGAGAATTCCGCGACGCCGCTGACGGGCGGACCACGGATGTGGTCAACCCGGCCACC
>NZ_JBHYXC010000083.1:0-10112 GCF_042751495.1 Streptomyces sp. NPDC059373 | reverse complement strand
GTGCCGGTACCGCCCGCGGGCGGTACCGGCACCGTGGCGGTGCTTCAGCGTGCGTCGTCGCTGCGGTCGGGCCTCCAGGTCAGCCCGAGCAGGACTGCGGTGCCGAGCGCGCCCAGCAGCACGGCGACGCCCCCGCCGGCCCAACCGGTCAGCTCCGTACCGATCAGGTGGTCCACCGACACGGTGCCCGGTCCGAGAGCCGCCAGCACGGCCGCCACTACGGCGATCAACAGGACGTATTCGTACCCCTCCTTGAACACGAAGAAGCCGTTCGTCCGGTGCGCGAGGAGGCCGGCGACCGCCATCACGCCGATGACCGCAGCGCAGGCGAACGGGGTGAGGAACCCCACCGCCACGGCCGCTCCGGCACCGATCTCGGTGACGACACTGGCCCAGGCCTGGAGCTTTCCGTGCCGCAGCCCCAGGCTCTCGAACCAGCCGGCGGTGCCGGCGATGCGGCCGCCTCCGTGCCAGTGGTTGTACCCGTGGGCGATCATGATGACGCCCAGCACCACCCGGATCGCGGCGAGTGCCACTTCATGGGCGTCCACGTTCACACCGTCACGGGCTCGGCCGGCGCGGGCCGCGCTGCGGGGTCAGCAGTGGGTCCGGCGGCGGGACTGGCGGCGGGACCGGCGGTGAGACCCAGTAGCACGGCAAGCTTTTCGCGATGGTAGGCAGAGTCGCCGAACAGAAGTTCGCCCGACTTGATCCGGCGCAGGTACAGGTGGGCCGGGTGTTCCCAGGTAAACCCGATGCCGCCGTGGACCTGGATGTTCCGCTCCGCGGCCAGCGTGCACGCCTCACTGGAGTACGCCTTGGCCAGGCCGGCTGCCTCCGCCAGCCCGTCCGGGTCCTCCACGGCCACCCGGGCGGCGTGCCGGGCGACCGCGGTGGCGGACTCGGCGGTGACGAAGATGTCGGCGCACAGGTGCTTGACGGCCTGGAACGACCCGATCAGCTTCCCGAACTGCTCGCGGACCTTGGCGTAGTCGACGGCCATCTCCAGGACCTTCTGCGTCGCCCCGGCGAGTTCGGCGGCGACGCCAGCCGCCCCGAGGGCCAGCACCTGGCGCTGTCCCGAGGTGAAGTCCCCGCCGATCCGCCGCGCCTCGACGTCCGTGAACCCGACCCGGGCCATCTCGCGCGTCAGGTCGAGCACGGCCAGCGCCGTGCGCTCCAGCCCGGCGCTGCCCGCCGGCACGGCGAACAGACCGAGTTCGGCGTCCACCGGGGCGACGACGAGGAGGACGTCGGCGGACCGGCCGTCGAGCACCACCTCGACCTGACCGTTCAGCAGCCACTTCCCCTCGGTGCGGCAGGCGACGGCCGTCGACTCGCCGGACCGCCCGGTCAGCCCCTCGGAGAACGCGACGGTCACGATCGCGGTTCCGGCGGCGATGGCCGGGAGCAGTTCGGCGGCGAGTTCGTCGTCACCGGACGCCGTCAGCGCGCTCGCGGCGAGGACGGCGCTGGAGAAGAAGGGGCCGGGCAGAAGGCTCCGGCCCATCTCCTCCAGTACGACACCCATCTCGACGAACGAGGTGCCCTGGCCGCCGAGCGACTCGGGGACGAGAAGGCCGTGCAGGCCGAGTTGCCGCGCGAGCTGGTCCCAGACCTCCGCATCGTGTCCGAGACCCGCGTCGACGACCCCGCGTACGGCGCTCTCCGGCGACTTGCGTTCGAGGAACGCCCGCACGGTGCGACGCAGCTCGCTCACTTCGGGGGCGAGTTCATGATCCATCGGTTCTCCCTAAGGTATTGGACGGCCCAGGAAGGCCGGGCGTGGTCAGGACGGCAGTCCGAGGACGCGCTGGGCGAGGATGTTCTTCATCACCTCGGTGGTGCCGCCGGCGATCGTGGAGGCGCGGGCGCGCAGGTAGTCCGTCATCAGTTCGTCGTCGGGGCCTGCGGCCGCGCCCAGGCCGCCCAGGGCGAGCCGGGTCTGCGCGAGCCGTTGGCCGAACTGGCTCCACTCGAGCTTGATGATCGACTGCTCCGGTCCCGGCTGGCCGGTGGCCCGGATCGACGCCAGGGACCGCTGCCCGAGGACACCCACGACCCGGCCCTCCACCCAACGCCGCACCAACTCGTCACGCAGTAGCGGAGGGAGCTCCCGTCCGGTCCGGTCGAAGCGCAGCGAGTCCACTGCTGCCTCCACCTGCCGCTGGATCTGGGAGGCATGCGTCACGACGCCGCTGCGCTCGTGGCCGAGTGTGGTCATGGTGACGCCCCAGCCCTGGTTGACCGGCCCGAGCAGGCTGCTGACGGGGACGCGGGCCCCGGTGAAGAACACCTCCGCGAACTCGGACTCCCCGGTGATCTGCCGGATGGCATTGCGCTCGATGCCGGGGGTGTCGAGCCGGACCAGCAGGGCGGAGATGCCCTTGTGCTTCGGCGCGTCCGGGTCCGTGCGGACCAGGAGTTGCATGTGCGAGGCACGCACGCCGTCCGAGGTCCAGATCTTCTGGCCGTCGATGACGAACTCGTCGCCGTCGAGGACAGCGCGGGTCCGCAGCCCGGCCAGGTCGGAGCCGGTGCCGGGCTCGCTGAACCCCTGGCACCAGATCTCGCTTCCGTCGAGGATGGCCGGCAGGTGGCGGCGCTGCTCCTCGGTTCCCCACTGGGCGATGGTGGGACCGACATTGGCCACGCCGTAGATGCCGGCGGTGCCGGGGGCCCCGTACTCCGCCAGGATCTCGCTGCAGGCCAGGGCCTCCACGACATCCAGGCCGCGGCCACCGAACTCCTCGGCCCACTGGGGGGCCACCCAGCGGCCCTGCTGCAGTATGCGCTGCCAGGCCAGCTTTCCCTCGAACCCCGGCTGCTCGCCCCACTGTTCACGGAAAGCGGGCAGGTGGGCATCGAGGTAGCGGCGCAGCTCGTCTGTCGCGGTCACGACGCGGACTCCTTCGGTCGCTGGGTTGGCTCCCCGTACGTGGCACGGAAGAGCGCGGTCATGGGCCCGACCAGGCGGAGTGTCCTCAGCAGGTCGTTGAGATGGGTGCAGCCATGGGGGCCGGTCAGCCGTCGGCGGACCTCCGGCTCGACCTCGCCGATCGGCACTCCGTGCAGGCGTACGACCGCCGCGGCTGCGGCCGGGCATTCCGGGAACGGCAGCGCGCCGGGGCGCGCCGTCAGGTCCAGCACCACCTGACGGTCGCCCGCCACCGCCACGGTCGCCGTGATCTCGTACTCGTGGATGACGACCTCGGTGCCGTCGGGGCGGCAGTACGTGTCGCGGAAGTATCCGTACACGCCGGTAACCGCGTCGGGGGTCACCTCGATCAGACGTCGCCGCCGCATCCCCGACCGGGGTGGAGGGGGATCGGCGTGCCAGACCCGTTCGTCCCCGCCGACGAGGTCGGGGGCGATCGGACGGGAAGTGAGCATGCCGGGGAGGGCCTCGCCCGACGTGACGGCGGTGCCGTCGGCGATCCAGCCCGCGCACACCCCGATCAACGGGGCGGGCCGGCGAAGTGCGGCCCGCGCGGGCGCGTGCTCCTGCAACTGGGCGTAGCCGGAGATGATCCGCATACCCGGCAGGTCGTCGAGCAGGGCGGCCTGCAGGCTGTCGCCGCCGGCCGGACCGAAGTGCGCCGCGAGCACGCGGCGGAACCCGCGACGGGAGTCGGTCCCGACCAGTTCGGCCGGCAGCCGGCCGTCGTCCGCGTCGCCGGTGTCCGCGGCGTCCCGCAACGTGCCGTCCGTGTCCACCCGGGCGCGGAACCGGTGCGTCGCGTGGTCGCGGGTGCGTCCCGCGTCGTCGGCGAGGAGGTCCCTGCCCCGCGCGTCGACCAGCGTCCCCGCGCTCCAGGTGCCGTCGGGGCGCGCGTCGAGGGTGGTGGTGCGGCGGATCGAGCCGCGCCGGATCGGCGCCGGTCCCCCCGGCGCGGAGTCGCCGTCGGGCACACCCGGGGAGCCGGACGTCTGTCTGCCTGCTTCGGAACCGAACCGCATGGACCCGGCCTCCTTCTTCCTTCTTGGGCACCGTCAGGAGGTGAGAACCATGGCCCCGCACTGCGGTCCGTGCGCGTTGGCGACGACGGCGACGTCGGCGCCGACGACCTGACGGTCGCCGCATTCACCGCGCAGCTGGAGCACCGCCTCGTTGAGGAAACTGAGACCGTGCAGCCGGCCCTCGGCCAGCTGTCCGCCGTTGGTGTTGAGCGGCAGGCGGCCACCCGGGCCGATCGTCCGGCCGCCGTCCACCCAGTCCCCGAACTCGCCGATGCCGCACAGGCCCAGAGCCTCCACCCAGGAGATCGTGATGTGCGTGAAGCCGTCGTAGAGCTCGGCCACCTTGACGTCCTGGGGCGTCACCGACGAGCGCTCCCACAACCGGTTTCCGCAGCCGACGGTGCCGCCGAAGACGAGGTCGTCGGCGAAGCTCCAGCTCGGCCGGGAACCGGTTCCCTGGGCCATCGCGTCGATGACGACCGGCTTCCTGGGAAGGTCCATGGCCCGCTCGGCGGACGTGATCACCGTGGCGCAGGCGCCGGTCACCGGGTAGTCGCAGTCGAAGAGGCGCAACGGCTCCGCTATGTAGCGAGAGGACAGGTAGTCGTCCATGGTGATCGGGGTCCGCAGGACGGCCCGGTCGTTGAGGGCGGACCAGCGGCGGGCGTTGACAGCGACGTGGCCGTAGTCCTCCTCGCTGCCGCCGAGGTCGACGAACCGCCGGTACTTGCGCATGCCCATGGAGGGGATGACCGCGCCGTAGTCTCCGTAGGGTGCCAGGAACTGGGCCGGCCCGTCGGCGGGCGGGAACTGTTCCTTCCCGCTCTGCTGGCCCCACTCGCGGGTCACCGACCTGAACACCAGGGCGGTCTCGCAGGCACCGGACGCGACCGCCATCACGGCGTTCTGCGCCGCCGCGAGCCCCGAGGGGCCCGAGGCGGAGTTGTCGCCGAACACCGCCAGGTCGCGGATGCCCAGCATCCGCTGCATCTCGACGGCGATCTGGGTGCCCTGTCCCGGGTACTCGAAGATCCCGTCAATGTCCGCGTTCGTCAGCCCGGCGTCCTCGATCGCCTGCTTGGCGGCGGTCACCGCGAGCGGCCGGGAGTCGATACCCGTCTCCCGGTGGATGGTCGAGTAGCCGACGCCGACGACGGCGGTGGCGCGGGCTCCGAAGGCCATGGTTCAGGTTCCGTTCTGGTGGGCGGGGCGGAACTGGGGCAGTGTCATTTCGCCGCGTTGTTCGAAGACGGCTTCGAGGGGGTCGCCGGCCTTGAGATCGGCGGGGTCGGCTTGGACGATGTTGGTCTGGATGCGGATCCCGGGTGCGTCGTCGAGTTCCACCTGGGCGATGACGTAGGGCAGGTCGTGGGCCCAGGCGGGGTGGAACGCCTGCCGCATCACGGTCATCGCGTACAGGGTGCCGCGTCCGTTCGTCGGCTTTGCCGACAGGGACGGCGACTGGCAGTTCTCACACACCGCGTTGGGGGGGAACTGCACGTGATCGCATTCCGCGCACGCCTGCAGCGCCAGGCGCCCCTGGGCCGCGTTCTCCCAGTAGAAAGCGCTGAACTGGTCCGGGACCGGAGCCGGCTTGTCCATCGTCACCTCCGAAGTGGCACGCAAAGCCGCCGAGGCCGCAGTGCGCAGGGACCGCAAGTTTTACATACCGTACCTCTTACAGCAATGTTTTCGATACGACTATGGGCAGTCTGTCCGGCAGCTGGCCCGGACGTCGGACAACCCCCTTCACAGCCCTGGCGATTCCCTTACGGTAACTATTATGGTAGTACCTTCCTCAAAGGCGGGCGGCTGGTCGCCCTGCCTCTCCGGTCGAGCAACCGAGCGGCCGGTCACCGGGCAATCGCAGAGGGAAGGGCCCGCATGAAGGGAATCCTGAACGGCGTCAAGGTCGTCGAGCTCGCCTCCTGGGCCTTCGTGCCCGCCGCGGGAGCGGTCCTGGCCGATTGGGGCGCCGACGTCGTCAAAATCGAGGACACCCGCGGCGGCGACTCCACGCGCAGCCTGGTGGTTGGCGGCCTGCGGCGCGAGAACGCCGCGGTCGACGCGGACTACATGATGGAGATCACCAACCGCGGCAAGCGAAGCATCGGCCTCGACCTGAAGTCGGACAAGGGCCGGGAGATGTTCGCCCAGTTGATCGCGTCGGCCGATGTGTTCCTGACGAACTGGCTTCCCGGCCCCCGGGCCCGGGCGCGGCTCGACGTCGAGGACATCCGCGCGATGAACCCGAAGATCATCATCGCCCGCGGGTCCGGCCAGGGGCCGCGCGGTCCGGAGAACGACAAGGGTGGCTACGACTCCTCCAGTTTCACCGCGCGCGGAGGCGTCGCGTACGCCCTGACTCCCCCGGGGGCCGAGTTCCCGTTCTCCCAGGGGGCGGCATTCGGTGACCTGCCCAGCGGCATGTCGCTCGCCGGAGGGATCGCCGGGGCGCTGTTCCACCGCGAACGCACCGGCGAGCCGAGCGTGGTCGACGTCTCGCTCCTCGCGCAAGCCATGTGGACCATGGCCCCGGACATCCTCGCGGCCGAGTTCTTCGGCGTCGACCGGACCCCCGTCCCCGCGCCCGGCAGCGCGGTAAACCCGGTCACCAACCGGTACCGGACCAGGGACGGGCGCTGGATCCAGTTGGTCTTCCTCCAGCCCGACCGCTTCTGGCACGACTTCTGCGTCCGGATCGGGCGTGCGGACCTGGCCGACGACGAGCGGTTCACCCCCTCGCAGAACCTGATCAAGAACTCCGACGAAGCAGTGGACCTGCTGCGGGCGACGTTCGCCGCGCAGGACCTCGCACACTGGACGAAGGTGCTCGCCGACGAGAAGGGCGTCTGGTCGGTGATCGCCAGCCCGCAGGAGGTCCTGACCGATCCGCAGGCGATCGCGAACGAATACCTCGTGCCGAACAAGGACGGCCTCGGACGCCAATACCACGTGGTGTCCAACCCCGTGCAGTTCAACGAGACCCGCCCCCAGTCCGCACGCGCCCCGGAGTACGGCGAGCACACCGAGACCCTGCTGGTCGAAGCCGGCGTGAGCTGGGCGGAGATCGCCGAGGCCAAGGAGCTGAGGGCGATCCTCTGAGCGTCGGGCGGACCCACGCCCGCGCCGATCCGGGCCGGGCCGTCGCCACGCCCTGAGAACTGCAGCACGACCGTGGCCGCGTCCCCGCGGGGGGCGCGGCCACGGTCGTCCAGAGCGGCCGAGGGTTTGGCGACCTTCCTATCGTAGTGCTTACGGTATATCTTGTTATAAGCGGTCGAGCCGCTGTTGCCGGTCGCATGTCGCAGCGCCGGTCCTATCGGGCGAAGGAGAGACCTCATGCCACTAACCGTCGGTAGCCAGCTCCGCAGTGCGGCCTCAACGTGCGAGGTCGTGGTGGTCCGCGCGCCCGGCGTCGAAGGCGCGGTGTACTGCGGCGGGGTGGAGATGACGAGCGACGCCGGGGGCAGTCCCGCTCCGGTGCCGTCCGACAGCCCCGCGGTCGCGCTGGGCAAGCGCTACGAGCACGAGCCGTCCGGGCTCGAACTGCTCTGCGTCAAGCCGGGCCCGGGACCGCTCACGTTCAACGGGTCCGAACTCGCGCTCAAGTCCGCCAAGCCGCTGCCCGCATCCGACTGACCGGAGAACCCCATGGATCTGTTGACCCTGCTCGATATGGTCGCCGCCGGAATGGGCGACCGTGTCCTCGTCGGCGAACGCGGGGGCGGCCTCACCGGAACCCAACTGCGCGACCGCGCGGCGACGGGCGGCCACGTCCTCAAGGGGATGGGCGCCCGAACGGTCGTCTACCTCGGCGGGAACGGACCCGCCTTCCCCGTGGCACTGTTCTCCGCCGCGGCGGCGCACGTGCCCTTCCTGCCGCTGAACTACCGCCTGAGCGATGACCAGTTGCAGGAGATCCTGGCGCGTCAGGAGGGGGCCGTCGTACTCACCGACGCCTTGGAGCGCGCGAAGCGGCTCGCCCCCGGCCTGCCCGCGTTCGTCCTCGACGAGTTCCTGGACCGCTGCGCCCGCACCACGGCGGACACAACTCTGTCCGGCGAGGGCCAGGAAGCTGTCGCCGTGCTGCTGATGACGAGCGGAACCACGGCCGCACCCAAGAGCGCGGTCCTGCGGCACCGCCACCTGACGTCGTACATCCTCGGCTCGGTGGAATTCGCCTCGGCCGAGGAGACCGACGCCACCATCGTCAGCGTCCCGCCGTACCACATCGCCGCGGTCGCGAACCTGCTGTCGAACCTGTACGCCGGGCGCAGGATCGTCTACCTGGACCACTTCACCGCCGCCGAGTGGCTGGAGGTGGTCCGCACGCAGGCGATCACCCACGCGATGGTCGTCCCGACCATGCTCACCCGTATCGTACGGGAGCTCCAGGAGTCCGGAGCCGCCGCGCCGGCCTCCCTGCGCTCCCTGTCGTACGGCGGCGCCAAGGTCTCCGCGAAGGTCATCGCCGACGCGCTGCGACTGTTTCCCGAGACGGGCTTCGTCAACGCGTACGGGCTGACGGAGACCTCCTCCTCGATCGCCGTCCTCGGTCCCGAGGACCACCGGGAAGCGCTGGTCGGCGACGACCCCCAGGTGCGGTTGAGGCTGGGCTCCGTCGGCCGCGCCCTGCCCCACGTCACGATCGAGGTCCAGGACGAGCACGGCAGGCCGTGCGAGCCCGGGGTGGTGGGCGACATCGTGGTCCGGGGCGGGCAGGTGGCCGGCGAGTACCTTGAGGGCGGCAGCCGCTTCGACGACCGGGGCTGGTTCCCCACCCGCGACCTCGGCTACCTCGACCAGGACGGGTACCTGTTCATCCAGGGCCGGGCCGACGACACCATCATCCGCGGCGGCGAGAACATCGCTCCCGCCGAGATCGAGGAGGCCGTCGCCACGCACGAGGCCGTGCTCGACTGCGCCGTCGTCGGCGTCCCGGACGAGGAGTGGGGCCAGCGCATCGCGGCGTTCGTCGTGGTCAAGCAGGGGCACGAGTGCACCGCCGAAGAGATCCGGGCCCACGTCCGGGCCCGGCTGCGCGGATCCAAGACTCCCGACCTGGTGACGTTCATCGAAGAGCTGCCGGTCACTGCGACCGGCAAGCTGCTGCGGCGGAACCTCGTCGCCGACCTGACCGTCCGCTAGGCGTTCCGGGCCCCGCCCGCCCGGCGCTGCGGTCGGGCGGGCGGGGCCTCGCCGGTGGAAGGGGCCAGGGGCACACGCACCGGCGGATAGCGGAGCGGACGGCGAGTCGAAGGGCATACTATAAAGGCCACGTCAACATCAGTACGGGATGGGCTATCGCATGCCACGCGCCACCAGCAAGGTGAACACCCCGGCGAAGTCGGGCCGTCGGCCCCGGGGCTCGCTCAGCAGCGAAGGTATCCTGGAGGCCGCCTTCGCGCTGGCCGAGGAGGACTCCCTCGACGCGCTGAGCATGCCGAAACTCGCCAGTCGGCTCGGCGTCGGCGTGACCAGCCTCTACTGGTACTACCGCTCCAAGGAAGAGCTGCTCGACGCCATGCTCGTCGTGGCGTCCGACAGGTTCCTCAGTCAGCTGCCCGACTACTCCGGGCTGCCCTGGGACGAGCACTGCCGCTGCTACTTCGGGGAGATGCGGCGCATCTTCCACGACAACCCCGTGCTGTGCGACTTCCTCATCTTCCGGAACCAGCTCAGCACGGTACGTCCGCGGACGCTCTTCCTCGACCGGATCGACCGGGAGGTGTCGATCCTGCTCGACGCCGGTTTCGAGCCCGCGACGGCAGCGCGCGGCTACATGGCCATGTCCGTCTACACGCAGGGGTGCGTCCAGAAGATGCGCCTGTTCGAGCGCACCGGGGAGCAGGAGACCCGGTTCCTGTGGCACGGCTCCGATCCCATCTGGGCCTCGGAGAAGCCGGAGGACCAGCGTTCGTACCCCGGCCTGGAGCGGACCCAGGAATACTGGAGCGTCAGTTTCGCTTCGGACGCGGAATTCGAATCCGGGCTGGGCTTCATCATCGAGGGGCTGCGAAGCCACCTCCCGCAGCCCAAGAAGCCGGCCCGGAAGCAGGCCGCCACCCGGAAGCAGGCCGACGGCTGAGCGTGCGCGCACTCCGGAATACTGGCCGGCGCGACCCTGACCGACCCTGAGAGTCCCGGCA
>NZ_JBHYXC010000082.1:0-10764 GCF_042751495.1 Streptomyces sp. NPDC059373 | reverse complement strand
CGGAGGGCCCGGCTGGCCCTCCGCCGGACGGTGCCCTACTCGCCGGTGGTGCCGTCGATGGCTTCGCGGAGGAGATCCGCGTGGCCGACGTGGCGGGCGTACTCCTCGATCACGTGCTCGAGGATGAATCGCACGTCGGTGTCGCCGAACTCCTGGTTCGGCACGATGCGCGCGAGGTCGTCGGTCACCTTCGCGAACACCTGCCGCGACTCCTCGCACGCCTTCAGATAGTCCTCATAGACGTCCTTGGCCGGCGTCGGATCCGACTCGTCATACCACTCGTCACCGTCAGCAGTGACGTAGGTCCTGTAAGGGAAGAAATTGGGCGAGGTGCCCGCCAGCGTCCGCTGGAACCAGGCACGCTCGACTCCCTGCAAATGACGCATGAGCCCCAGGAGGGTCAAGGCCGAGGACCGGACGGGTCGTTGACGCAATTGTGCGTCAGAGAGACCTTCGCACTTCCACAGGAAGGTCGCTCGGTGGTAGTCGAGGTTCGAAACGATCACCTCCAACCATGGACCCGACACCCTGCGCTCGGGCCGAACGACTTTCTCGACCACAATCTCGCCCACGCTGGAGGCTCCTTACTCGTCATCAGGCCGGAGGAGTTGGTAAGCGACATGGCGTGGCAGAGACCGGGGGACCGGGCTACGCTCCACTGCCACCCTCGCCGCCCGAACGCCAGGCACTGAGACTTTGGTGACACGAACCTGTCGATCACCAACTTACGATGACAACGGTCATCCTTCGCCGACACGGTAGGCGATCGCAGAGACACTTGCCGGTCGTCTCCGCGACGCCGGTTCACAACCGTGCCAGCTCACCACCAAGTGGTGGGGTAGACCTCCCGCTGCAGGCGGGCGGAGACCATCTGCACGACGATGAGCAGCACCGTGCCGGCCGCCAGCAGGGGCACGAAGCGGTTGGCAGGCGGGTCGGTGAGCATGATCATGGCGGTGGTCGCCATGGCCGGCGGATGGGCGGACTTGAGCACGAGCACGAGTCCGCAGGCGATGCCGCAGGCCAAGGCGGCGGCCCAGGGGCCGTGCCAGCCGAGGGCGAGTACCGCGAAGCCGACGAGGCAGGACAGCATGTGGCTGCCGATGACATGGCGGGGCTGCGCGAGAGGAGAGTGGGGAGTCGCGGTGACGATCGCCGTCGTGGCGGCGAGCGGCGGTACCAGCACCGTTTGGTGCGTGAGCTGCCCTACGGCCACCAGTACGGCCAGTCCGACCGACGTGGTGACGGCTGCCGACGCGACCGTGCGCCGGGGCGGCCGCGGCTCGTCGGGTTTCCATGAGCGGATCGGAGGCCGCTTCGTCGGGCGGTCCGGGACGTCTACGACTTCCGCTTCCGTTATCTCGGGCGCGTCATATGTCATGAATGCGAAATTCTTGTCCGGACGGGAGGCCGACAGCCGCGATGCGGCCCGGCCGCCTTGCGGCGCGCGTCCGCGTCGGGCGGGAAGGAGGCGTGACCTGGGGGCCGTCGGGCGGGGCGCACACCTGTGGGGCGTACGGAAGCAGCACGGGAACTCCTCGGAACCGTCCCCGCTTCCGGCCCACGGCGGCTCGTCGTCCGTGAAGACGGGGATCACGCCCAGAATCCTGACCTCGCGCACCACCGCCTGTCCAAGCCCGCCTCCTTATCGCTCGATCGAGGCCGCCTATCGAGCCGCTTGCGCCAAGGTCAGGGGTAACCACCATTCCCCGCCAAGCCGGGCGCGTCGACCGGCGCAGGAGCCAACGGCTCGCCGGGCCACCGGGGCCTCCCGGCGCGGCAGGGGCGGCCGGATGGGGCCGACCGTGGAACAGTGGAAATACCGGCTCTGGGTGTGCGGTGCGTTCGCGGAATCCGGCGAGGCGAAGGAGGGCGCGATGAGTCTGCCGGTGGTAGCAGGCATCGACGGCTCGGCACGCAGCCTCGCAGCGGCCGATTGGGCTGCCCGGGAAGCGGTGCTTCGCCGGGCTCCGCTGCGGCTCGTGCACGCCACACCGTCGCCGCCCGGCCTGGTCATGCCGGTGACCGCCGCGGAGGTGTGGCAGCAGATCGGCGAAGAATTGCTGCGGCAGGCGGCCGCCGACCTCAGCGAGCGCTACTCGGACCTCGTCGTACGAGGCGAGCAGGTGTCCGGACGTCCGGACCAGACCCTGTTGTCGGCTGCGGCGGACGCCGGGCTGCTGGTCGTCGGAGGCCGGGGGACGGGCGGCTTCGACGGCCTGGCGGTGGGCTCGGTGGCGCTGCGCGCCGCGGCGGCCGCCACCTGTCCCGTGGTGGTGGTCCCGGAGTCACCGGCCGATGCCGGTGACGAGGCGGAGGCCCAAGCGGCGGGTGGCTCGGTGCGCGTGGTGGCGGGTCTCGACGCGCACGAACCGGTGGACGAGACGGCGGACTTCGCCTTCGCTGCCGCCCACGCGCACGACGCCCTCCTGCGGGTGGTGCACGCGTGGACCCTTCCCGCTGCCTCCGTTTCCCCGTTGATGCTGGAGGTCACCGAGGAGGACCGCGCCACCTGGGAGGACCAGGAGGTCCTGCTGCTGTCCGACGCCCTGCGGGAGTGGCGGCAGAAATACCCCGAGGTCACGGTGCAGCCGGATGTCCGGCTGCTCCATCCGGCGATGGCGCTGGTGACGGCGTCCTCGGGTGCGGACCTGCTGGTCATCGGGCGGCGCACGGAGCCACGGGCGCCGGAGGGACGGCTGGGGCCGGTCGCCCACGCGGTGCTGCATCACGCCCGTTGTCCGGTGGCGATCGTGCCGCACGCCGGCTGAGCGTGACCGGGCGGTTGGGGACCTGGCCCGTCAGCCCGTCTGAGACCGTCAGCCTCTCAGACCGTCTCAGACCGTCAGCCGAAGAAGACCTCGAACTCGTCGTAGAGCGAGGGATCGACCGTCTTGGCCTTGGCCGTCGCATCGGCGAGGGGGATGCGGACGATGTCCGTGCCGCGCAGGGCCACCATCATGCCGAAGGCCCCGTCCTTGACCGCGTCGACCGCGTGCAGGCCGAATCGCGTCGCGAGCCACCGGTCCCACGCGCTGGGTGTGCCGCCTCGTTGGACATGGCCCAGGACCGTGGTGCGGGCGTCCTCCCCGGTGCGGTCGGTGATCTCCCGTGCCACCCATTCGCCGATGCCGGACAGCCGTACGTGCCCGAACTCGTCGACCGTCCGGTCCTTGAGGACCATCTGGCCTTCCTTGGGCACCGCCCCCTCCGCCACGACGACGATCGGAGCGTAGTTGATCTTGAATCGGCTCTCGACCCAGCCGCAGACCTGCTCGATGTCGAACGGCCGCTCCGGAATGAGGATCGCGTTGGCGCCCCCCGCGACGCCGGCGTGCAGGGCGATCCACCCGGAATGCCGCCCCATGACCTCGACCACCAGGGCCCGCATGTGCGACTCGGCGGTGGTGTGCAGCCTGTCGATCGCCTCGGTGGCGATGCCGACGGCGGTGTCGAAGCCGAAGGTGTAGTCGGTCCCGGACACGTCGTTGTCGATGGTCTTCGGCACGCCCACCACATTGATCCCCCGGCGGCTCAGCTCACTGGCGACGCCGAGCGTGTCCTCACCGCCGATCGCGATGAGCGCGTCGATGCCGTGCGCGGTGAGCGTGTTCCGCACCCGGCCCTCCCCGTCCTCCTTCTTGAACGGGTTGGTACGGGAGGAGCCCAGGATGGTCCCTCCCCGTGGCAGGATTCCGCGTACGGCAGGGATGTCCAGCGGGACGACCCTGTCCTCGATCGCGCCGAGCCAGCCGTCGCGCAAGCCGATGAAGTCGAACCCGTACTCCTGGACGCCCTTGCGCACCACGCTGCGGATCACGGCATTGAGCCCGGGGCAGTCGCCTCCGCCGGTCAGCACACCTACCCTCATGGGCTTCTCCTTCCTGCCCGCCCGCACGGCCGCCGCCGCAGAGGCTCCGCTGGAGGCCCGGGGACCGAGGTCGCCCTGCCTCCAGCCTCCACCCATCCGATCGGCAGTGCCCACTCAGCCGGATGTGCGCGCACAGCCGAGCGCTGTAGGCCAAAGGAGTGAAGAAGCGTTCCGACCGATGAGGGTCACCGGGCGGTCAGCACCATGCGGAAGCGTGCGGCGCCGGAGAGCATCTTCCGGTACGCCTCATCGGCCCCGTCCAGCGGCATGATCTCGGTCATCGGGCGGATCCCGTGCTGGGCGCTGAACGCCATGGTCTCCTGCACGTCCTGTGCGGTGCCGGACGGATGGCCGCGCACGATCCTGCCCTGCAGGAGCAGCTGGAGCGGGCTGATTCCCAGCGGCTCGGGGGTCGCACCGATGACCACCAGTTCGCCGCGGGGGGACAGCCCGTCGACGGTCGCCGTGATGGCTTCGGAGTTGGCGGCCGTGGCCAGGACCACCTTGGCGCCGCCGAGGGACTGCAGCGCCTCTGCGACCGAGGTGCCCGCCGTGCTGTCGATGTAGTGGTGCGCGCCGAGGTGCTTGGCGAAGTCCGCCTTGTCGGCTCCGCGGGCGATGGCCACGGTCTCGAAGCCCATCGCGGCCGCGTACTTCACCGCCAGATGCCCGAGGCCGCCGATGCCGAGTACGGCGACCAGGTCACCCGGACGGGCCGAGCTGCGCCGCAGCCCGTTGTACGTCGTGACCCCCGCACAGCCCAGGGGCCCCGCATCCGTCGCCGAGAGCGCGTCGGGGATCCGGGCCAGGGCGTCCACCGGGGCGATCACCGTCTCCGCGAAACCGCCGTCGTACGCCCATCCGGGGACCTTCAGATTCACGCACACGATGAAGTCGCCCTGGCGGCAGGGCGTGCAATGGCCACAACTACCGCCGAACCAGCCCACTCCCACCCGGTCGCCCACCTGCCAACCGTAAGTTTGCGCTCCCTCGCCGAGCTCGTCGATGCGCCCGGCGATCTCATGCCCCGGCACCAGCGGAAACCGGACACCCGGGAACACGGCGTCGACGAATCCGACGTCGCTGTGGCAGATCCCGCAAGCGTCCACGGCAATCCGTACGTGGCCGGGACCTGGCTTGCGTTCCTCACGCTCGACGATCTCGAACGGCCCGCCGGCGGCGGCTACCTGCGCAGCTCGATAGGTGCTCATCTGGACCTCTCCCGGGCATCGAAAGGAACGGCCTCCAGAACCATCACAACATTTCCGGCCCTGTCGCGCGCGCCGGCCTGGGCCTTTGGCCGCGGGGAAACAAGAACCTTCCGGGGCTTCCGAGTCACGGGCTCCGCCCGCCTGCTTGCGCCTGAGCGGTTCGGTGCCTGGCAGACGGTCTACAACCGCTTCATGCGACGGCGGAACGCCTTCGTGTCGTCACGACGCCGTGCAGGAGCAGGTCGATGAGTCTGGTGGCCAGGTCGCGCTGCTCCTCGCTGGCGGCCATGAGACTGATCCCGCCGAGGGCCATCAGCACGTCCTGGGCATTGACCCCCGGCCGCGCCACTGACTGGCCCTCCCTGGACGTGAGCAGGTGGTCGATGGCCTCGGTGAGCAGGGTCCGGGTCTGGAGCCGCTCGCTGTCGTCGGTCAGCACCGTGCGCAGCGCGTCGGCCATACCGTGCTTGGCGGCCATGAAGTCGATGAACCGTTCCATCCATGTCCGCAGTGCGTCCACTGGCCGCAGCGTGGCCGCGAGGTGCGGTGCCACCTCGCACAGGCGCTGCACTTCGTGTCTGTAGATCGCCTCGATCAGCAGTTCCTTGGACGGGAACCGGCGGTAGAGCGTGCCGACGCCGACGCCGGCCTCGCGGGCGATGTCCTTGACCGAGGCGCCCGCTCCCTCGCGGGCGAAGGCGGCGGCTGCGGCCTTCAGTAGCCGATCCTCGTTGCGTTGCGCGTCGGCGCGCAGCGGCTTGCGGTCCC
Source organism: Streptomyces sp. NPDC059373 (assembly GCF_042751495.1). Taxonomy (NCBI): domain Bacteria; kingdom Bacillati; phylum Actinomycetota; class Actinomycetes; order Kitasatosporales; family Streptomycetaceae; genus Streptomyces; species Streptomyces sp. NPDC059373. The sequence goes on along the minus strand of NZ_JBHYXC010000082.1, from coordinate 4,914 downwards.
GCGCCGCGTCCCCCTCGTTGCCGGTCAATCCCGACTCCCTTCCTGTCACGCTTGCAAGCGGAACCAGTTCCGCTTACTGTCGAACTCGAACCGGAACCAGTTCCGGATATGAGCGTACGACGGCCCCGGCCTCCGCGCCACCAGCCGCACACTCGCCGCCCAAATCCACCGCCTCCATGGAGAGCGTCATGACCGACAACCTCATCACCACCCCGTTCGGGGCGCAGACGACCGCAGCCGAGGTGCTGGCCGGCGTCGACCTCAGTGGCAGGCGCGCCATCGTCACCGGGGGAGCCTCCGGCATCGGACGCGAAACCGCGCGCGTCCTGGCCGCTGCCGGCGCCGAGGTCACCATCGGCGTCCGCGACCTGGCCGCGGGCGCACAGGTCGCTGAGGAGATCGCCCCGGCGAACGGCCCGGGAACGGTGCGCGCCGCGATGCTCGACCTCGCCGACCAGACCTCGGTGCGCGCCTTTGTGGCGGCCTGGCAGGGGCCCCTGCACGTCCTGGTCCTCAACGCCGGCGTGATGGCCTCGCCGCTGGAGCGGACGAAGGAGGGCTGGGAGATGCAGTTCGCCACCAACCACCTCGGCCACTTCGCCCTCGCCACCGGCCTGCACAGCGCCATGGCAGCAGCCCGCGCCGCACGCGTGGTCGCCGTGAGCTCGGTCGGCCACGTCAACGGCGACGTGCTCTTCGACGACCTCAACTTTGAGCAGCACCCCTACGACCCGTGGGCGGCCTACAGCCAGTCCAAGACCGCCAACGTCCTGTTCGCCGTCGAGGCGGGCCGACGCTGGGCGTCCGACCTGATCGCCGTCAACGCCCTCAACCCCGGCCGCATCACCGGCACCCGGCTCGGCCGCCACATCGGGGACATCTCCAGCAGCCCGGCCTCGTTCGACGCCACCAGCACCGACGTGTCATGGAAGAACATCGAGCAGGGTGCCGCGACCTCGGTGCTGCTCGCCGCCTCCCCGCTGGTCGAGGGCGTAACCGGCCGGTACTTCGAAGACTGCAACGAGGCCGGCCCGCACCAGCCCGGTGTACGCCGCGGAGTGGCCGCCCACGCCCTGGACCCCCAGCACGCGGCCCGCCTGTGGCAGACCTCCCTCGACATGCTCACGGCAGCCGCAACGCCCGCCTGACGGCGCCACCCGCCACCCGCCACCAGTCACCCGGGAACAGCCTCGAGGCCGGGGTCGCTCGGGTGTGGGGACAGCGGCGTCACCGTGTCGTGCCGCCACACCCGCAACGGCATCGATGCGAGGACCTGCTCCAACTGCTCCGCGTCGTCGGCGCTGAAAAGCCCCCAGGTGCGCCATTCACCGGGGGCGAGCGGCGGACGCCACAGCCGCAGCAGGCTTCCCTGAGCGGCCAGTTCCCGCGACCGCGCGCCCTCCCGGGTACGGATGTCCGCCAGGGCCTCCTCGGTCGTGCCCTCCGGAACGGTGGTCACCATGTCGACCAGGAACTCCATGGATGGCTCTCCTCATCACGTCATGCCCGACACCGAAACACTAACGCCGGCCCCACCTCGACGCCGATCACGCGGAACGTGCCGCGTATCTCGGCCCGATCGACGCCGAGACAGGCAGCTGTATCCACCCCGGCTCCGGCACCGTGACCACAGCACCTATGCGCAAGATCATCTGCTGTCGCCCTTGTCCTGACACCGGCACCAGCACCGGGTAGCTGTGGCCGGGGCGCAGCGCGCGTGGACACGGCGTTTCCGGGGGTGGGGCTGAGGGATGGGGACGGTGGTTGGGGCGCCCGGGTATGCCGAGTGTTGTCACAACCGGGTGGTGGTGTCGATGGGCCGCATGAACACTGACCGAGGAGGCCGGCATTCGTCGCGGGTCCGCCGCGGGTGACGCCACAGGGCGCCAACCGCGGCGAACCGGTGACGTGTCAGCCGTCGATGCGGTGCTGGGTCCAGAACGAGGTCAGGTCTGTGCTCGTGGCGGCCTGGGCGGCTGCCTTGAACTCGGACGTGGTCGAGACGCCGTACCAGTGCGAAGTGGCGTAGTCCTTCAGCAGCTTGGCCATGACGCTGTCACCGAGGACGCGCCGCAGATCGTGCAGGGCGCACTTGCCGTAGCCGTAGACGACGGTGGAGTACCGGGACGAGTGGGCGTCCCAGTAGGCCATCGAGTTGGTGATCTTCTCCGCTGTCGAGGCCCACGAGACGCTGCTCCAGCAGCCCGTGCCGGTCTTGTTCAGCGCCAGATCGGTGGCGTAGTCGGTGAACGCCTCGTCCAGCCAAGGGCTGTTGTACTCGTCGTCGCCGACAATCCCGTACCACCACTGGTGGCCGATCTCGTGGGTGAGCGCCGTGGTGCTGACCAGGTCGAGGACGAACCCCGGGTACTCCATGCCGCCGAACCAGAAGTTGTTGTCGATCACCGCGTCCAACTCGCCGTACGGGTAGGCGCCGAACCGCGAGGCGTGGGCGTCCACGGCGGACTTCGCGGTGGTGAGCATCGACTGCGCGTCGGCTGTACTGATGCCTGAGACGGAGTAGACGTTCACGGGGGTGCCGGCGGTCGAGGTGCCGGAGATCTTGCTGAACGGGCCGGCCGCCCAGGCGAAGTCACGGACCTTGGCGGCGGTGGCGGTGGTGATCGTGCGTCCGCTGGAGCCGGGGGTGTCGACCGAGGCGCCGGTGGCCGGCACCAGCAGTGTGCTCGGGTGGTCGAGGGTCACCTTGAAGTCGGCGGCCAGTGAGTAGAACGACTCGCCGTTGTTGGTGTACGGGTCGAGGTGCCAGCCCGCCCCGTCCTTGACCGCGAGTACGGGCAGGGCGTTGCCGATCATGCCGAAGGCTCCGTCGTAGCCGAACCGGTCGGCGCCGCTGGGAACGGTGATGCCCAGGTCGAAGCCGATCGTGGCGGTCTGCCCCTGCGTCAGTGGCGTCGGCAGGTCGATCTTGAGGGCCGTGCAGCCGACCGAGAGGGCGCCCGCGGTGCCACCGGTGACGTTGCTGACCGTGATCGGCATGGCCGAGCAGGTGCCGTGGTAGTTGTCCCACAGCCTCAGATAGACCTCACTGAGCGCGGTGGAGGACGCGTTGGTGAAGGCCGCGCTCTCGTGGCCGGTCCAGACGGTGCCGCTCGTGTTGCTGCTCAGGCTGACGGTGTACGAGGGGGCGGCCGGAGTACGGGTGGCGTCGGCCGGCGGGGTCGTGTCACCTGAGGTGTTGAGGGCCACGTCGTCGACGACGAAGCTCGTCTGGAGGCTGGAGTCCTCGGTGCCGGTGAAGGCGACGTTCACGGTCTGGCCCGCGAAGGCCGACACGTCGAAGGACTTCTGCACATAGCCGGTGGCCTTGTTGAGGTTCGAGTACGTCGCCAGTGTCGTACTGCCGATCTTTGCCGTCAGCTTGTCGTAGGCGGTGGACGAGGTCGTCTCGGCGGTGTCGATGTGCAGCCAGAAGGTGAGGGTGGCGCTGCTGCACCCGGACGGGATCGTGACGCTCTGCGAGAGAGTGTCGGTGCGCGTACTGCCGACACCGTCCAGCCAGGCGAAATTGGTGCCGCCGTGAGCGGTCTGACCGGCGCGATTGGTGATCACGCTGGTCGACGACTGGCTCCAGGGCGAAGTCCCGCTTTCGAAGCCACCGTTGGCGACCACCTGGGCAGGGGTGCAGGCGGCGGCCAGCGGGGCCGCGGGCGGCGCGGCTGCCGCCGCGGTGTTGGGGAGCGAGACAGCGGCCAACGCGGCGACGGCCAGTGCGCTCGCGGCGAGGGCGTTGTGGGGGGTTGGTCTCACACGAAACTCCTTTGAGGCGGCCGGGGTTCCGGCCTGCTCGGTGGCCGCCTGGTCGGCTTGGGTGCGCCGGAGGGCGGCCGCGGGCTGCGCGTATCGGCTGCGCTTATCGACTGCGCGATCGATGGAGCGAGATCTTCGCTGCGTCCCCCTGGGGTCAGGGCGACGGTTGCCGGAAGCCTTGCAGATGTGACCGGAGCATGTCATCAGGGCGCGGAGGCAGGGCTATCGGGACCCGGCGGCAGATCCATTAAATGGCGATAAATATGACTGTTTGCCCGTTTTGTCTTTTGGTGTGGGCGCGCACTCCGTGAATCGCCCAAACACCCCCGCCGCAGTGACCTCCGCCATATGACGTGCGTCACTACGAGGTCCGGTAGTAGCAAATCGGACGTTCTATGACTTGTTATTGCAGCACTGACGAAGCAGCTATTCCGGATGTGTACGAATTTAGGTAGTAGAAGTCGCCTGTTGACCAAAGATTTCCGGATCCGTAACACTCTCGCTGGCCCGGCGGACTTCCTCGGGTTTCCCCGATGGAAGAGACGATCCTCGAATGAAGTTCTCCGCGATATCGAAGCTCGGTCGAATGGCCAAGGGCGCCAAGTACTCCGTGGGTGTCGCGGCGGTCGGCGCCGCGGTGGCCGCCAGTACGCTGGCTGCCGCTCCGGCCGCATCCGCCGCCACCTCCTCCCAGGGCAACCTGAGCGGCTGGATCAACCGGTCGCTGTCGGTCATGCACTCCCACGGCATCCCGGGCAGCTACTCCGGGATCTACCGCAATGTGATGCGTGAGTCGTCGGGCAACCCGCGCGCGATCAACCTGTGGGACTCCAACGCCGCGATCGGCACCCCCTCCAAGGGGCTGCTGCAGGTGATCGACCCGACCTTCAGGGCCTACCACGTGTCGGGAACGTCCTGGAACATCTACGACCCGGTCGCGAACATCACCGCCGCCTGCAACTACGCGGCCAAGCACTACGGTTCGATCGACAACGTGAACTCGGCATACTGACCCGCGCGTTCCGTACGTGACCGCGTCCCCGTGCGCCAGGGCCGCCGGGAGTGCGGGGAACGGAAAGGGCCGGGCGCGACGGCTTGGGGAGCGCCCGCCGATACGGGGGGTGCCGAGAATACGACGACGCG
>NZ_JBHYXC010000081.1:0-10862 GCF_042751495.1 Streptomyces sp. NPDC059373 | reverse complement strand
GCGGCGGACCGCTGACCGGCCCCTTACGCGCGGGCGCTGTCCGGCTCGGAGGCGCCGTGCGGGGGCTGGGTGGCGGACTCGGGTTCGTCGCTGATCGGCGGCCAGGCCTCACGGGTGGGCGTGGCGATGGCGCGCCACCAGGGGTCGAGGGGGAGGCCGACGGCCGGCTGGAAGGGCTCGCCGGGACGAGGCGCGACAACGGTCGCCCCGGCGAGGCGGGCGGCGGCGACGGTGCCCTCGGCAGGGGCTTCCCAGGGGTGCGGGGCGAGGTTGAAGGTGCCCCAGTGGATCGGGAGCATGACGCCGTGTCCCGGGACGCCGCCCTGGAGGTCGACGTGGGTGCGGACACCCTCCTCGGGTGTCATATGAATGTCGGGCCAGTACTCGCTGTAGGCGCCGATCTGGATCATGGTCGCGTCGAAGGGTCCGAACGAGGCCCCGATGTCCTGGAAGCCGGGGAAATAGCCGGTGTCCCCGCTGTGGTAGACGCGGTGCTCGGGTCCGGCGACGACCCAGGAGGCCCACAGCGTGTGCTGGGTGTTCCGGATCGCGCGGCCGCAGAAGTGGCGGGCGGGGGTGGCGGTGAGGGTGAGGCCGGCGACCTGCGTGGACTCGTTCCAGTCGAGCTCGGTCATACGGTCCTCGGGCACCCCCCACCGCTCCAGGTGGGCGCCGACGCCGAGCGGTACGACGAATCTGGTGCCGGTGCCGGCCAGCGCGCGCACGGTCGGCATGTCGAGGTGGTCGTAATGGTCGTGGGAGATCACGATCGCGTCGACCGTGCCCACCTCCGCGAGCGGCACGGGCACGGGGTGCAGCCGCTTGGGGCCGACGAAGTTGAAAGGCGAACAGCGCTCACCCCATACCGGGTCGAAGAGCACGCGCCGCCCGTCGATCTCGGCAAGGACACTCGAATGGCCCATCCAGGTGAGCCGCAGGCCGGTGGAGGGCGGCGCCGCGAGCTCGGCGAGGGTCGCCTCTGCTCCGTACAGGGGGATCTTCCCGGCGGGGGCGCGGCGGGAGCGCTCCTCCTTGCGGAAATAGGTCTGTACGAACTTGAGCATCGAGCCGGCCGGCGCCATGCGGGCGGCCACCGGGTTGGTGAACACGCCGTCGGCGAAGTTGGGCGACCGCCGGATCCGCTCCATCCTGTCCCCGGAGGGGTCGTCGCCGAAGGCGGGGATGAGAGCGGCGAGCGGAGAACGCTTCGGACTGGAGCCGGTCACGGCACCTCCCGGTAGTCGGCGGTCACGATCGCGCCGAGAGCCGTGGGGCTCCGGCAGAACCAGTATGTACAGCGACAACTCCTACGACGGGCATTCCAGTTCCGCGCCTCCGCGTCGTCATTTCCCGAAGTCGAGGGATACCCGGTCGGATACCGGTACATAGCCGATCCGCTGGTACAGAGCGTTACTCGTCGGATTGGCCAGGTCGGTGAAGAGCAGCACCTCACCGGCACCGGCATCCAGCGCGGCCCCGCTGACGGCGGCCGTCGCGGCGCCCGCGTAGCCACGACCGCGCAGGTCGGAAGGGGTGTAGACGGGAGACACCCGGGCGGCGCCGGCCACCGTGCGCGAGACACCGGCGAGGGAGACGGGGGTACCGTCGATCTCCCAGAGGGTGAGGCCGCCGTAACGGAGGCGGTCGTCCACGTGCCGCTCCCCCGCGGTGTCCGGCGCGCCCAGGTCAAGGGAGAAGGCCTCGAACCACTTCAGCAGCAGCTCCCGGTCGGCGACCGTGGCCACCCGGGCCCGGCCCGGCGGCATGGGGTCGGGCGGCAGCAGCCCGGCCAGCCGGTAGAGGCGGCTGCGCCGGTTCACCGATATGACGGCTCCGGTGCGGGCGCGCCAGGCCTCGGCGAAGGCCTCGGCCGTGCGCTGCTCGGCTGTGACGCCGGGCAGCGGGCGGTCGAGGTCCCACAGCCCGGCCAGCGACGCGGCGGCGTCGCCGGGGAGCGGGGTGAGCAGGGCGGGACGGGGTGGAGTCCGTACGAAGGCGCCCTCGGGGGCGCCGCCGGGGCCGGTCCACCAGCCGAAGAGCGGGGGCTCGTCCCCGTACGCCGTGCGGGCGCCGACGCGCATCGTCTCGGTAACGGTGAGCAGGACGGTGTGCTCCGCGGGACGTGAGCGCAGGAAGTCGCCCGCGGCCGTGAGAAAGGTCTCGACGTCGTCCGTCAGATTCCAGGCCATGCCGCTCATGCTGCCGCCCCCGACGACCGTCCCGCACCCGGTTTTCGGGCGGCTACTTGTCCTGGCGGATCGCCCAGCGGCCGTCGACGGCGGTCGGCGCCGGGAGGCCGGAGGAGCCGTCGGGGGTGATCGGGCAGACCGCGACGTAGACGTGCCGGCCCTTGTCGAGCCCCTTGGAGAAGGGCAGGGAGACGATCTGCTGCCCGGGCGTGGCGAGGACGTCGGCGATGATCTCGTGCCAGGAGCCGACCGACGCGCCGTTCTTCCACTCGTGCACCTCGTAGCGGATCTGGAAGTGGGCGCCCGCCGGGATGCCTTCCAGGACCAGGCGTCCGTTGAAGTCGGCCCAGGTGGAGAGCGGGGAGATGTAGCCGGGGTGGTTACCCGCGGCGTGTGCGTCCTGCGGGTCGGAGTACTCGGCGTCCCAGTTGATGGCGGTCCAGGCGTCCCAGGCCAGGGTCTGGGCGGTGTCCTTGCCCAGGCTGGTACGTATCGGCACGTCGTCCTCCTCGGTGGCCGCGCCGCCCGCCCAGGCGCGCAGCGCGGCGGCTGTCAGGTAGCAGATGGAGCGGTCGATGGGCTTGGAGGTGAACTGCCAGAACAGCGGGTCCCGGCCGGAGGGCCGCGGGCGGGCGGCGGCCTCGGCCTTGGCGTAGGTGGCGCCGCTGGTCCAGGGGTAGCGCGGATACCACAGGGGCGCGTCGGCGGGGGCGTGACCGTGCGAGATGTCGTCGCCCGAGGTGTAGATCCCGACCCGCTGCCCGGGGTGGGCCGCCGCCACCAGCTCGATCCAGCGTTTGGCCCAGGCGGCGATCTGGGCGTGGCTGCGGCCGGCGTAGTTCGTGCCGTCGGAGCGCCGTTCGAGGTCGAGCCAGTGGATGAAGCCGGGTCCGGCGTAGGGTTTCACGGCGGCGGTGTAGTTGGCGGCCTCGTCGTCCACGTTCTGGTTGGGCCAGCCGTAGTGGTAGGCGCCGGGGACGAGTCCGGCGGCCTTGATGGCCGTGATGTGCTGCTTGAAGTGCGCGTCGCGGGTGTGCCGGCCCTCGCTGGCCTTGGCGAAGGCGAAGGAGACGCCGTCCGCCTTGTGGGCCGCCCAGTCCTGGGGTCCCTGGTAGACGGAGACGTCGATTCCACGGCTGGTTCCCATGGCTGCCCTCGTTCGGGTCCTGTCAACTCCGGTACGTACGCCCCCGATTCAAGCACGCCCGGGCTGGCCGTAGGCGCGATCCACGTGAAGCTTCAGCACCAGGCGGCGGTCCTGCACCATGGCGCGGCGGTAGTCGTCCCAGTCGGGGTGGTCCTCGCCCCGGACGGAGCGGTAGAGGTCGATGAGCTCCTCGACGGTGGCGTCGTGGCCGTCGGCGGCGACCGGGGTCAGCTCGGCGGTGCCCTCGGCGACGGTGTAGGACCAGCGGTCGGCGCTGGTGACGTGGTAGCTGGCGCGGGGGTCGCGGCGCAGATTCCGGGTCTTGGCGCGGTCGTCGGTGAGGGAGACGCGCAGGAGCCGCTCCTTGGGGTCGTAGTGGTGGGTCACATTGGACAGCTGGGGTCGGCCGTCGCGCTTGATGGTGACCAGCACGCCGCCGTTGGTGTCGGCGAGGAGCTGGAGAAGGGCGTCCTGGGTTGCGTCGGTGTCGGTCATGTTCGGATCAACGAGCGTCGGGCGGCAACGATTCCACCACGACCTCCGCCGGAGTGACGCGGGCGCGGTGGACGGTGCCGTCCGGCCAGCCGACGGTCACGGCGTGGTCGGTCACCTCGACAGCCGCCAGGGTGTGGAGGGGCGGGGCGTCGGTGTCGGTTTCGGCATCGGTGAGCCTGGCGAGGCAGACGAAGAGGTCGCCGGAGGGGTCGGCCGTCGTACCGGTGAGGGCAGGCGTGGCGGCGGATCCGTACGCCGTGGGCGCGGGCGGCAGGGCCGGGGCGTCGGCGAGGCCGTACAGGGGGTGCAGCTCGGAGCGCAGCCCCGGCCGCGCCGCCCAGCCGGTCTGCCGTACGGCCGTGCCCGGACGGGCGCCGGTGACCAGGTGGACGCGCACCTCGACGGCCCCGCGCGCCAGCACCAGGCTCACCACGTCGGCGTCGCCCGCCCGGGAGCGGGAGGCGGCCCAGCCGTCGCCGGCGCCGAGCGGCCGCAGGTCGGTGCGGTCGGTGTCGGGCAGGCCGAAGCGGTTGTCCGCCGGCCCGGGACCGGTGGCGGTGGAGTAGGCGAGCCGCGTGTAGTGCGGGTCGTAACGGGGGTCGCTGGAACCGTGGTTGTGCAGCCGTACGATCCCGTCGGCGACGGTGGACTGGATCAGCCAGTTGGGGGCCCGTACGGCGGTGACCGCGTCGGCGAGCTCGGCGGGGCCGGGCTCCTCCACCGCCGTCCACACCTCGTGCTCCGGCGGCAGCAGCAGGCCGACGAAGCCCTTGCTGGCCCAGTAGGGCGAGGCCGGGCCCGAATAGGCCTGCAGTACGCCCTCGTACGGGCCGTGCCAGCCCAGCGACAGCAGCCCGTCGGGCCCGGCGGCGCCCCGGTCGAGGAAGTAGCGAAGCGCGCCGGAGGCCAGCCGCCGGGTGGTGCCGGGGGCGAGCGGGGTGTGGCCGGTGAGGGCGCCGAGCCAGAGGGGTGCGGCGGCGGCCATGCGGTAGGTGAGCGAGCGGCCCTGGTGGACGGGCGCGCCGTCGGCGCCGAAGAGGCGGGCGTAGTCGGCGAGATGGAGCCGCAGCCGCTCGCCGTAGAGGGCCAGGCGGTCGGGGTCGGCGGAGAGCCAGGCCTGAAGGGCCGGGTAGAGGTGCATGGCCCAGCCGTTGTAGTAGTCGTAGGCGGGGCCGTCGCCGTCGGTGTACCAGCCGTCGCCCTGGTACCAGCGTTCGATGCCTTCCAGGCCCTTGGTCACGGCTTCACCGTCGCCGAGGAAGCCGGCGACGGTGACCGGGAACAGCTCCCAGTTGCAGGGCGGAGTCTCGGCGGTGACGGCCGGCCGGAGCCATGCGGTGGCGCGTTCGCGTACGGAGTCGTCGAGCCGGTCCCAGAGCCAGGGCCTGGTGAGCCGCAGGCACAGCGCGATCGAGGCCGACTCGACCAGCGGCTGGCTCCAGTCGGCGATCACCGGCCAGTCCTCGGGGCCGTCGCCGCCGGGATTGAGGGTCCCGGCGGCGAGCCCGTCCGCGTATCGCTGCATCAGCCCTGACGGATCGTCGCCTCCCGCCCCCGCCACCCGGAAAGCGGCGAGCAGGAAGGTGCGCGCGTAGCCCTCCAGCCCGTCGGACCGGGCGCCCGACGAGCTGTGGCGGCCGCCGGGCAGGTGGTACAGGGCCCGCCCCGGCGTCGCGTGCGGTTGGACGGCGGTCAGGAGCCCGTCGGCGACGGCCTCCCAGTGCGCGCGGGTCCAGCCCGTGCGGGGGCTGAGCGCCCGGTCCTCGGGCGGCATGGGGAAGGGATTCACGGTTGCCGTACGGCCTTTCCCGGGATGAGGTGCTGGTGGTCGGTCCGCCGATGGTGGGCCGTCGGGACCATACCTCCATGGAGCAAGAAGCGCTTTCCAGGGTCCGTCGGCAAGGTTTCGAAACGGCTCACGCCGGGCCGGGTTCGGTCTCCCGCCCCAGATAGGTCAGCGGCCCCGCATCGGCCACGGCGATCTCATGGAACCCGACCCGGTCGTAGAACAGGCGAGCCGCGGTGTTCGCCGTCGCCATCCCGAGGTGGACCGACCCGACACCCTTTCCCGCGAGCGCGGCAAGAAGGGCCCGCATCAACCCGCGCCCGAGCCCCGCCCGCTGGTACTCCGGCAACAGGTCGATGTGCAGATGCGCCGGATAGCCTGCCAGCTCCGGCACGATCATCCGCTCCGGGTCCCGCAGCAGCCCGATCATCCCCTCCGCCGGCGTCCGGGGCTCCCCCACCACCACCGCGTACCGGTCCTCCACCTGGGGCAGCCACTCCTCCCGGAACCGCTTCACGAACGCCGCGGTGTCCGCGGTCCCCACGATGTACCCGACCGCCCGGCCGGTCTCGTCGGCCGCCACGAACGCCAGTTCCGGCTCCAGCTCGGCGTACGGCCCGGCGAAGATGTCCGGCAGCAGATCCGGATCGTCCGGGTAGAGGTGCCGCGCGTCGCCGCCCACCTCCCCGGTGCGTACACAGATGTCGTACAGCGCGGCCCGGTCCCCGGGCACGTACGGGCGAACAGCGGCTCGTGAGGTCATAGGTCCAGCGTGGGTCCCGCGGGACCGCTCCCACAAGGCATTTACCGGGCGCCGCGCAGGGCGCGTAGCGCGCTCAGCGCGAGCGTGTCGCGGCTCCGCGGCACGCCGACCATGCCTCGCGGTCACCGCCCGCTACGCGTACAGGCCGTCGAGCCAGGACTGCCAGGCGTGCAGGGTCTTTTCGGGGTCGACGTCGTCCCGGAAGAGGTGCAGGGAGACGCCGACGGGGGCGCCGAAGGCGTTGCGGCCGAAGAAGCGGTAGAGGGCGTCCTCGGTGCGGAGGCCGACGAAGTCGGGGTTGAGGTAGTCCACGACCGCGTCCTGCGGCTCGATGCCGGGGAGGGCGACGTGGAGGGTGTCGTCCTGGGCCGTGCCGTCGCCGATGCCGAGCTCGCGGCGGAGCGTACGGAAGCCGTCGGGTGATGCCGAAGCCGCAGGCGCGTCCGTGGAGACGTACGTGACCGGGCGCCGGCTGAAGTGGGTCAGGTACTGGGCGAGGGTGTGCAGGTAGAAGTCGGTGTGCTTGGCTGCGCCGTCGTACTGGTTGTCCCAGTCGTCGGTGAAGATCCCGCTGTGGACGTAACGGAACCACGTGGTGCCGCCGTCGCGGCCCTCGACAACGTGCTCCAGCTGGTTGAAGAAGCCGCCCTCGCCCTCGACCCGGGTGACGAAGTGGTTCGGCGGGTCCCAGACGGTGACCTTGCCCCCGAAGGCGGCGTCGCCGCCGACGCGCGGCTCGAACTCCATCGGCCAGAGCCAGCCGCCGGTGCCGGTGGTGATCGCGTCCCAGTACTCCTGGGGGGTGCTGCGGACTTCACCTTCGCGGCTGATCTCGAATTCCTTGGGCATGGCTATGACTCCTCGTGGTTCGTCTTGGGACTCTTGAGACTGGGGTGCAGGGCGACGACAAGACGGTGCTTGCGGCCGCTCTCCGCGCTCCCGTCGTGGTACTTGGCGACCAGGCCGCCGACGGCGTCGGTCAGCTCGGCCGCGAACGCGGCGCGGTCCGCGGCGGAGGCGAAGCGGACCTCGCTGTCGATGGCGTACGTCGCGAGCTTCCGCTTGGCAGCGGTCGCGCCGACGATCAACTGGCCGACCTCCTGCACCAGGCGGGCGGCGAGCGACAGCAGCCAGCGCGCGGACAGCTGGTCCGGGGAGCGGGAGGGATCGGGGGCCACCTGGGGCAGTGCGGCCGGGGAGATGACGTACGAGGCGGCGGTCGCCCGCAGCACCCGCTCGGTGCAGTTGCCCTTGCGGCGTTCCTCGACCAGTTCGACCAGGCCGTGCCGCTCGAGGGCCTTGAGGTGGTAGTTCGCCTTCTGGCGGGACAGGCCCGACGTCGCGGCCAGCGTGCTCGCGGACCCCGGCTGGGCCAGGGCGGCCAGCAGACGGGCCCGTATCGGGTCCAGGCTCGCCTCGGCGGCGGCCGGGTCGTCGATCACTGTCACATCAAGCATGCGACCACCGTGGCACCGACAACTTTTTTTGTCAAGGAAGGCCAAACCGTCGGACCACGGGAGGCAGGGGCAGAGGCGGAGGCGTCAGTCGCCGGGTTCCACGGCCGCCGGAGCGACCGGCGCGGCTGCGGCGCCCTGCAGGCGCTCCAGGTCCGACGGCCGGACCTGGATCACGAGCAGCGCGATCAGCGCCGACACGATGGTGAAGGCCGCGGCGACCAGGAACGCCGTGGTGATCCCGGTGGTGAGCACCTGGTCGCCCCAGGGCGGAGGGAGCTGTCCGGTGCGCTGGAACACCAGCCGCTGGACCGGCGTCGCCTGGGCCAGGAAGGAAGGCACTTGCTGCACGGCCTCGTTGCGGCTGGCCGTGCCGAAGACCGTGACCAGGATGGACAGCCCGAGCGAGCCGCCCACCTGCTGCGTGACGTTGAGCAGCCCGGACGCCGCGCCGGACTCCTGCGGGGCGACGCCGGAGACGGCCATGAGTGTCAGCGCGACGAACTGCAGGCCCATGCCGAGGCCGAACAGCAGCATCGGGCCGAGGATGCTGCCCGCGTACGTGCTGTTGATGTTGGTGAACGTCAGCCAGATCAGACCGCCCGCGGCGCACAGCGAGCCGAAGACCATGAGCGGCTTCGGGCCGAACCTGGGCAGCTGCTTGGACGAGATCCCGGCGCCCACCGCGATGACGGCGCTTATAGGAAGAAAGGCCAGCCCGGCTTCGAGCGGGCTGAAATGCAGCACGTCTTGCACGAAGAGCGTGAGGAAGAAGAACATGCCGAAGATCGCGGCGGCGAAGCTGAGCATGATGCCGTACGTTCCCGCCCGGTTGCGGTCGGCGAACATGTGCAGCGGTGTGATCGGCTGTGTCGTACGCCTTTCGATGGCGATGAAGACGGCGAGGAGCACCACGGCAACCCCGAATGCGCCGATGGTCAGCGGGTCGCGCCAGCCCTCCTGGGCGGCGCGGATGAATCCGTAGACGAGCAACGCCATGCCGAGTGTCGAGGTGAGCGCTCCGGCGAGGTCGAAGCGGCCCGGGTGGCGGGCGGACTCCTTGATGACGCGGGGCGCGGCGAGGGCGATGATGATGGCGATCGGCACGTTGACGAAGAAGATCCAGCGCCAGTTGAGCCATTCGACCAGCACCCCGCCCGCCAGCAGTCCGATGGCGCCACCGCCGGCCGACACTGCGGCGTACACCCCGAACGCGCGGTTGCGGGCCGGGCCTTCGGTGAAGGTCGTGGTGATCAGCGCGAGCGCGGTGGGGGACGCGATGGCGCCGCCGACTCCCTGCAGGGCGCGGGCGGCGAGGAGTTCGCCGGAATTCTGGGCGAGGCCGCCGAGCAGTGACGCCAAGGCGAAGAGCAGCACGCCGAAGATGAACACCCGTCTGCGGCCCAGGATGTCGCCTGCGCGGCCGCCGAGGAGGAGCAGGCCGCCGAAGGTCAGCGTGTAGGCGTTGAGTACCCAGGACAGGCCGGTGGTGGAGAAATTCAGTGCCGTCTGGATGTGCGGCAGCGCGATGTTCACGATGGTGATGTCGAGCACCACCATCAGCTGGCAGGAGGCGATGACGGCGAGTGCGGCGCCATTACGTCCCGAGCGTTCCGCTGTCTTCTGCGTCGAGGTCGTCATGGCGACCCTCTGCCTGTTGCCGGGCTTCAGTGAACGGTGACGTTCACTCGTTCAACGCTAGGACCCCGCTCCCCTGATCGCAATTTCTCACCCGTACGGATCCTTGGGCCGCCACTGGCCGGTCACGGTGACCCAGGCGTCGGCGGGCGGGGCCGGGGTGCCGTGCATCTCGACCTTGAGCACCTGGGCGTCGGCGGCGCAGCAGGTCACGACCAGGCGCCGCCGCCGGGGCCACCCCCGCCCCCCCATCAGACTCCCCGCCACCGGCACCGAGGCGCACTCACACCCCGGCAGCACCACCCCGGCCAGGCCCGCCACCGGCCGGCAGCACCCCCCGCACGGCCGTCGCCACGCTCCCGGCCGTCCACGCCGAGCTGCGGGGAGCTCGTCCTCTGCCACGTCGCTCATTTCCCGTACGTCCATCAGGCCCCACAGGCTATCGGGGGTCACCGCCGCGGCAGACAGACGTCCGGGGCCGGGTCGGCTTCTTGATCAACAATCGGGGAAGCGGGAGACGAAGCGGCGTTGCCAGGGCGTTTCGACGGCGCGGTGGGCGTAGTGCTCCCGGACATAGGCGACGGCCTCGCGGTTGGGTACCCCGTCGAGCACGGCGAGGCAGGCCAGGGCGGTGCCGGTCCGGCCGTATCCGCCGCCGCAGGCGACCTCGACGCGCTGGGACTCGGCGCGGGCCCAGGCGTCGCGGAGGGCGTCGGCGGTGGCCCTGCGGTCGGCGGGCAAGCGGAAGTCGGGCCAGCGGAGCCAGCGGGTTTCCCAGGCGACGGAGGGCGGCTCGTGGCCCAGGAGATGGAGGGCGAAGTCGGGCAGCGGGCCTGCCGGGAGGGGGCGGCGCAGGCCGCGGCCGCGGACGAGGCGGCCCGACGGCAGCCGCAGTACGCCCGGCGCCGTGGGCTCCCAGGTGGCGGTCACGGCGCGAGCGTAGCTCCTCGGTCCCTGTCAGAGCGCTTTCTGGAAGAAGCCGCCGGGGAAGCGCTTGGCCGGTCCGAAGGGCGGGATGGGGGTCCAGCCGGTCTTCTCGTAGAGGCGTACGGCGTCGGGCTGGAGGGGGCCGGTGGAGAGGATCAGGCGGTCGGCGCCGCGCCGCAGGGCGATGCGCTCCAGGGTGGCGAGGACGGCGGCGCCGACGCCCTGGCCGCGGTGGGTGGGGGCGATGTAGAGGCGCTTGACCTCGGGGATGCCGTCGAAGAACTTGAGGTTGGCGGTGCCGACGCCGTGGCCGGTGCGGATGTCCTCGGCGACGACGGTGGCGATGACCTGGTCGGGGGCAGGGTCTGGCCGGTGGATCTCCGTGGGAGAAGGAGCGTGGTCTGGCGCCTGCGATCGGGAGGGGGAGGGGGGGGGTGACGGGGTGGGGCGTGGTGGGAGGAGT
>NZ_JBHYXC010000080.1:0-11314 GCF_042751495.1 Streptomyces sp. NPDC059373 | reverse complement strand
ATAAGAGACAGGGCTGCGGGTCATCGGCGCGCTGCTGGCCGTCCTCGTGGTGGCCTTCGGCGCGGTCACCGCATGGCAGATCACCGACCGCGCCGCCGCCGCCGACAACGTGGTCAACCGCAGTGAGCCGCTGAGTTCCCGGGCCGCCGACATCTACCGCTCACTCGCCGACGCGGACACCACCGCCGCCGGCGGGTTCCTCGCCGGCCGGCAGGATCCGGCGGACGCGCGGACGCGCTACGACGCCGACATCAAAATCGCCTCCCAATACATCGCGGAGGCCGCCGCCGCCTCGGAGGGCTCCGACCAGGCGAAGGCCCAGATCGAGAAGCTCAACGAGCAACTGCCGGTCTACACCGGCTATGTCGAGCGGGCCCGGGCCAACAACCGCCTGGGATACCCCGTCGGCGGCGCCTGGCTGCGCCTGGCGAACACCACGATGACCCAGGAGATCCTGCCCGCCGCCAAGGAGCTCTACCGGATAGAGACCGCCCGGCTCGGCGCGGACTACGCGGACGCCAAGGCCCTGCCCTGGGCCGCCTGGGGTCTCGGCGTCCTGGCCCTCGGCGCCCTGGTCTGGGCCCAGCGCCGCAGCTACCGGCGGACGAACCGGGTCTTCAACCAGGGCCTGGTGGCCGGTTCGGCCGCGACCGCCGTGGTCCTGATGTGGCTGGTGGTCGGGCACAGCCTGGCCCGCGTCCAGCTCAACGACTCGTACCAGAACGGCGCCAGGTCGCTCCAGGTGCTCAACACGGCCCGCATCGAGTCGCTGCAGGCGCGGGCCAACGAGAATCTGACCCTCGTGGCGCGCGGCAGCGGCGCGTCCTACAACGACGCGTACCGGGCCGAGTTGCAGGACCTCGCGGGCCAGGGCGCGGACGGGAAGACCGGCCTGCTGGCCCAGGCGCTGTCGATAGCCGACGACGCCAAGGGCAGGGATACCGTCAAGACGGCCATGAAGGCCGCCCAGGCGTGGTGGGCTCTGAACGGCACGGCCCGCAAGGACGACGACTCCGGCGAATACCAGGACGCCCTGGCCCGGACGATCGGCGGCAACCTCAAGTCCGGCAAGAAGGCGACGGAGTACACGGCCCAGTGTTTCGACGCCGTCGATACGAATCTCGCGACGGCCGTCGCCCACGAGCACACGGCGTTCCAGCGGTCCGCCAACGACGGGCGCGGGGCACTGGGCGGACTGGCGGCGGGGGCCGCGCTGCTCGCGGTGCTCGGCGCGGCGGGCGCGGCCCTCGGTATCGGGCGCCGGCTGTCGGAGTACCGGTGAGCAGCGGAGGGAGGAAGTCGATGCTGTGGAGCGGGAGACGGAAGCTACGAGGCTGGGGCGGGGTGGCCGGGATGGCCGCCGCGTGCGCGCTGGCGGTCTCCGCCACCGCGCTGCCTCTGCACGACCGGGCGGACACGGTGGCCGGGCGGGACACCCCGCTGAGGACCCAGGACAAGCAGGTCTCGGCCACCGACACCAGCTGCGGCGACCACCCGGAGGCCAGCCTCACGCCCTCCACCGCGAGCGGCCCGGCCGTCGACCGGATCAGGAAGGCGGGCAAGCTGGTCGTCGGCGTCGACCAGAACAGCTACCGCTGGGGCTATCGTGACGCGGCCAGCGGCAACATCGTCGGATTCGACATCGACCTGGTCAAGGCCATCGCCAAGGGCATCCTCGGCAACGAGAACGCGGTGCAGTACAAGACCGTCCCGACCAGCAAGCGGTTCGAGGCGATCAGAAAGCACCAGGTGGACATGGTGGTGCGCACCGTCACCATCAACTGCGAGCGCATAACCAAGGAGAAGATCGCCTTCTCCACCGCCTACTTCCAGGCCGGGCAGCAGTTGCTCGTGCCGCGCCAGGGCTCCACCATCAAGGATTTCGACAACACTCTGAAGGGGAAGAACGTCTGCACGGCGAAGACCTCGACCGGCGAGACCAAGCTGGAGGAGCAACCGCACGGATCGCACATCGTCCGCGTCGACAACCAGCTGGACTGCCTGGTGCTGCTCCAACTGGGCGAAGTCGACGCCGTATTCACCGACAACGCACTGGCCGCCGGACAGGCCGCCCAGGACCCTGCCGTCCACCTGGTCGGCAAGCCCGTCACCACGGAGTACTACGGCGTAGCCATGAACTCCGGCGACACGGACCTGGTGCGCCGGGTCAACCAGGTCCTCGAGAACTACCGCAGTGGCGGCACCAACAGCCAGTGGGAGCAGGCGTACCGTACCTGGCTGAAGGCCGAGCTTCCCGGCATCGACGGACCACCCGCGCCGCTTTACAAGAACGGATAGACCACAGGTACCAGAGGGGCCAGAAGGACCGGCGCACGACGAGACGACACGGAGAGAAGGTGCGATGGCGGTCGCGGGACCATCCGGACCGGCGCTGAGCCGCGAGGAGGTGGACCGTGCGCTCGCACGGCTCGGCGAGGAGCACGAGGCGATCGAGTCGTCCCTCTTCGCACTCCAGGACCACTCGGGCCGCAGGCTCCTGGAGGGCGCCGAACTGACCGGTGCCACCAAGGACCGGTGGGCCGAGACCGAGCAGGCCATCACCCTGCTCTGGGCGCACTTCGAGGCGTACACCGACGCCCTGAACACCGCCCGCGCGCTGCGCGGCCGCCGCCGCTGGCCCACCCAGACCGAGCTGAACGAGCTGACCGAGCTGCTGCGCGGCTCCGGCGTCACCGTGGCCGGCGGCACCGTCCCGGACGCCGCGCGCACGCTCACCGGGCCGGCCCGGCTCAGCGAACGGCTCAGCCTGGAACAGCTGCTGGAGCGGATGAACGACTGGTACAGCCAGGCGATGGAGATGGTCGCCGCCGCCGACGCCGTGTGGTCCGCACTGCCCGCCCGCATAGACCTGCTCGCCGCCGAGGCCCAGCGGGTGCGCTCGCTCGCCCACTCCGTCGGGGTGCGCCCGGGTGCCCATCCGGCCGGCGACGATCTGGAGGAGCTGCTGCACGGGCTCACCGACCTCAGATCGCAGGTGGTCACCGACCCGCTCTCGTTCCTCGCCGGCGGCCGCCCCGACACCTCCCGCTACGACCGCTCCGGCATGGCCCTGGAGGACATACGCCGGGAGGTCGAGGCGGTCCTGCATGTGCGCGACGACGCCGACCACCGGCTGATGCGGCTGCGCGACGTGCTGTCCCGGGCCGACCGCACCCTCACCGAGGCACGCAGCGCGCGGGGCGAGGTGCTGGCCAAGATCGCGGCCTCCGAGGTCCCCGCGGTCAGCGGCGCACCCGCCGCGCTCCACGAGCAGTTGGCCGCCGCCGCCGAATACCGCCGTACGGGCCAGTGGCACCGTCTCTCGCCGCTGCTCGACAGCCTCGAGGAGAGCGCCGACGAGGAACTGCTGCGCGCCCGCGACTCGCTGACCGCAGTCACCGCGCCGCTGGCCGTCCGCGCCGAGCTGCGCGGACGCCTCGACGCCTACCGGGCGAAGGTCTCCCGGCACGGCATGGCGGAGGACCTGCTGCTCGTCGAACGGTACGACCAGGCCCGGCGGCTGCTGTGGAGCGCGCCCTGCGACCTGCGTGCCGCCGAGCACGCCGTGCTGCGCTACCAACAGGCCGTCGCCGAGGCCGTGGTGCCACGGCAGGCGGGGCCTGTCGATCACAAGGGGGATGGACGATGAAGTGCCAGCGGCCGGGCTGCACCGGCACCATCGAGGACGTCGGCAGCGGCGACCTGTACTGCGACACCTGCGGACTCGCTCCGGTACCGGAGCCCGCGGGTGCCGGCGGCGGCTCAGGGCGGTCCGGCTCCGGTCGCTCCGGCTCGGTCGCGGGCAGCCGCTCCGGGTCCTCGGGCGCTTCGCGCGCCTCGCGCCGCTCGGTGTCCGGCCGGCTGTCGCGTTCGCTGAGCGGCAGCACGACCGGCCGCTCGGTGTCCGTGCGAAGCTCCAGCAGCAGCGGCCCCACCCGCGGCAAGCTCGGCGCCGGACTGGTGACCGTGCCGCCGATCCCCAAGCCCGACCCGGCCGCCGCCGTGCTCAAGGACCCCCAGGTCCCGGAGCGCAAGCGCTACTGCAGCAAGGGCGAGTGCGGGGCGCCGGTGGGCCGTTCGCGCGGTGACCGGCCCGGCCGGACCGAGGGCTTCTGCACCAAGTGCGGCCACCCGTACAGCTTTACGCCCAAGCTGCGGGCCGGCGATGTGGTGCACGGGCAGTACGAGGTCTCGGGCTGCCTCGCGCACGGCGGCCTCGGCTGGATCTACCTGGCCATCGACCACGCGGTCAGCGACCGCTGGGTGGTCCTCAAGGGCCTGCTCGACACCGGTGACGAGGACGCGCTGGCCGCGGCCCTGTCCGAGCGGCGGTTCCTCGCGGAGATCGTGCACCCCAACATCGTCCGGATCATCAACTTCGTCGAGCATCTCGACCACAGCACCGGATCCCTCGACGGCTACATCGTCATGGAGTACGTCGCCGGCAAGTCGCTCAAGGAGATCGCCAACGAGCGCCGCACCCCGGACGGCAAGCGCGAACCGCTGCCGGTCGACCAGGCCATCGCGTACGCCCTCGAAGCCCTGGACGCGCTCGGCTATCTGCACAGCCGCAATCTGCTCTACTGCGACTTCAAGGTCGACAACGCCATCCAGACCGAGGACCGGCTCGAGCTCATCGACATGGGCGCGGTCCGCCGGATGACCGACCACGACAGCGCGATCTACGGCACCCCCGGCTACCAGGCACCCGAGATCGCCGAGCTCGGCCCGTCCGTCGCCTCCGACCTGTACACGGTCGCGCGGACGCTCGCCGTCCTCACCTTCGACTTCCAGGGCTATCAGAACGTCTTCGCGGACAGCCTCCCCGACCCGGACAACATCGAGGTCTTCTCGACGTACGAGTCCTTCTACCGGCTGCTGGTCCGGGCCACCGACCCGGACCCGGGCAAGCGCTTCTCCTCCGCGCAGGAGATGTCGGACCAGCTGCTGGGCGTGCTGCGCGAGGTGGTCGCCCTGCAGACCGGCCGGCCCCGGCCCGCGATGTCGACCCTGTTCGGGCCGGAGCTGCGGGTCGTGGACACGGAGCTGGTGTATCCGCTGGCGGGGGACGCGTCGGTGCTCGGCGGCGCGGACCGCAGGCTCCAGCGCGAGCTGCGCCGCAAGGCGGCAGGCCGCGCGAGCGGTACGTACGCTGCGAACGCTGCGACCGGCTCGAACGGCGACCCGGCGGCACTCCTCGCCGAGCACGTCGCCGCGCTCAGCCCCGGCGGCGCCCCGGGCCCGGGCCCGGCGCCCGCTCAACTGCCCTCCGGGCGGCCCGGGTACAGCCCGACGGTGCCCGGCACGCGGTACACCGTCCCGGCGCAGGCGGGGCCACCGGCCGCCGAGGCCGGCAGCGTGGCGGCGGGCGGTCATCCCTCCGTCGCCCGGTTGGACGTCCTGGGGTCCGTGCTCGCCCTGCCCGTGCCGCTGGTGGACGCCGCCGACCCCAACGCGGGGTTCCTGGCGGGCCTGGCGGCCGTCGCCCCCGGCGAGCTGGTCACGGCGTTGCAGGCGGCGCCCGTCGACTCCGTCGAGAAGCGGCTGCGGGATCTGCGGGCCCGCCTCGAACTGCACGACGCCGAGGGCGCGCAGCGCGTCCTGCGGTCGCTGGCCGACGACGACCTCGACGACTGGCGGGTGGTGTGGCACCGCGGCCTGACCGCGCTGTCCACCGGCGACCACGAGACGGCCGCACTCTCCTTCGACGCGGTCTACGACGCCTTCCCCGGCGAGTCCGCCCCCAAGCTCGCGCTGGGCATCTGCGCCGAGATCCTGGGCCAGTTGGACAACGCTGCCGAGTACTACCGGCTCGTGTGGACCACCGACCAGAGCTATGTGAGCGCCGCTTTCGGACTGGCCCGGGTGCGGCTGGCGGGCGGCGACCGCGTGGGCGCCGTACAGGCCCTGGAGTCGGTGCCGGAGTCGTCCATCCACTTCACGGCGGCCCGGGTCGCGGCGATACGCGCCCGGCTGCGTGAACGCTCGTCGCAGGAACAGCTGCTCGCCGACCTGCTGGCCTCGGCCACGCAGGTCGAGGCACTGCAACGCCTCGGCATCGACACGGACCTGCGCGAGCGGCTGACGACAGAGGTGCTGGGCAGCGCGCTGGACTGGGTGCTGGCCGGCCGGCAGGGCGCGCCCTCGGCCTCGGCGGGCTCGACGCCGAACCTGCTGGGCTCCCCGCTGGACGAGCGGGGGCTGCGCTTCGGGCTGGAGCGCTCGTACCGGGTGCTGGCCCGGCTCGCCCAGCAGGGCAGCACAAGGATCGAACTGGTGGAACGCGCCAACCGCTTCCGCCCCCGGACATGGGTGTGAACGCGATGCCGCAACTGACGGTGTGCCCCGAGTGCGCCGAACCGCTCGACCCCGACGACAGTTTCTGCGGCGCGTGCGGCGCCCACCTCCAGACCACCGCGGCCGAGGACGGCTACGAACTGGCGCCGCCGGCGCCCCTGCCTTCCCCGGCTTCCCCGGCCTCCCCGGCCGTGGGAAGCGACACGCCGACCTTCGGGGTCGGCTCCGTACAACTGCCGCAGTCGAAGATCACCGACCCCCGCGAGGAGCCCCCCGAGGTGGAGTCCCCCCAGGCGGCCTGCGTGGCCTGCGGGGTCGGCCGGGTCGACGGCGACGGATACTGCGAGCACTGCGGGCACGCCCAGCCCCGGCCCCGTGACCATCAGGAGCAGGAGCTCGAGGGCGTGGCGGCGGTCAGCGACCGGGGGCTGCGGCACCATCGCAACGAGGACGCCTTCGCGCTGTCCGCGACCTCGCTGCCGGACGGCACCCCGGCTGTGGTGGCGGTGGTGTGCGACGGCGTCTCGTCCGCGTACCGCCCCGACGACGCCTCCGCAGCGGCCGCCGCGACCGCCAACGAATCCCTGCTCGACGCCCTGGAGCACGGCGCCGCCCCCGAGGACGCCATGCGCGACGCCCTTCTCACCGCCGCCCAGGCCGTCACCGACCTCGCCGACGAGGACGGCGGCGCCGGCGGCGGAGGCCCGCACCACAACTCCCCCGCCTGCACCTGCGTCAGCGCCATCACCTCCGGCAAGACCTTCACCGTCGGCTGGATCGGCGACAGCCGCGCCTACTGGATTCCCGACGACCGCTCGGCCCTCGCCGCCCGCCTCACCGAGGACGACTCGTGGGCGGCCCGCATGGTGGCGATGCGGCTGATGACCGAGGCCGAGGCGTACGCGGACGACCGCGCCCACGCCATCACCGGCTGGCTCGGCGCGGACGCGGTCGAACTCGACCCGCACACGGCTTCCTTCGAGCCGGACGGGCCGGGTGTAGTGGTGGTGTGCACCGACGGCCTGTGGAACTACGCGGAGTCCGCCACCGAGCTCGCGTCGGCGGTCCCCGAGGACGCCCGCGCCCGCCCGCTGCACTGCGCACAGGCACTCGTCGGGATGGCCCTGGACGGCGGCGGCCACGACAACATCACGGTCGCCGTCATGCCCTTTCCCGTACCGCAGCCCTGAACCGCAGCCCGTAACGCAGCCCTGACCCACAGCCCTGAACTGCACTGGTCTGAACAGCGTCTTAAAGCCGAGGAGCGCAAGCGATGGCCAACTTCTCCAAGTCGAACGTGCCGCAGTTCTCCGTCGATATCTACCAGAACGAGTACCTTCCGGAGGGCGGCCGCGAGGTCAACGCCATCGTCACCGTGACCTCCACCGGCGGCGGCACCACCGGCGGGCTGCCGCTGCCGACCCGCCCCCAGCCTTCGGCCGGGGGGACCCCCATCTCGCTTCGCTCGGCCGGCGAGGTCCCCAGGACGGCGCCGGCCGGGCCCGCCGCGGCCGTGGTCATCATGGTCGACTGCTCCGGGTCGATGGACTACCCGCCGACCAAGATGCGCAACGCCCGCGACGCCACCGCCGCCGCCGTCGACACCCTCCGCGACGGCGTCGCCTTCGCCGTCGTCGCCGGCACCCATGTGGCCCGCGAGATCTACCCGGCCGGCGGCGCCCTGGCCATCGCCGACTCCTCGACCCGCAACCAGGCCAAGCAGGCCCTGCGCAAGCTCACCCCCAACGGCGGCACCGCCATCGGCACCTGGCTCACGCTCGCCGACCGGCTGCTGGCCACCGCCGACGTGTCCATACGCCACGGCATCCTGCTCACCGACGGCCGCAACGAGCACGAAAAGCCCGAGGAGCTCAAGGCCGCCCTCGACTCCTGCGCCGGCCGCTTCACCTGCGACGCGCGCGGCGTCGGTACCGACTGGGAGGTCAAGGAGCTCACCGGCATCGCCTCGGCGCTGCTCGGCTCCGTCGACATCGTCGCCGACCCCGCCGGCCTGGCGGCGGACTTCCGGCAGATGATGGAGACCGCCATGGGCAAGGAGGTGGCCGACGTCTCCCTGCGGCTGTGGACCCCGCAGGGCGCCGAGATCGGTTACGTCAAGCAGGTCGCTCCCACCGTCGAGGACCTCACCTCACGGCGTACGGAAGCCGGTCCCCGGGCCGGCGACTACCCCACCGGCTCCTGGGGCGACGAGTCCCGCGACTACCACATCTCCGTCCGGGTGCCGGCGGCCGGCGTCGGCCAGGAGATGCTGGCGGCGCGCGTCTCGCTCGTACTCCCGCAGCCCGACGGCACTCCGCACGTGCTCGGGCAGGGCCTCGTACGGGCCGTGTGGACGGACGACATGGCCGCCTCGACCCGTATCAATCCCCAGGTCGCGCACTACACCGGCCAGGCCGAGCTGGCCCAGGTCATCCAGCAGGGCCTGGAGGCGCGCAAGCAGGGCGACCGGGACTCCGCCACCGCCAAGCTGGGCCGCGCGGTTCAGCTGGCCAGCGCCTCGGGCAACGAGGACACCGCGAAGCTGCTGGCCAAGGTGGTCGACGTCGTCGACGCGGCGACGGGTACTGTGCGGCTGAAGGCCAGGGTCGCCGACGCGGACGAAATGACCCTGGAAACGCGGTCCACGAAAACCGTACGCGTCAAGAAATAACGCGCGCGACACTGAGAGGGACGGAGGGGGATGAGCGATATGTCGACTTGCCCGAACGGTCACCAGTCCGGAACCGACGACTGGTGCGAGGTGTGCGGCCACCGCATGTCCGCGCCCGCCTCGTACCCCGCCGCGCCGCCGCCCCCTCCCCCGCCGTACTCCGGGGGCTACACGTCCGGCTACGACCCCGACGCGACCTCGGCCGCCGAGCCCTGCCCCAACTGCGGCACCCCGCGCGAGGGCATCGCCCAGTTCTGCGAGGAGTGCCGCTACAACTTCGTCACCCACGCCGGCACCACCTTCGTCCCGCCCTCCCCGCCGCCGCAGTTCCCCCCGTACCAGCGCTACGAGACCGAGCGCTCCCGTCCCTCGCAGATGAACCGCCCCGCCGAGCCCATCGCCCCCGAGTCCTTCACCTCCGGCTCCGGCGACTTCCTCCTCCCGCCGCCCGAGGCCCCCGCCGCCCCGGGCACCTGGACCGCCGTCGTCGCCGCCGACCGCGACTACTACTCCGCGATGATGGCCCGCAGCGGCCCCGACGCCCAGGGCCTCTACTTCCCCTCGTACTCCCCCGAGTTGCGTCTCCCCCTCAGCGGCGACCAGCTCACCATCGGCCGCCGCCGCCACTCCACGGGCGAATCCCCCGACCTCGACCTCTCCCGCGCCCCCGAGGACCCCGGCGTCTCCCACAAGCACGCCGTCCTCGTCCGCCAGCCCGACGGCACCTGGTCCGTCGTCGACCAGGACTCCACCAACGGCACCACCCTCAACGACGCCGACGATCCCCTCGACCCCTACGTCCCCGTCCCCCTGAAGGACGGCGACCGCGTCCATGTCGGCGCATGGACGACGATCACCATCGTCCGGGACTGAGGATCCGGCGTCAGACCCCCGGCAGCTCCCAGGCGTTCGGGCCGTCCGGGTGGTCGAGCCAGGTCCACTGGTGGTCGCCGTGGACGGTCATGCCGAAGCGGTCGCGGGATGGGCGCCCCTCGCGGTCCCAGAGGGCGTGTGCCTCCTCCACCAGGGCCCAGAGGTCGCGAGGGCCGGCGAGGAGGACGGTGCCGGAGCGGTCGGCGCGGGCGGCGGAGCCGTCGGGGGCGGTGATGGCGGCGCCACGGCCGCCGAAGGCCCAGCGGATCTGGAGTTCACCGGCGAGGAGGGTGAGCAGGAAGCGGAAGAGCTCGCTGTCGAGAACCTGGGGCGGGGTGGTGGTGGAGCGTACGCGTTCCTCGGGGCCGATGGCCTCGGGGGCGGGGTGGGCGGCCGCACCCGTGCCGCGCAGCGAGACGAAGTAGGCCGGGGCGGGCAGGAAGCACCCCTGCGCGTGGTGGTCGCCGGTGACCCGCAGGGCGATCAGCCCGCCGCCGAAGGGGGCCAGCACCAGGCCGCCGGGCCGGCACTGGCGCAGCCACTCGGGCGGGACGAAGGGCAGCTCGCAGGTCGCGATGATCCGGTCGTACGGTGCGCCGTGGGCCCAGCCCAGGGAGCCGTCGCCGGTGACGACGTTGACGGCGGCGAAGCCGGCGGCGGCCAGGTGGGAACGGGCCGCCTCCGTGATGGCGGTTTCGAGGTCGACGGTGGTGACGGCGTCGTCGCCGAGGCGGTGCGCGAGCAGGGCGGCGTTGAAGCCGGTGCCAGCGCCGATCTCCAGCACCGTGTGCCCCTCCAGCACCTGCAGTGCCTCCAGCATCGCGGCCATCAGCGACGGCTGGCTGCTGGACGAGAGCAGCTCACCGCCCCGGATGTGGGTGACCAGCGGCACGTCCGCGTACGCCCCCGCGAGCCAGCGGGCGCGGGCCCGAGGATCCGGGGCGTCCGCCGAGAGCCGCGAGAAGCCGCCGCCGGCCGGCCGGGGCCGGTAGTAGACCGGGACGAAGACATGGCGCGGCACCTCCGCGAAGGCCGCCCGCCAGTCCGGATCCCCGAGGCCTCCTGCGGTGACGACGCGGCGTACGAGCCGGGCCCGCAGCGGGACGGCGGCTTCGGCGTACGGATCGCCGGGCTCGACATCGGTCATACCCCCACTGTGCGCCGCCGGAGGCGCCCGGTCCTAGACCGGCCCTGGCACCGGTCCTAGGTCCCTGTCTGACACATAGCGCCGGCCGCCCGGAGGGCGGGCCCCGCGGCGTCTGGTGCGTGTGATCGCAAGGCGGAGGATCACCCTCGTAGTGGGCTACTCGGGCGACTCCGACAACGCAGCGAGCGCGCGTGCCAGGCGTCGCGGGGCAGGCGGGATTTGTCAGACAGGGCCTAGGCCCAATGCCGGTGACTTAGGTGGCTTTGCCTCGTTGTCTTTCGTATGGCGAGGGTGGGGCAGGTCAGGGCGCCTGCGGGTGAGCGGTT
>NZ_JBHYXC010000079.1:0-11857 GCF_042751495.1 Streptomyces sp. NPDC059373 | reverse complement strand
GGCACCCGTCCGCCCCCTCACGCCCCGCTGGTGCTAATCGACACCCCGTCCGGCGATTGAGGACAAAGCGCAGCCGGCGGCTGCGCAACCCGGCGAACGTTCGCGGCCACGGCACCAGCGGCAACTGCCGTACGAACCGGGGGGCGGGCCACCACTGTCAGTGGCCCGCCCTACAGTCATGCGGTATGGCGATGCTTCCCAACCCCCTGCCCCAGCTGGCCGACGACCCGTCAGGCCACGCCCTCGGGCTCCAACTGCCGCCCGGCAGCGTCCTCGACACCCCCGAGCAGCCCGCTTTGCTCTGGTACGCGGACGACCCTGCAGACCCCGATTCCTGGTCGCGGCTGTTGCCCGCGCGGATGGCTGCCGGGCTCCAGCCGGTGCTGCTCGACCTCGAGGACGAGCCGCTGGAGGACTGGGAGCTCGACCCCGACGCGATGTCCTACCCCGGCGAGCACGATCCCGACGAAGTCCTCGCCGACCTGTGGGAGTACGACGAGGACTTCGTGGACGAGGACTGGCCCGGCCTGGCGCCGACTCAGGAGCCGGCCGCCGGCGCCGGACCCGATCCCGACACCCGGGCGACGGAGATCGCGGCCGCCCTCGTCCGGGACAAGTGGTCCAGCGACCTCCGCCCCGCCCTGGTCCACGCCCGCCGCAGCGCCGACATACCCGCCGCCCTCGGCTGGTACGGCCCCGTCAACCACGAGGGCGACGTGGCCCGGCTCTCCGCCGTCCTGCGCTCCTGGGAGGACCGCTTCGGCATACGCGTCGTCGCCGTCGGCTTCGACCAGCTCGTCGTCTCCGTCGGCGCCCCGCCGAAGACCCTGGACGACGCCGAGGCCGTCGCCGCCGAGCACTACGCCTTCTGCCCCGACAACCTCACCCAGGGCGACCGGGACTACGACTCCCTGCGCGCCTACGCCGAACACGCCGTCCTGGACAAGGACTTCTGGCGCTTCTGGTGGGACTGAGCTTCTAGTGCCCCTCCCGGCAAGCTTTGCCCTGTCGCTCCGCCCAGCACGCACACTCGCGGCGTTGGCCAAAAGCCCTGGTAGCTCCGCTACAAGGAATTCCGGCCGCCTCGCGATCGCACGCACCGGACGACGCTCATGACGGGCAAACATTGCCGGTCACGGCACTCGCGCCTCAGCCGAGCTGCCGGGCGACCTCGGTCGCCCAGTAGGTCAGGATCAGGTTCGCGCCGGCGCGGCGGATGCCGGTCAGCGTCTCCATGATCGCCTGGTCGCGGTCGATCCAGCCATTGGCGGCGGCCGCCTCGATCATCGAGTACTCACCGCTGATCTGGTACGCCGCGACCGGCACGTCCACCGACTCCGCGAACTTCGCCAGCACGTCCAGATACGGCAGCGCGGGCTTCACCATCACCATGTCCGCGCCCTCGGCCAGATCCAGGGCCAGCTCGCGCATCGACTCCCGGAAGTTCGCCGGGTCCTGCTGGTACGTCTTCCGGTCGCCCTGCAGCGACGATCCGACGGCCTCCCGGAAAGGCCCGTAGAAGGCCGACGCATACTTCGCGGTGTACGCGAGGATGCTCACGTCCTGGTACCCGGCGCCGTCCAGCGCCTCCCGGATCACGCCGACCTGGCCGTCCATCATGCCGCTCGGGCCGACCACATGGGCGCCCGCGTCCGCCTGGACCCGGGCCATCTCGGCGTAGCGGAGCAGCGTCGCGTCATTGTCGACCCGGCCGGCGGCGTCCAGTACGCCGCAGTGGCCGTGGTCGGTGTGCTCGTCCAAGCACAGGTCGGACATGACCACGATCGAGTCGCCGACCTCGCTGATGACATCCCGGATCGCCACCTGCAGGATCCCGTCCGGGTCCGTCCCCGGCGTCCCCACGGCGTCCTTCTTCGCGTCCTCCGGCACCCCGAACAACATGAGCCCGCCCACGCCCGCTGCGGCCGCCTCCGCGGCCGCCTTCCGCAGCGTGTCCCGCGAGTGCTGTACGACCCCCGGCATCGCGCTGATCGGCACGGGCTCGCTCACGCCCTCCCGCACGAACATCGGCAGGATCAGTTCCGCCGGATGCAGCCGCGTCTCCGCCACCATCCGCCGCATCGCCGGGTTCACCCGCAACCGCCTCGGCCGCGCCCCCGGAAACTCGCCGTACCCGCTGCCCATGCCCATGCTCCGCCCTACCTCCGCTCACGCCCCGCTTCCCTGCCATCCACGGTACGCCCGTCCCGGCCGGCCTTTTGCCGACGCTCTGCCGGGACTCTTCCGGCCCCAGGGCCGAAACGACCGCCCGGCGCAGTCAGACGCGGGCGCGGCGCCGGGAGCCGGGGCGGCGTTCGCTGGGGCGGGTGACGGGGTCGCCGGCGGCGACGGCGGATTCACGGCGCCGGGTGCCGAAGTCCGCGAGGGCCTGGGCGAGCGCCTCCACGGAGGGCTCCGGCGACATGACGTCGACGCGGAGCCCATGCTCCTCCGCCGTCTTCGCGGTCGCAGGACCGATGCACGCGATGACGGTCACATTGTGCGGCTTACCCGCGATACCGACCAGATTCCGCACCGTACTCGACGAAGTGAACAGCACCGCGTCGAAGCCGCCCCCCTTGATCGCCTCGCGGGTGTCCGCCGGCGGCGGAGAGGCCCGGACCGTGCGGTAGGCGGTGACGTCGTCGACCTCCCACCCGAGCTCGACGAGGCCCGCGATCAGCGTCTCGGTCGCGATGTCGGCGCGCGGAAGGAACACCCGGTCGATCGGATCGAAAACCGGGTCGTAAGGAGGCCAGTCCTCCAACAGCCCCGCCGCCGACTGCTCACCGCTGGGCACGAGGTCCGGCTTGACGCCGAACTCGACCAGCGACTTCGCTGTCGACTCGCCCACCGCGGCGACCTTTATCCCGGCGAAGGCGCGCGCGTCGAGCCCGTACTCCTCGAACTTCTCGCGCACCGCCTTGACGGCGTTCACCGATGTGAAGGCGATCCACTCATACCGCCCCGTGACGAGCCCCTTCACGGCCCGCTCCATCTGCTGCGGCGTACGCGGCGGTTCGACGGCGATCGTCGGGACCTCGTGCGGCACGGCGCCGTAGGACCGGAGCTGGTCGGACAGGGACGCGGCCTGCTCCTTGGTCCTCGGGACGAGCACCTTCCACCCGAAGAGCGGCTTGGTCTCGAACCAGGAGAGCTGCTCGCGCCGCTCCACGGTCCGCTCGCCGACGACGGCTATCGCCGCGATCGGCCCCTCAGGCGTGGGAAGGGCCTTGGTGGCCTTGAGCTCGGCGGCGATGGTCGCGAGCGTGGCGGTCCACGTACGCTGCCGGGTCGTGGTCCCGGCGACGGTCACCGACAGCGGGGTGTCGGGCTTGCGCCCGGCGGAGACCAGCTCGGCCGCGGCAGCGGCGACCGTCTGCAGGGTCGTGGAGACGACCAGCGTGGCGTCGCTGGCGCCCGCCTCGGTCCAGCTCCGCGACCCCGCGCAGGACGCGTCGAGGAAACGTACGTCGCCGCTCAGCGGGACACCGGCGTACGCCGGGACACCCACGGCCGCGGCGACGCCCGGCACGACCTCGAAGGGGATGCCGGCCCGGGCGCAGGCGAGCATCTCCTCGGCGGCGGCGCCGTCGAGGCCGGGGTCGCCGGCGATCGCACGGACGACCCGCTTGCCGGTGCGCGCGGACGCCATGAAAAGCTGGGTGGCAACGGCGGACGCGTCCAACGCGCCCTCGCCGGGCGTGGGTTCGGCCGTGTCCACGCCTGCCTTGGCGTGCGCCCGTACGACGTCGAGGACGTGCGGGTCGGCGATCAGCAGATCAGCGCCGGCGAGAGCCTCGACTGCCCGTAGGGTCAGCAGCCCGGGATCTCCCGGTCCGGCACCCAGGAAGGTGACGTGTCCGCAGGCGGGACTCTTGGTCCCGGAGGTCGTGGTCGCCGCGGCGGCGGTGGGGCTCAAAGTTCGCGCTCCCCCATAAGACCGGCCGCACCCTTGGCGAGCATCTCGGCGGCGAGTTCGCGGCCGAGTGCCGCGGCGTCCTCGCGAGAGGCAGGGGTGGCACCGGTGGTGGACATCTGTACCAGCGACGTGCCGTCGGTCGTGCCGACGACGCCGCGCAGGCGCAGCTCGGAAACCTGCCCGTCGGCCACAAGGTCGGCGAGCGCGCCCACAGGGGCGGAGCAGCCGGCCTCGAGGGCGGCGAGCAGTGCGCGCTCGGCGGTCACGGCGGCCCGGGTGAACGGGTCGTCGAGCTCGGCGAGCACGGAGGCCAGCTCTGCGGATTTCGCAGAACATTCGATGGCCAGTGCCCCCTGGCCGGGGGCAGGCAGTACAGCGTCGGCGGGGATCAGCTGGGTCGCCTCGGCCAGGCGGCCGAGCCGGCTCAGCCCGGCGGCGGCGAGGACAACGGCGTCCAGGTCGCCTGAGGCAACATAGCGGATCCGGGTGTCGACGTTGCCACGAATCGGCACCGTCTCGATCGCGAGACCGAGCTGTCGGGCCCAGTGGTTCAGCTGCGCCAGCCGGCGCGGCGAACCGGTACCGATCCGCGCCCCGCGCGGCGAGGCGGCGAGCTGCTCGAAGCTCAGCCCGTCGCGTGCCACCAGCGCGTCCCTGGGGTCCTCGCGGACCGGGATCGCGGCCAGCGTCAGCCCCTCGGGGGCGGCGGTCGGCAGGTCCTTGAGCGAGTGCACGGCGAAGTCGATCTCACCGGCGAGCATCGCGTCACGCAGCGCCGATACGAAGACCCCGGTGCCGCCGATCTGCGACAGGTGCTCGCGCGAGGTGTCGCCGTACGTGGTGATCTCCACCAGCTCGACGTCCCGCCCGGTCAGCTCGCGGACCTGCTGAGCGACCTGGCCGGACTGCGCCATGGCCAGGGCGCTGCGTCTGGTGCCCAGTTTCAGTGCGTTCGGGCTACTCATGCCCGCCCTCGATTCGGTTCAGCCGTTTCGTCGGCCCGGCTGACGGCGGCGACCGCCTGCGGGTCGAGGTCGAAGAGTTCGCGCAGCGCGTCCGCGTACCCGGCGCCGCCGGGTTCGCCCGCGAGCTGCTTGACCCGCACGGTGGGCGCGTGCAGGAGTTTGTCGACGACGCGGCGCACGGTCTGGGTGACCTCGGCGCGCTCGCGTTCGTCCAGGTTGGGGACCCGGCCGTCGAGGCGGGCGAGTTCGGTGGCGACCAGGTCGGCGGCCATGGCGCGCAGCGCGATGACGGTCGGCGTGATGTGCGCGGCGCGCTGGGCGGCGCCGAAGGCCGCGACCTCGGCGGAGACGATTTTGCGGACCTCTTCGAGGTCGGCGGCCATGGGCGCGTCCTGCGCGGCCGTGCCGATGGTCTCCAGGTCGACCAGGTGGGCGCCGTCCAGCGTCCCCACCACGGGGTCGGTGTCGCGCGGCATCGCCAGGTCGAGCAGGCCGATGGGCGTGGAGGCGGTACGGGAGAGCAGCGCGCGGGCGACCGTGTCGGCGGCGATGACCTGCCCGGTCGCCCCGGTACAGGAGACCACGATGTCGGCGTGCGGCAGCTCGGCGGCCAGGTCGTCGATCCGTACCGCCCGGCCGCCGACCGCCTGGGCGAGGCGGGCGGCGCGCTCGTGGGTGCGGTTGGCGACGACGATCTCGCTGACGCCGGCGCGCGCCAGGGTGTTGGCGGCCAGCGAGCTCATGGATCCGGCGCCGACGACCAGGGCGCGCTTGCCCTTGGCCCAGCCGTCGAAGCTGTCGACGCCGCCGATGGCCTGGGCGAGCTGGTCGAAGCCGAAGCTGACCAGGGACTGGCCGGCCCGGTCGATGCCGGTCTCGGAGTGGGCGCGCTTGCCGACCCGCAGCGCCTGCTGGAACAGGTCGTTGAGCATGCGCCCCGCCGTGTGCTGCTCCTGGCCAACGCTGAGGGTGTCCTTGATCTGGCCGATGATCTGGCCCTCGCCGACGACCATGGAGTCCAGTCCGCAGGCCACCGAGAAGAGGTGGTGGACGGCCCGGTCCTCGTAGTGCACGTACAGATACGGGGTGAGCTCCTCCAGCGGCACCTCGCTGTGCTCCGCGAGCAGTGTCGACAGCTCGGCGACCCCGGCGTGGAACTTGTCCACGTCCGCGTACAGCTCGATGCGGTTGCAGGTGGACAGCACCGCAGCTTCGGCGGCCGGCTCGGCGGCGACCGCCTCGTGCAGCAGCTTGACCCGGGTTTCCTCGGCGAGCGCCGCCCGCTCCAGCATGCTGACCGGAGCGCTGCGGTGGCTCAGCCCGACCACGAGAAGACTCATGCCGGCATCACGGCGGGGACGTCCCCGTCAGGTCCCGGACGCTTGATCCCGCCACGTACGGTCTTCGCGGCGACCGGCGGCGCGACCGAATCGACGGCCTCGCTCAGCTCCTCGCCGGCCTTGCGCTGCTCGTGGAAGGCGAGGATCTGCAGCTCGATGGAGAGGTCGACCTTCCGTACGTCCACGCCGTCGGGCACGGTCAGCACGGTGGGCGCGAAGTTGAGGATCGAGGTGACCCCGGCGGCGACCAGGCGGTCGCAGACCTCCTGGGCGGCTCCGGCCGGGGTGGTGATCACACCGATGGACACCTGGTTGTCCTCGACGATGTCCTCCAGCTCGTCGGCGTGCCGCACCGGCAGTCCGGCGATCAGCTTTCCGGCGAGCTGGACGTCCGCGTCGATGAGCGCGGCGATACGGAAGCCGCGGGAGGCGAAGCCGCCGTAGTTGGCGAGGGCGGCGCCGAGGTTACCCATGCCGACGATCACGACGGGCCAGTCCTGGGTCAGGCCCAGTTCGCGGGAGATCTGGTACACGAGGTACTCGACGTCATAGCCGACGCCCCGGGTTCCGTAGGAACCGAGGTACGAGAAGTCCTTGCGGAGCTTGGCAGAGTTGACCCCGGCGGCGGCCGCGAGTTCCTCGGACGACACGGTGGGCACCGAACGCTCGGAAAGCGCGGTCAGAGCCCGCAGGTACAGCGGAAGACGGGCGACGGTGGCCTCGGGGATCCCTCGGCTGCGGGTCGCCGGTCGGTGAGTTCGGCCAGTTGCCACGATGCTCCTGCGGGTAGAGCGTGGACGACAGGCGCCACAGTCCCTATGGTCGCCCCGTGTACGCCAATCTATGTCTTTGTGAACGCGTGCACAAAGATGGTGTCCGATTTGCCCTGGGGAAGTGACCGGCATCACGCGCTCTCATTTCCGACATAAGAGACGATTTGCTGCGCCGGAACGTTCCTTCTGCGCGCCACTTCCGTACTCCTGCGTCCCACCCATGGTGCCTCGACCGCCGCCATCTGCGGCCAGTCCAGTGCGGCCGCCTTCGCGACCGCCCCCACCGCGTACGACTGCCGCCCGTGCGAGTGCCGCTCCACCGGCTCTGTCGCGTACCGCGTGAACAGCCGCGCCGTGGCTCGCGCGTCACCCAGCGCGGTGTGCGCTGCCCAGCCGGTGACCCCGGCCGACTCGGCGCAGGCCCGCAGGCTCAGAGCCCCGGGCAGCGTGCCGCGGAGCGCGGCCATGCGCATCGTGCACATCTCCGGTACGGCGGGGAATTCGACGCCGATACGGGCGTACTCGGAGACCAGGAACGCCCGGTCACAGCCCACGTTGTGCCCCACCAGCACCCTGCCGCGCAGCAGCCTCAGCAGTTGCGGGGCGATCTGCGCGAAACGCGGGGCTCGGGCGGCCAGCACATGGTGGTGCTCGATTCCGTGGATATGGGTCGGCCCGACCGGGCCCTCCGGATCGACCAGCGTGGAGAACTCGCCCTCCACGGCCAGTTCGGCGTCGAGCAGCACGACCGCCACCTCGACCACGCGATTGCGCCGCGAACTGGACCCGGTCGCCTCAAGGTCCACCACGGCGAAACCCCCGTGCACCCCCTGAAACCTGCCCGGGAGCACGCCGTCACCATCCTTAGCCACGCACCCCCGCTGCAGAACTTCTGCAAAACGACCTCGATGGTAATCGAAGCCACGGGCGGAAAGGAACGTGACCATTTCGCCCACAGTGGCCCACGCGGCCCGGCTCAGCCGCCCAGCGCCCGCCTCAGCCGGGCCTCGTCCACCCGCCAGAAGGTGTGCTGTTCGCCGTCCACCAGGACGACGGGGATCTGTTCCCAGTACGTGCGGTACAGCTCCTCGTCCTGGTTGATGTCGCGCTCCTCCACCGCCGCTCCCAGTTCCGCGGCGACTTTCTCGATCACCACGCGTGCGTCGTCGCACAGATGGCAGCCGGGTTTGCCGATGAGCGTCACAGTCCTCATGTCCGCCATTGTGCCCCCGCGGGCCGCTCGGGTTCCGGCCGGCCGCTGGCCCGGAGTAACAGATCCGTCGCAAGGAGTTCACCCGGCCGCTCCATGCCCGCATCAGGACTGCCTAACGGACTGGCTATGCTCGCCACATGGCCGCTCTGCGATGGCTCACCCCCCGTAGGCGCTCCGCGACCGCGCGCAGCGTCCTGGCAGGCGAGGCCGCGGCCGAGGCCGCCCTCGCGGCTCCGCTGCCCAAGCAGGCGGAACCCGCGGAAGAAGGCGTGCCCGCCGCACCTCCGGAGTTCCCCGTGGTCGGGGACCCGCACGCCGCCGCCTTCTTCGACCTGGACAACACGGTGATGCAGGGCGCGGCCCTCTTCCACTTCGGCCGGGGCCTGTACAAGCGGAAGTTCTTCCACAAGCGCGACCTGGTCCGCTTCGCCTGGCAGCAGGCGTACTTCCGGATGGCCGGCTCCGAGGACCCCGAGCACATGCAGGAGGCGCGCGACAGCGCCCTGTCGATCGTCAAGGGGCACCGCGTCGAGGAGCTCATGTCGATCGGCGAGGAGATCTACGACGAGTACATGGCCGGCAAGATCTGGCCCGGCACCCGCGCCCTCGCCCAGGCCCACCTGGACGCCGGCCAGCGGGTCTGGCTGGTCACCGCCGCCCCCGTCGAGACCGCCACGATCATCGCCCGCCGCCTCGGCCTCACCGGCGCACTGGGCACCGTCGCCGAGCACATCAACGGCGTCTACACCGGCCGCCTCGTCGGCGAGCCGCTGCACGGCCCCTCCAAGGCAGAGGCCGTCAAGGCACTGGCCGTCGCCGAGGGACTCGAACTCTCGCGCTGCGCTGCGTACAGCGATTCGTCGAACGACATCCCGATGCTCTCGTTGGTCGGACATCCGTATGCGATCAATCCCGACGCGCGGCTGCGCAAGCACGCCCGCCGCGAGGGCTGGCGGCTGCGCGACTACCGTACGGGCCGAAAGGCGGCGAAAATCGGCATCCCCGCGGCGGCCGGAGTCGGCGCCGTGGCCGGGGGCGCGGCGGCCGCCGTGGCCCTGCAACGCCGCCGCCGCTGAGGGACACGCGCGGTCACGACACCGGGTGTGCACAGGTCAGCGGGGCCATCCCTTCGGTCTTCCCCCTCTGGCCCCACCTCAGTCCCCGCTGTGTCACACAGCCACAACACGCACTCCATGCGAGCATTTCACGACCCCATATGGTCAAGTCCGTTTTCACGTTCGATAATTGAGTGGTCACCAATCCGCCAGAGAGTGGGCGGAATCGGTGATTTCAGCGACTCGGTGTAGCGTCGCCTGTACGAAGCGTTATTCTCCTCAGACGCAAGCCGGTTCCCACGCGTCGCTACGACGGGTGAACGGTTCCGTACTGCACGTGATGGAAGTTCTGCCTCTGGGAGTCCCGTGTACCCACACACCGGGGTTGACGCCTCTGGCTTGGCTGCGTTGCGCGCACTGGTGGCCGACCACCTGCGCGCCCTTGTCCCCACGTACGCCATGCCCGCCCTCGCCACGCCCGTGCCCGCCGGTTCCGCTTACGGTCCGCTCTATGCCATGGCCGAGGCGGGCACCGCCGTCGGCCGCCGCACCACCCGGCACAACGCGCAAGCCCCGGGCGCCAACACCGCGTCCCGCCGCCCCGCCGCCGACAGCGACAGCGGCCGCATGATGGAGCTGGTCGAACGGGCCCAGGCCGGGGAGACCGAGGCCTTCGGCCGACTGTACGACCACTACTCCGACACGGTGTACCGCTACATCTACTACCGCGTGAACGGCAAGGCCACCGCCGAGGACCTCACCAGCGAGACCTTTCTGCGCGCCCTCCGCCGGATCGGCACCTTCACCTGGCAGGGCCGCGACTTCGGCGCCTGGCTGGTCACCATCGCCCGCAACCTGGTCGCCGACCACTTCAAGTCGAGCCGTTTCCGCCTCGAAGTCGTCACCGGCGAAATGCTCGACGCCAACGAGGTCGAGCGCAGCCCCGAGGACTCCGTCCTGGAGGCGCTCTCCAACGAGTCGTTGCTCAAGGCCGTCCTCAAGCTCAACCCCCAGCAGCAGGAGTGCGTCACGCTCCGCTTCCTCCAGGGCCTCTCGGTCGCCGAGACCGCCCGCGTCATGGGCAAGAACGAGGGCGCGATCAAAACCCTTCAGTACCGGGCGGTCCGGACGTTGGCCCGACTGCTCCCCGAAGACGCCCGGTGAGATCCGTTGCGTGAATCCGCACGATCCGATCATCATGACTGCGTAACCCAACTCGTACGGCACTCGTTGCATCAAATGCAGACCCCCCACTGCGGTGCCTTGCTCGCTTCCGGTCACTCGATCGGGTGGACAGGCTCAAGGAACGCAACCTTCCGGGCGCTTCGGGGAGTCGAGTGTGAATGACGAGAGGAGGTGCCGCCCGTGATCGCGAACCCAACAGCGCACCGGCGGGCGAACGCCTTCGCCGAGGCCCTGGAGGACGGCGGTCCCCAGGCGGTCGGCGAGCAGCAACACGGTGCTCATGCCGCTCATGCGGCGGACCGGCATGCCGACCCGGACCAGGGCCGAATGCTGGCCCTGGCGGACGCCCTTGAAGACGTACCCCGGCCGGTGCTGGACCCCGCGAAGAAGATCGAGCAGCGCGCCCAGCTGATCGCCGCCATGGAGGCGGCGCTCGCCGACGGCACCCTCAAGGTGCCCGAGCAGCGCGGCAGCAGCAGCAGCGGCAACACCCGCAACGGTGCGCATCGCTACAAGCCCAGCTCCCGCTGGGGCCGCCGGCTCGCCGCCGGCGGACTGTCGGTCGGCGTCGCCGCCGGCGCCCTCGGCGGCGTCGCGGCAGCCAGCACGGACGCGCTGCCCGGCGATACGCTCTACGGCCTCAAGCGCGGCATGGAGGACATGCGGCTCAACCTGGCCGACAACGACGCCGCCCGGGGCAAGGTCTACCTGGACCTCGCCTCCACCCGCTTCCAGGAGGCCCGTCGCCTCATGGAGCGCGGCAGGAGCGGCAGCCTCGACGCCGAGTCGGTCGGCGAGATCGGCAAAGCCCTGACCGGCATGCAGCAGGAGGCCTCCGAAGGTCACCGCCTGCTCAGCGCCGCCTACCGCAGGGACGGCTCTCTGCAGCCGATCGAAGCGCTCTCCGCCTTCTCCTCCAGCCACCGCCAAGGCTGGACCGAGCTGCGCGACCGCCTCCCCTCCCGGCTCACGGACGTCGGTAACCGGGTCAACTCCGTCTTCGACGCCATAGAGCAGGAAGTCGGCCCGCTCCAGAAGCTGCTCCCCCCGGCCACCGGTGGCACCGCCGACCGCAACGGCGCGCCCAACAGCACCCGTTCCGGCACCTCCGGCAAGCCGGCGCCGTCGGCCACGGGCTCCGCCACCGGCAAATCCGCCGGCTCCGGCAAGTCCAGCCCCTCCTCCTCCGGCGCCTCCGCCGACAACAACCTCATCGGCGGCCTCGTCGACGGCGGCTCCACCTCCACCCCCAGCAGCTCCCCCTCCAGCTCCGCCGACTCCACCCAACCCTCCGTCACCCTCCCCCCGCTCCTCCCAGGCCTCCTCCCAGGCCTGGGCCTCGCGGCCGAGGACGAATAGCGACAGCAACAGTGCGGCGGGCGGAGCTGAGAATCAGCTCCGCCC
>NZ_JBHYXC010000078.1:0-13600 GCF_042751495.1 Streptomyces sp. NPDC059373 | reverse complement strand
CCCCTTCCCGAAACCAGGGGCGCTGCCCCTGGACCCCGGACGCGTGCGTTCTTCAACACCGGTCCGTGGCCGGGTTGGGCCAGCCCGTTCCGCCTCAGGCGGACGGCCTACCCCCAACCCGGTCTGAGGGCGCCTCACCAGCGCCACCGCGTGGCTTCCGCGATCTCCTCGGGGCTGCTCTTCGCGAAGCGTTCGGCCTCGGCCCGGCGAACCGCCAGCACCGCGCCGTGCAGGACCTCGCCCAGCGCCTCGCGCAGGACGCCGCTGTCCTCGAAGGCGTCGGCCGCATCGGCGAGCGAGAGGGGCAGCCGTTCCTGGTCGCCGCGGGCGGCGGGGTCGCCGACGACGGGCTCGGGCAGGGGCCCGGTACCGGCGAGGCCGGCGGCGATGACGGCGCCGACCACGAGATACGGGTTCGCGGCAGCGTCGAAGCACTTGAGCTCGGCGTTGGGGTTGTCGCCGGCGACGAACCGAAGCGCGGCCTCGCGGTTTTCGAGGCCCCAGCAGCGGAAGGCGCCGGCCCAGCGGGAGGGCTCGAGGCGGAGGTAGCTGGCGGGGCTGGGGGCGCCGATCGCCAGGAGGGCGGGCAGTTCGGCGAGCAGGCCCGCCAGGAAGGCCTCGCCGGCCGGCGTCATGCCGTACGCACCGGCGCCCGTGCCCCCGTCGAGCAGGCCGGAAGCGCTCACGTGCAGGTGGCAGCCGTTGCCGACCTGCCCGGCGGTGAAAGCGGGCGCGAAGGACGCCCGCAGGCCGTGCCGCAGGCTGACCGCCCGTACGGTCTCGCGGACCAGGATGACGTCATCGGCGGCGCCGACGGGGTCGGCCGGGGCGGTGGAGACCTCGAACTGCCCGGGGGTGTACTCGGGGTGGACCTGGAGGACGTCCATTCCCTGGGCGCCCAGCGCCTCGTAGAGGTCGCGCAGATAGTCGGAGCGCTCGACGACCCGGGTCAGCCCGTACGCCGGGCCGTCGCCGGCGGGCTCGACGATCCATTCCGTCTCGAAGCCCATCCGCAGTTCGAGGCCCTGCGCGGCGGCCCGGGCGACCATGCGCCGGGCGAACTGCCGCTGGCAGGCGGGGTGCGGCGCGCCGTCCTGCTGGTAGCGGTCGGCCGGGGCCCAGGCCCAGCCGGGCTGGGCGGCCAGGACGGTGAGCCGCTCCAGGTCGGGGAAGAGCCGCAGGTCGCCGTCGGGGCCGCCCAGGTGCGGGGACGCGGTGATCATGTCGTCCGACGTGAAGACGTCGAAGACCGGCGACATGCCGACCCCGCGATAGGCGGCGTCCGCGAGTCTGGCCGTGGGCACCGTCTTGACGCGGTTGACGCCCGCGTTGTCGGTCCAGCTCAGCGCGACCGCCCGTACGCCTTCCGCGGAGAGCCGCGCCGCCTCCTGCCGCGCCACGACCCTCTGCTGCTCCCGCGCTTCCGCGTCCACCGTGCCTCCCGACCACCCGTGACAAGACCGTCACTCATATGGTCCTTAACGGATGACCCCGGTGTCAGGTGTTGGCAGGACTGCCGATCTGAATTCCGGCCATGCGCTTCCACTCGTACGGTCCTGTGCGGACCTTCGCCGCGAAGTCGCCGTCGAAGTTCTCGTGCACGGTGACGCCGGATCGCTCGACGGCGCGCTGCGCGAGGTCGTACGAGGGAGCCACCAGGTCGCCCCACTCGCCGTTCTCGCCGACGAGGACGATGCGGGTGCCGATCTCGCCGATGTACTCGACCGTTGCCTCGGCGCCGCCGCCGTGGCTCTTGGCGAACGCGTCGATCTGCTTGGCGAGCCGCGCGACGCGGCGCTCGGCGAGGCGCTCGGCACGGGCGGCGCGGG
Organism: Streptomyces sp. NPDC059373; assembly: GCF_042751495.1. Taxonomy (NCBI): domain Bacteria; kingdom Bacillati; phylum Actinomycetota; class Actinomycetes; order Kitasatosporales; family Streptomycetaceae; genus Streptomyces; species Streptomyces sp. NPDC059373. The sequence goes on along the minus strand of NZ_JBHYXC010000078.1, from coordinate 11,771 downwards.
CGGCGGCCTTCGGGTCGTCTACCTGGGTGTCTGCCATGACAGAAATGCTACCCGTCGGTAATCAGCGCAGGAAGGGGTCCACGGCCACGACCACGAACAGCAGCGTCGCGTAGGTGATCGACCAGTGGAACAGCCGCATCTCCTTGAGCTTGGCGCCCGTGACGCCGGCCTTGGCCCGCGCGTGCAGCCCGTGCGCCTCCTTGAGCCAGAAACCGCCGAGGACCAGCGCCGCGACCGGGTAGAGCCAGCCCGTGGCACCCAGCGGCCACCACAGGGTGAGCGAGACCAGCACCATCGCCCAGCTGTAGATGACGATCTGCCGGGCCACGACCTGGTTGCCGGCCACGACCGGCAGCATGGGGACGCCCACGCGCTCGTAGTCGTCCTTGACCTTCATCGACAGCGGCCAGTAGTGCGGCGGCGTCCAGAAGAAGAGGACAAGGAAGAGGACGAAGGGCGCCCAGGCCAGCTCGTTGCGCACCGCCGACCAGCCGATGAAGACCTGCAGGCAGCCGGCGACACCGCCCCAGACGATGTTCTGGGCGGTGCGGCGCTTGAGCCAGATCGTGTAGACGAAGACGTAATAGAGGATGGCCGTCAGCGACAGCGCGGCGGACAGCGGGTTGACGAGCACCGCGAACCACACCGTGGAGACGACCGACAGCGTGATGCCGAAGATCAGGCCCTCGCGGGGCGAGACCATGCCGGTGACCAGCGGGCGCTGCTCGGTGCGGTGCATGAGCGCGTCGATGTCGCGGTCGATGTACATGTTGAGTGCGTTCGCGCCACCCGCGGACAGATAGCCGCCGATGACCGTCAGCGCGACGCGGCCCAGATCGGGCACACCACCGGCGGCCAGGAACATCACCGGAACTGTGGTGATGAGCAGCAGCTCGATGATGCGCGGTTTGGTCAGCGCCACGAATGCCATGACACGGGCACCGAACGGACGGTGACCTGTGCTCGACCCGATGGCTCCGGCGGGCCGGGATTCGACGGCCGTCACGAACACCCCTGAGGAAAAGTTCAGCAACTGCAAGCGGCTCCGCTTGCGCGTACCACGCCACTCTAGACGTAGCGGATACTCCGCCCTGCCCGGGGGGTGCCCCGTGTTGTCCCCATACCGCAATGGGGCTGTGCCCCGCACGCCGTATCGAGTTCAAGAGGCGAAGACACTCTCGGCGGGGCAGGCTGAAGTTACGGCGGAGCCACCGCGCCGGGAATGTCCGTCCCAGGAGATTGGTTGCCGGAGGCGTCGAGCCAGTACCGCAGTGCTCGCATAGCGAGACCGCTCGAATAGGTGCACGCCCCTACAGGGGTAGGCTCGACAACGCCCGGTAGGCACCCCGTCACCGGCGTCCAGCATGTCGAAAAGCAGCATGTGGAAAGGAGCCCTGAGCCAGGGTGAGCACCGAGCCGACCACCACAGACCTCGAATGGACCGAACTGGACAAGCGGGCTGTTGACACCGCCCGGGTCCTGGCCATGGATTCCGTGCAGAAGGTCGGCAACGGCCATCCGGGCACGGCCATGAGCCTGGCACCAGCCGCGTACCTGCTCTTCCAGAAGCTGATGCAGCACGACCCGGCGGACGCGCAGTGGGTGGGCCGCGACCGGTTCGTCCTGTCTCCCGGTCACACGTCCCTGACGCTCTACACCCAGCTCTTCCTCTCCGGCTACGGCCTGGAGCTGGAGGACCTCGAGGGCTTCCGCACCTGGGGCAGCAAGACCCCCGGTCACCCGGAGCACGGCCACACCGTGGGCGTCGAGACCACCACCGGGCCGCTCGGCCAGGGCGTCGGCAACGCGGTGGGCATGGCCATGGCCGCCCGTTACGAGCGCGGCCTGTTCGACCCGGACGCGCCGGCCGGTGAGTCGGTCTTCGACCACACCATCTGGGCCATCGTCTCCGACGGCGACCTGGAGGAGGGCATCTCCTCGGAGGCCTCCTCCCTCGCGGGCCACCAGAAACTCGGCAATCTGATCGCCCTGTACGACGACAACCACATCTCGATCGAGGGCGACACCGCGACCGCGTTCTCCGAGGACGTGCTGAAGCGGTACGAGGCCTACGGCTGGCATGTGCAGCGCGTCCATCAGGACCCGTCGGGCGACTTCGATGTTCACGCCCTGTACGCGGCCTACCGCGCCGCCCAGGCCGTCACCGACCGCCCGTCGATCATCGCGGCCCGCACCATCATCGCCTGGCCGGCCCCGCACGCCCAGAACACCGAGGCCGCGCACGGCTCGGCGCTGGGCGCCGACGAGGTCGCCGCGACCAAGCGCGTGCTGGGCTTCGACCCGGAGAAGTCGTTCGACGTCCCCGACGAGGTGCTGGCGCACGCCCGCCAGGTCCTGGACCGGGGCAGCGAGGCGCACTCCGCGTGGAACAAGCGGTTCGAGGAGTGGCGTACCGCCAACCCCAAGCGTGCCGCCGAGTTCGACCGGATCCAGGCGGGCGAGCTGCCCAAGGGCTGGCAGGACGCGCTTCCGGAGTTCCCGGCCGGCAAGGACGTCGCGACCCGCAAGGCCTCCGGTGAGGTGCTCAAGGCCGTCGGCGCCGTGGTGCCCGAGCTGTGGGGCGGCTCCGCCGACCTCGCGGGCTCCAACAACACCACGATCGACGCCTCGTCCTCCTTCCTCCCGGCCGACAACCCGCTGCCCGAGGCGAACCCGTACGGCCGCACGGTGCACTTCGGTATCCGCGAGCACGCCATGGGCTCGACGATGAACGGCATCGCGCTGCACGGCAACACCCGCATCTACGGCGGCACCTTCCTGGTGTTCTCCGACTACATGCGCCCCGCCGTCCGTCTGGCCGCGCTGATGAAGCTGCCGGTGACGTACGTCTGGACGCACGACTCCATCGGCCTCGGCGAGGACGGCCCGACCCACCAGCCGGTCGAGCACCTGTCCGCGCTGCGCGCCATCCCGGGCCTGAACGTGGTGCGCCCGGCCGACGCCAACGAGACCGTGATCGCCTGGCGCGAGATCCTCAAGCGCCACGCCACCAAGCCCGCCCCGCACGGTCTGGCCCTCACCCGCCAGAACGTCCCGACGTACGAGGCCAACGAGGACGTCGCGAAGGGCGCTTACGTGCTCTTCGAGGCCGAAGGTGGCGAGCCCCAGGTGATCCTGCTCGGCACCGGCTCCGAGGTGCAGCTCGCCGTCGAGGCCCGCGAGGCGCTGCAGGCCGACGGCATCCCGGCCCGGGTGGTCTCCGTACCGTCCGTCGAGTGGTTCGAGGAGCAGGACCAGGCATACCGCGACAGCGTGCTGCCGCCGGCCGTCAAGGCCCGGGTCGCCGTCGAGGCGGGCATCGGCCTGACCTGGTACCGCTTCGTCGGCGACGCGGGCCGGATTGTGTCCCTGGAACACTTCGGGGCAAGCGCCGACTACAAGGTCCTGTACCGCGAGTTCGGGCTGACCTCCGAGGCCGTGGCCGCCGCCGCCCGCGACTCCATCGCCGCAGCGACTCGCTGACGTATCCGACTTACGAGGAGATGCAAGACCAATGACAGACGCACTGAAGCGCCTCTCCGACGAAGGCGTGGCGATCTGGCTGGACGACCTGTCCCGCAAGCGGATCACCTCCGGCAACCTCGCGGAACTCATCGACGCCAGCCATGTCGTGGGCGTGACCACCAACCCCTCGATCTTCCAGAAGGCCATCTCCAGCGGTGAGGGCTACGAGCAGCAGGTGACCGACCTGGCTGCCCGCCACGTCACCGTCGAAGAGGCCATCCGCATGATCACCACGGCGGACGTACGCGACGCGGCCGACGTGCTGCGCCCGGTGTACGACTCCACCGGCGGCCAGGACGGCCGGGTCTCCATCGAGGTCGACCCGCGCCTGGCGCACAACACGGTGGCGACCGTCGCCGAGGCCAAGCAGCTGGCCTGGCTGGTGGACCGTCCCAACACCTTCATCAAGATCCCGGCCACCAAGGCGGGTCTGCCGGCGATCACCGAGGTCATCGGCCGGGGCATCAGCGTCAACGTCACGCTGATCTTCTCGCTGCAGCGCTACCGCGAGGTCATGGACGCCTACCTCTCCGGCCTGGAGAAGGCCAAGGAGTCCGGCCTGGACCTCGCCCAGATCCGCTCGGTCGCGTCCTTCTTCGTGTCCCGCGTGGACACCGAGATCGACAAGCGCCTGGAGAAGATCGGTACCGACGAGGCCAAGTCCCTCAAGGGCAAGGCCGCGCTCGCCAACGCCCGGCTCGCGTACCAGGCGTACGAGGAGGTCTTCTCCTCCGACCGCTGGTCCGCCCTGGAGAACCACGGCGCGCACAAGCAGCGCCCGCTGTGGGCCTCCACCGGTGTGAAGGACCCGGCCTACCCGGACACGATGTACGTGACCGAGCTGGTCGCCCCGGGCACCGTCAACACCATGCCCGAGGCCACCCTCGATGCCACCGCCGACCACGGCGAGGTCACCGGGGACACCATTCGCGGCACCTACGAGCAGGCCCAGGCCGACCTCGACGCCCTCGCGGCGGTCGGCGTCGACTACGACGATGTCGTCCAGCTCCTGGAGGACGAGGGTGTGCAGAAGTTCGAGCAGGCGTGGACCGAACTGCTCGACTCCACCTCCGCCGAGCTCGAGCGACTCACGCCGAAGGAGGCGTAAGCACGTTGAGCAGCGCCAATCCGCTGCGTGACGCCCAGGACCGACGGCTCCCGCGGATCGCGGGGCCGTCGGGCCTGGTCATCTTCGGCGTCACCGGTGACCTGTCCCGCAAGAAGCTGATGCCGGCTGTCTACGACCTGGCCAACCGCGGCCTGCTGCCACCGGGCTTCTCGCTCGTCGGCTATGCCCGGCGCGACTGGGCGGACGAGGACTTCGCGCAGGTCGTGCACGACTCCGTCAAGGAGCACTCGCGGACCCCGTTCCGCGAGGAGGTCTGGCAGCAGCTCGCCGAGGGCATGCGTTTCGTGCCCGGCGACTTCGACGACGACGCGGCCTTCGAGAAGCTCAAGGCCACCATCAACGACCTCGACAAGGCCCGGGGCACCGGCGGCAACTTCGCCTTCTACCTCTCGGTGCCGCCCAAGTTCTTCCCCAAGGTCGTCCAGCAGCTGAAGAAGCACGGGCTGAACGAGGGCCCCGGGGACGCCTGGCGACGGGCCGTCATCGAGAAGCCCTTCGGCCACGACCTCAAGAGCGCCGAGGAGCTCAACCAGGTCATCCACCAGGTCTTCCGGTCCCGGAACGTGTTCCGGATCGACCACTACCTGGGCAAGGAGACCGTCCAGAACATCATGGCGCTGCGGTTCGCCAACACGATGTTCGAGCCGCTGTGGAACCGTTCGTACGTCGACCACGTGCAGATCACCATGGCCGAGGACATCGGCATCGGTGGCCGGGCCGGCTACTACGACGGCATCGGCTCGGCCCGTGACGTCATCCAGAACCACCTGCTGCAGCTGCTCGCCCTGACCGCGATGGAGGAGCCCGCCTCCTTCGACGCCAACTCCCTGGTCACCGAGAAGCTCAAGGCGCTCAGCGCCGTCAAGCTCCCGGACGACCTGGGCAAGCACACCGTACGCGGTCAGTACGCGCACGGCTGGCAGGGCGGCGAGGAGGTGCTCGGCTACCTGGAGGAGGAGGGGATCAACCCCCAGTCCAAGACCGACACCTACGCCGCGATCAAGCTGGAGATCGACAACCGCCGCTGGGCGGGCGTGCCGTTCTATCTGCGCACCGGCAAGCGGCTGGGCCGTCGGGTCACCGAGATCGCGGTGGTCTTCCAGCGCGCTCCGCACTCCCCCTTCGACACCACCGACACCCAGGAGCTGGGGCAGAACGCCCTGGTCATCCGGGTGCAGCCGGACGAGGGGATCACCATCCGCTTCGGCTCGAAGGTGCCGGGCACGTCGATGGAGATCCGGGACGTGACGATGGACTTCGCGTACGGCGAGTCCTTCACGGAGTCCAGCCCGGAGGCGTACGAGCGGCTGATCCTGGACGTGCTGCTGGGTGACGCCAACCTCTTCCCGCGCCACCAGGAGGTGGAGGAGTCCTGGAAGATCCTCGACCCGATCGAGGAGTACTGGGACAAGCACGGCCGGCCGGAGCAGTACACGGCCGGGACGTGGGGCCCGAAGGCCGCGGACGAGATGCTCGCACGAGACGGCAGGAGCTGGCGCCGGCCATGAACATCGATCTGACCGAGACCACGTCAAGCAAGATCAACTCTGCGCTGATCAAGGCGCGGAGGGCCGCCGGGAGCCCGGCGGTCGGCATGGTGCTGACCTTGGTCATCGTGACGGACGAGGGCAATCACTACGACGCCCTCAAGGCCGCCAGCGAGGCCTCCAAGGAGCACCCGTCGCGGATCCTCGTCGTCATCAAGCGGCCCGGCCGCTCGCCGCGCGACCGCCGTACGGCCCGCCTCGACGCCGAGGTACGGGTCGGCGGGGAGACCGGCACCGGCGAGACCGTCCTGCTGCGCATGCACGGCGAACTCGCCAACCACGCCCAGAGCGTGGTGCTGCCGTTGCTGCTGCCCGACGCGCCGGTCGTGGTCTGGTGGCCGGAGGTCGCCCCGGAGAACCCCTCCGAGGACCTGCTCGGCAAGCTCGCCGCCCGCCGCATCACCGACGCGTCCGCCGCCGAGAACCCGGTGGCCGCGCTGGCGCTGCGCGCCGACACGTACACCCCCGGCGACACCGACCTGGCCTGGACCCGGATCACCTCCTGGCGCAGCGTCCTGGCGGCCGCGCTGGACCAGAAGCACGCCGAGCTCACCGGCGCCGTCGTCGAGGGCGAGGCGTACAACCCCAGCACGGAGCTGCTCGGGCTGTGGCTGGCGGAGCGCCTCGGCGTGCCGGTCGAGCGGCGCGTCTCGGACGGCCCCGGCATCACCGCCGTACGGCTGGCCACGGCCGACGGCGAGATCTGCCTCGACCGCCCCAACGGCTCGCTGGCGGAGCTGGCGATGCCGGGCCAGCCGGACCGGCATGTCGCGCTGCAGCGGCGCAACACGGCCGAGCTGATCGCGGAGGAGCTGCGGCGGCTCGACCCGGACGAGGCGTACGCGGCGGCGGTGAAGATCGGCGTGAAGTCGCTGTCGGAGCCGCAGCACGCGGCGGCGGGCGCGGCGCCGAAGCCCGCCCCGCCGAAGGAGAAGGCGGCGGCGAAGTGAGCACGCCGCAGGTCGTCGTCCACCGCGACAAGGAGCTCATGGCGAAAGCGGTGGCGGCCCGGCTGATCACGAAGATCGTGGACGCCCAGGCGGCCCGCGGCTCCGCCTCCGTCGTCCTCACCGGCGGCCGCAACGGCAACGCGCTGCTGGCCGCCCTCGCCGAGTCCCCCGCCCGCGACGCCGTCGACTGGGCCCGGCTCGACCTGTGGTGGGGGGACGAACGCTTCCTCCCCGACGGCGACCCCGAGCGCAATGTCACCCAGGCCCGCGAAGCCCTCCTGGACGCCGTCCCGGTCAGCCCGTCCCGTGTGCACCCCATGCCCGCCTCCGACGGGCCGTACGGCAGTGACGCCGACACGGCCGCCGCCGCCTACGCCGAGGAGCTCGCCAAGGCCGCCGGCCCCGAGGACCACGGCCCCGTGCCGTCCTTCGACGTCCTGATGCTCGGCGTGGGCCCCGACACCCACATCGCCTCGCTCTTCCCCGGCCACCCGGCCGTCCGGGAGACCGAGCGCAGCGTCGTCGGCATCCACGGCGCCCCCAAGCCGCCCCCGACGCGCATCTCCCTCACCCTCCCCGCCATCCGCGCCGCCCGCGAGGTCTGGCTCCTGGCCGCCGGTGACGACAAGGCCGGCGCCGTCGCCTTCGCCCTCTCCTCCCCCGGCGAACTCCAGGCCCCCGCCGCCGGCGCGTACGGCCGCTCCCGTACCCTCTGGCTCGTCGACACCACCGCCGCCGCCAAGCTCCCCCACGAGCTCCGGCCGCCGCGCACGGCCTGAGCGCCTTCGGTCCCTGCGTACGCATGTGAAGGGCCCCCGCTCCACGAAGGAGCGGGGGCCCTTCACATGCTGCCGGGCGGCCCTCAGCGACCGCGCAGCGCGCGGTACTTGGCGACGAGGGCCTGGGTGGAGGGGTCGAGGCCGGGGACGTCCGCGCCTTCGGTGAGCGCGGGTTCGACGCGCTTGGCGAGGACCTTGCCGAGCTCGACGCCCCACTGGTCGAAGGAGTCGATGTCCCAGATGGCGCCCTGGACGAAGACCTTGTGCTCGTAGAGGGCGACGAGCTGGCCGAGCACCGAGGGGGACAGCTCGGTGGCCAGGATCGTGGTGGTCGGGTGGTTGCCGCGGAAGGTCTTGTGCGGGACCAGGTCGGCGGGTACGCCCTCGGCCGCGACCTCTTCCGGGGTCTTGCCGAAGGCGAGGGCCTGGGTCTGGGCGAAGAAGTTCGCCATCAGGAGGTCGTGGTGGTCCCGCAGCGGGCCGAGTTCGCGCAGCGGCTCGGCGAAGCCGATGAAGTCGGCGGGGATGAGCTTGGTGCCCTGGTGGAGGAGCTGGTAGTAGGCGTGCTGGCCGTTGGTGCCGGGGGTGCCCCAGACGACGGGGCCGGTCTGCCAGGAGACGGGGTTGCCGTGCCGGTCGACGGACTTGCCGTTGGACTCCATGTCGAGCTGCTGGAGGTAGGCGGTGAACTTCGACAGGTAGTGGCTGTAGGGCAGCACCGCGTGCGACTGCGCGTCGTGGAAGTTGCCGTACCAGATGCCGAGCAGCCCCAGCAGCAGCGGGACGTTCTCCTCGGGGGGCGCGGTCCGGAAGTGCTCGTCGACGAGGTGGAAGCCGGCGAGCATCTCGCGGAAGTGGTCATGCCCGATGGCGACCATCAGGGAGAGCCCGATGGCGGAGTCGTAGGAGTAACGGCCACCGACCCAGTCCCAGAACTCGAACATGTTCTCCGTGTCGATGCCGAACTCCTTGACCTTCTCGGCATTGGTCGACAGGGCCACGAAGTGCTTGGCCACCGCGTCCTGGTCGGCGCCCAGGCCGTCCAGCAGCCAGGTGCGCGCCGACGTGGCGTTGGTGATGGTCTCGATCGTCGTGAAGGTCTTGGACGCGATGATGAACAGCGTCTCGGCGGGGTCCAGGTCCCGTACTGCCTCGTGGAGGTCGGCGCCGTCGACATTCGATACGAAACGGAACGTCAGATCGCGGGCGGTGTACGGGCGCAGCACCTCGTAGGCCATCGCGGGGCCCAGATCGGAGCCGCCGATACCGATGTTGACGACGTTCTTGATGCGCTTGCCGGTGTGGCCGCGCCATTCGCCGGAGCGGATCTTGTCGGTGAAGACCGTCATCTTGGTGAGGACGCTGTGCACGGCCGGGGCGACGTTGTACCCGTCGACCTCGATGACGGCCGAGATAGGGGCCCGTAGCGCAGTGTGCAGCACGGCGCGGTCCTCGGTGATGTTGATGTGCTCGCCGCGGAACATCGCGTCGCGCAGCTCGGCGACCCCGGCCGCGGCGGCGAGTTCACGCAGCAGGCTCAGGGTCTCGTCGTTCACCAGGTGCTTGGAGTAGTCCAGGTAGAGGTCGCCGACCTGGAGGGTGTAACGCTCGCCGCGTCGCGGGTCGGCCGCGAAGAGTTCACGCAGATGCGTATCCCCGAATTCTTCGCGGTGCTTGACGAGTGCGTGCCATTCGGGCCGCTGGTCGAGTCGGATCGGGCTCTGCGCGTTTTTGTCGGACATCAGTCCACTTTCTCCTCGTCCTGCCTGCGGGACCAAACTAGTTGATTACGCGACGGGCAGCCGAAGCCGGGCCAGTGCCACCGCGCCCGCACCACCGTTGTGCACCGGAAGCACCCGCAGGCCCAGTTCCTCGGCGCGAGCGGTGACCCGGCCGAGCAGCGGGCCGTGCGGGCCGAGCAGGCTGCCGGCGGCGACCAACGGCTCGCCTTCGCGGGGTTCGAGGGCCGCGACCGTGGCGGCGAGTTCGTCGGCGGCGTCGTCGAGCAGGCCCGCGGCGACCTCGTCACCGTCCTGCTCGGCGGTCACGGCGAGCGGGCTGAGCCGGGCGAGCCGCACCGGGGGCTCAGCGTAGGCGAAGGGCACCAGGCGGTGCCGCAGCAGCTCGCATTCGTGGCGGCTGGGCCGCTCCCGGGCGAGATACGGACCGCCCGGGGTGCCGACGTAATGCGCCAGTACGGCCTCCACGAGCGAGGTCCAGGGCCCGCGCCCGTCCAGGGCCCGCAAGGCGGCGCGCAGCACCTCACGGCCGAGCCAGAAGCCGCTGCCACTGTCGCCGAGGAGCCAGCCGTTGCCGTCGGAGAGATAGAGCCTGCGGCGGTTCTCGATGCGGGCCGCGACCGCGCCCGTGCCGGCCACGACGGCCAGGCCGTCGGAGGGGGTGCCGTCGGCGGAGGCGAAGGCGATCTCGATGTCGCCCAGCACCTCGATGGACCGGGCCGTGATCCCGTTCGCGGAGAGCGCGGCGTCCAGACACGACATGGCCAGCTCATACCCGGCGTCGGGTCCCGCGTCGGACGCGCCGCCCGCGAAACCGCCCACCACCGACCGTACGGCCCCGCGCTGCCGCGCGTCGGGCACCGCGGCCCTGATCGCCGCCACCAGGTGCCGGGTCAGCTCCGCCCTCGGCACGCTCATGGCATTACCGGGCCCCCCGGCGCCCTCGCCGAGCACGGCTCCATCATCGTCCGCGAGGTACGCCCGAGTGCGGGTGCCGCCGGCATCGATGCCGATCACCAGCGGCGGGTGCTCAGCAGTCACAACCCTGAGCATACGGCTCCGGCACCCCTCGCGCCTGGTGACCGGAGCCTAACGCTCCGGTCACCGAGGATCTGGGGTGCCGGGTCGGTGGCTGAGCGCACCGGAGGCGAACCGAGCCCCGACGAAAGGGGACCTAAATCTCACCCCGGAGCTTCGCAAGCGCCTCGGCGAGGATGGCTTCGCCATCGGCGGCGCTGCGCCGCTCGCGTACGTAGGCCAGGTGCGTCTTGTACGGCTCGGTGCGCGGCGGTGCCGGCGGGTTCTCCTCGTCCTGCCCGGCCGGGAAGCCGCAGCGCGGGCAGTCCCAGGTCTCCGGGATCTGTGCGTCGCTGGCGAAACTCGGCTGGGTCTCGTGCCCGTTCGAGCACCAGAAGGAGATGCGGAGGCGGGGCGCGGACTCGCCGCGCTCCGCCTCTCCCATCGGCCCCGCTCCGACCCGACTGCCACGGATCGCGTTGCCACTTGCCACGGTCGTAACTCCCTGCGTGATGGTGCTGCGAGGTCGCCCAGTTTACGGAGACCTTACGCCCCGTCCAGCGCCTGGTCGTCGACCCGGCTGCCGTGGACGCCGTTCCATGATAAGCCGCGTTCGCGACGAGGCGTCAGTTCTCCCGCAACGCACGGGAGTCGGACACGGCGGCCGGCGGGGCGCCCGCCGGCCGCTACTTGTTGAACTTCAGCAGGAGGCCAAGCGCGACAATGCACGCAAACCACAGCAGACCGATCACCACGGTGATGCGGTCGAGGTTGCGCTCGGCCACCGAGGAGCCGCCGACCGAGGACTGCATGCCGCCGCCGAACATGTCGGAGAGGCCGCCGCCCTTCCCCTTGTGCATCAGCACCAGCAGCAGAAGCAGCAGGCTGAAGACGATGAGGGCGATGGAGAACCCGAGTACCACAGCAGGACCAACTCTCTCGGTGACAGGTGTACGACGGCATGGGGCCGCGGGGGCGGGGGGGGGGGGGGGCCCCCCCCCCCCCATAACCCACACGGGGGGGGGGGGGGGTGCGGGGGGTTTATAAAAAAAAAAAACCCCCCCCACAAAAAACAAAAAAGAGGT
>NZ_JBHYXC010000077.1:0-16637 GCF_042751495.1 Streptomyces sp. NPDC059373 | reverse complement strand
GCACCTCCCAGCCCCCAGGGCTGGGGGAGCTCGCGGCGTTGTCGTCAGTCAACGACGTCCCCCAGCCTGGCGGCTGGGAGGTGCCCCCACCGCGTTGCCTCCTTCTCCCCCGGCCCTGGCGGCTGGGGGTGCCCCCACCGCCTTGCGATCACAGGCGCCAGACCCCGCTCCTTCTCCCACGGAGATCCACAGGACAGGCCCTAACGGCGCACATACCGACCGGTATGCTGGCGGGTGCACCGGTACGGAGAAAGGGCAGGCGAAGGCCATGGCACGCAGCACCACCCCGAGCGCCACCCCGAAGGCCACCAAGGCGGTGACCGCGGTTCCGCAGCGGCTGCTCGCCGAGGCCACCCGACTGTTCGCCGAACGCGGCTACGACCGGACCTCCGTCCAGGAGATCGTCGAAGCGGCCGGCGTGACCAAGGGCGCGCTCTACCACTACTTCGGCAGCAAGGACGATCTGCTGCACGAGATCTACGGCCGCGTGCTGCGTCTTCAGATGGAGCGCCTCGAAGCGATCGGGGGCAAGCCCGACCCCGTCGAGGCCCGGCTCTTCGAGGCCGCCGCAGACGTCGTCGTCACCAGCATCGCCAACCTCGACGACACCAAGATCTTCTTCCGCTCCATGCACCAGCTCAGCCCCGAGAAGCAGAAGGCGGTACGGGCCGACCGCCGCCGCTACCACGAGAAGTTCCGTGCCCTGGTCGAAGAGGGCCAGGCCCGGGGCGTCTTCCGCCCCGGCCTGAGCCCGGACCTCGTCGTGGACTACTTCTTCGGCTCCGTCCACCACCTCGGCACCTGGTACCGCCAGGACGGACAGCTGTCCGCCGAGCAGGTGGCCACCGAATACGCAGACCTGCTGCTGCACTCCGTACGGCAGCCCTGAACCCCACCGGAGTTCCCCGTGAAGGCATGGCGTGTCCACGAGAACGGTGAGCCGCGCGAGGCGATGCGCCTCGACGAGGTCCCGGACCCCGAACCCGGCCCCGGCCAGGTCCTGGTGCGCGTGCGCGCCGCCAACGTCAACTTCCCCGACGCGATGCTCTGCCGGGGCCAGTACCAGATCCGCCCGCCGCTGCCCTTCACACCCGGCGTGGAGCTGTGCGGCGAGATCGTAGGCCTCGGCGACGGCGTGACGGGACTCGAACCCGGTACTCGCGTCATCACCCCCGCAGCCCTCCCCGGCGGCGCCTTCGCCGAACTCGCCGTCGTCCCCGCCGCCGGCGTCCTCCCGGCCCCCGAGGCGCTGGACGACGCCGAGGCCGCCGCCCTGCACATCGGCTACCAGACCGCCTACTTCGGCCTCCACCGCCGCGCCAACCTCCAGGCGGGGGAGACCCTCCTCGTCCACGCCGCCGCCGGCGGAGTCGGCAGCGCCGCCATCCAGATCGGAAAGGCCGCGGGGGCCACCATCATCGGAGTCGTCGGCGGCCCCGAAAAGGCCAAGGCGGCACGGGAGTTGGGCGCCGACATCGTCGTGGACCGGCATGCCGAGGACTTCGTCGGCGTCGTCAAGGAGGCTACCGGCGGCCATGGCGCCGACGTGGTCTTCGACCCGGTCGGCGGCGACGCCTACACCCGGTCCACCAAGTGCATCGCCTTCGAGGGCCGCATCGTCGTCGTCGGCTTCACCAGCGGCACCATCCCCGCCCCCGGCCTCAACCACGCCCTCGTCAAGAACTACTCGATCCTCGGCCTCCACTGGGGCCTCTACAACACCCAGGACCCCGCCGCCGTCCGCCGTTGCCACGACACCCTCACTCGCCTCGCCGCCGAGGGCGCCGTCAAGCCCCTGGTCAGCGAACGCCTCCCGCTGTCCGGCGCCGCCGACGCCGTCCAGCGCGTCGCCGACGGCACGACCACCGGCCGCGTGGTCGTCATCCCGTGAGTCGGGCCAACTGCTCGCGGCACTCATCCGCCGAAGCACCGGCGCCCAGCTCCTCGTAGATCCGCAGCCCGACTGACGGGCCTCGGCGGCAGGCGCCAGATCGCCCAGGCCGCGCAGGACACCGGCCAGCCCGCGCCAATTGCCGATCCGCCCGAAGATCCCGCGCGCCTCGTCGTAGGCGGCGCGGGCTTCGGTGGGCATGTCGGCCTCACCGCGCCGGTCGCCGATCTGCGCCGACAGGTCGCGGGCCCGGCCGTAGCGGCCGTTCAGGCGCTCCGCGTGGCCGATGCCGCGCAGCGACTGGGCCTGGCCGCGCCGGTCGCCGACGTCGGCGTACAGCCCCCGCGCACGGGTGAACGCGGGGAGCAGAGGAGGACGGCGGGGAGGGCCGGGGTCGGAGCCACCCACCTCACCCACCCACCCACCCGGTAGGCAACGAGGCGGGGAGGTCCGGGGTCGGAGGGGTGGGGGTTCTGGACGCTCCGCATATTTGTGTGCGGCATGCCGGGCAAGGCAACGGAGGACCCGTCACGCACGTAAATATGTCGGTCCAGGACCCCCAGCCCCGGAGGCCCCGGACCGGCACCCACCACCCACCATCCACCGGGCAGGGCGTAGCGGCTCACCGACGCTACTGGTACCGCTTCAGCTCCCGCCGCGCCAGCGACCGCTTGTGCACCTCGTCCGGCCCGTCGGCCAAGCGCAGCGTCCGCGCCGCCGCCCACATCTCCGCGAGCGGGAAGTCCTGGCTGACGCCACCCGCGCCGTGCACCTGGACGGCGCGGTCGAGGATGAGCCCGACCTTCTGCGGGGTGGCGATCTTGATGGCCTGGATCTCGGTGTGCGCACCGCGGTTGCCGACGGTGTCCATCAGCCAAGCGGTCTTGAGCACCAGCAGCCGCAACTGCTCGATCTCGACCCGCGCTTCGGCGATCCACTCCTGAACGACGCCCTGCGCGGCAAGTGGCTTGCCGAAGGCGACCCGCCCCGCCGCCCGCCGGCACATCAGCTCAACCGCCCGCTCGGCCATGCCGATCAGCCGCATGCAGTGGTGGATGCGCCCCGGCCCCAGCCGGGCCTGGGCGATGGCGAAGCCGCCGCCCTCCTCGCCGACGAGATTGTCGGCGGGCACCCGCACATCGGTGAAGACGACCTCGGCGTGGCCGCCGTGGTCCCCGTCGTCGTAGCCGAACACCCGCATGCCGCGCCGGACATCGACACCGGGGGTGTCGCGCGGCACGAGGATCATGCTCTGCTGGCGGTGCCGCTCAGCGGACGGGTCGGACTTGCCCATGACGATGAAGATCCGGCAGTCCGGGTTCATGGCCCCGGAGATGTACCACTTGCGGCCGTTGACGACATAGTCGTCGCCGTCCCGCTCGATCCGGGTCTCGATGTTCGTGGCATCCGACGAGGCGACGTCCGGCTCGGTCATCGCGAAAGCCGAACGGATCTCACCGGCGAGCAGCGGCTCCAGCCAGGCCTTGCGCTGTTGCTCGCTGCCGAACTCGTTGAGCACCTCCATGTTGCCGGTGTCGGGCGCGGCGCAGTTGAGCGCGGGCGGCGCGAGGTGCAGGCTGCGGCCGGTGATCTCGGCCAGCGGCGCGTACTGCAGGTTGGTCAGCCCCGCGCCCCGCTCGCCGGGGAGGCTGTGCTGGTTTACAAGAAAGAGGTTCCACAGCCCCTGCCGCTTCGCCTCGCCCTTGAGTTCCTCCACCACCGGCGGCGCGGCCCAGCGCGCGTCGCCCACGGCCTCCTCAAGCTGCTGCGCGAAGACCGGTTCGGCGGGGTACACGTACTCGTCCATGAAGGTGAGCAGCCGCTCGCGCAGCTCCTCGGTGCGGGCGTCGTACGAGAAGTCCATTGCGGCTCAGCCTTCCTGAAGGATGCTCAGGCCCCGCTCGATGAGGCCGGGGACGAGACCGCCGATGCGGTCGAAGCCGGCGCCGAGGGTCTGCCCGAGCGTGTAGCGGTAGTGGATGCCCTCGGCGATGACCGCGAGCTTGAAGTACGCGAAGGCGGTGTACCAGCCGATGGCGGACACGTCGCGTCCCGAGCCCTCGGCGTAGCGCGCGATGACCTCGTGCGAGGTCGGGTGGCCGGGGGCGGCGCTCGCGGACGGCACCGGGGAGTCGGCCGGCACCTCGCGGTCGCTGTACATCACGAGCAGCCCGAGGTCGGTGAGCGGGTCGCCGAGCGTGGACATCTCCCAGTCCAGGATGGCCTTGATGCGGTCGTCGTCCTTGCCGACCAGCACGTTGTCCAGGCGGTAGTCGCCGTGTACGACCGTCGCCGGACCCGAGGCGGGCAGCGCCTTCGCCAGTCCATCGTGCAGCTCGTCGATGCCCGCCAGCTCCCGGCTTCGCGACGCGGCCAGCTGCTTCCCCCACCGCCTCAACTGCCGCTCCAGGAAGCCTTCCGGCCGCCCGAAGTCCGCCAGCCCGACCTGCTCGGGGTCCACGGCGTGCAGCGCCACCAGCGCGTCCACCAGCCCGAACACGACGCTCCGCGTCCGCTCGGGCCCGAGCGCCGCCAGCTGGTCGGCGAACCGGTACGGCACCCCGTCCACGTACTCCATGACGTAGAACGGCGACCCGATCACCGTCTCGTCCTCGCAGAGCAGCACCGTGCCCGGCACCGGCACCGGCGTGTCGTGCAGGGCGCTGATCACCCGGTGCTCGCGTGTCATGTCGTGAGCGGTCGCCAGTACGTGCCCGAGCGGGGGCCTGCGTACGACCCACCGGGAGGTGCCGTCCGTGACGGCGTATGTCAGATTCGACCGGCCGCCCTCGATCAGATCCGCTTGCAGCGCGCCCTGGACCAGCCCGGGCCGCTCCCGGTCGAGATGCTCACGCAGCCGCCCGAGGTCGAGCCCCGGTGGGTTGTCCGTCCCGCTCATCAACGCTCCTCGCGCCTGATCGATGCCTGGCCCCACCCATCATGCCGACCAGTCGGTATGTCGTCCAGTCCGGGGGTGGACGTCCTTGACGCTCTCTCCTGGGGCGATCTAGGGTCTGTTCGAGTACGCACATAGCGTCCATGTACGTGAACAGGTGAGGTGGCAGGGTGTCGGAACGCAGCGACCTGACGATCGCCGGGATCCGGCTCACTCCCATCCTCGTCGCGGACCCGCCGCTGCTCAATACGCAGGGCGTCCACCAGCCGTACACCCCACGCCTGATCATCGAGGTCGACACGGCAGGCGGCGTCACCGGCGTCGGCGAGACGTACGGCGACACGCGGTTCCTCGACCTCGCCAGGCCGCTCGCCGACGCGCTGGTCGGCTGCCAGGTCAGCGATCTGAACAGCCTCTTCACGCTCGCCGCCCTCGTCTGCGGCGACCCGGAGGGCGTGTCGGACTCGGTGGACGTCGGCGGGCTGCGCGGCGTACAGACCGCCGACAAGCTGCGGCTGTCCGTCGTCTCCGGCTTCGAGGTGGCCTGCCTCGACGCCCTCGGCAAGTCCCTCGGCCTGCCCGTGCACGCGCTGCTCGGCGGCAAGGTCCGGGAGACCGTCGACTACAGCGCCTACCTCTTCTACCGCTGGGCCGGGCATCCGGACGGCCCGAGCGGCGGCCAGACACCCAAGGACGACTGGGGTGCGGCCCTCGACCCGGCCGGGGTGGTCGCCCAGGCGCAGCGGTTCGCCCGGGAGTACGGCTTCACGTCCTTCAAGCTCAAGGGCGGCGTCTTCCCGCCCGACGAGGAGATCGCCGCCATCCGCGCCCTCGCCGAGGCCTTTCCCGGCAAGGCGCTGCGGCTGGACCCCAACGGCGCCTGGTCCGTGGAGACCTCGCTGTATGTGGCCGAACAACTCGGCGGCGTACTGGAATACCTGGAGGACCCGACCAGCGGCACCGCCCGCATGGCCGAGGTCGCGGCGCGCACCGACGTGCCGCTGGCCACCAACATGTGCGTGACGACGTTCCCCGAGATCGCCGAGGCCTTCACCAAGGGCGCCGTACAGGTCGTGCTCTCCGACCACCACTACTGGGGCGGGCTGCGCAACACCCGCGAACTGGCCGCGATCTGCCGGACCTTCGGGGTCGGGCTGTCCATGCACTCCAACACCCACCTGGGCATCAGCCTCGCCGCGATGACGCACGTCGCCTCGACCGTTCCCAACCTCGACTACGCCTGCGACTCCCACTACCCCTGGCAGACCGAGGACGTCATCACCCGCCCGCACGAGTTCACCGGCGGCCGCCTCACCGTCTCCGACGCCCCCGGCCTCGGCGTCGAGCTCGACCACGAGGCGCTGCCCGCCTTCCACCGGCGCTGGCTGGACGACGACGGCACGATGCGCGACCGCGACGACGCCGCCGCCATGCGCAAGGCCGAGCCCGGCTGGGAGACCCCGCCCGTGCCGCGCTGGTAAGAGACCGCGCGGGCGGGGCTCAGGCGTGGCAGGCTGGGATCCGGCCGCCGTTCATCGCCGCCATGTCGGTGAGCACGGCCACCAGGTCCAGCGGGATGCCGAGCGGCAGGCCGTCCATCTCCGCGTAGGCGCGGTGCAGATTGGCGACCAGCCGCTCCGGCTCGGCCAGTTCGGCGAACTCCCCGAGTTCGGCGGTCCGCGCCGTCTCCAGCGGCGTACGCCCGGCTGCGCGCCCCTCGGCGGCGAGCGCGGCCACGTAGTGCAGATAGCGTTCCACGACGTCGTACGCGCCCGGATCGCATACCGCGCCGTGCCCGGGCACGACGATCTCGGCGTCCAGCGACCGCAGCAGGCCCAGCGCCCGCAGCGAACCGCTCAGCGACCCGAACGGCACGAAGGGCGTCCCGCCGTTGAAGACCAGGTCCCCGGTGAACACGATCCGGTGCTCCGGCAGCCACACGATGGTGTCCCCGATCGTGTGAGCCGGCCCCGGGTGGATCAGCCGCACCTCGGTGCCGCCGGCCTCCAGGTCCATCCGGTCCTCGTAGGTGACCGTGGGCGGCGTGATCGGGACCTCGCCGTACTCCACCTCCGGCCAGATCATGTGCAGTTGGTGACCGGCGGCCACCTGCTCCTTCACGCAGGCGGCGTGCCCGACGATCTCGGCCTCGCCGGCGAACAGCGTGTTCCCGTAGGTGTGGTCGCCGTGGTGATGGGTGTTCACCACGTACGACGGCATCGGCGCGCCCGTGGCCAGCAGCGCGTCGCGCAGCAGCCGGGTACGGCGCTCGGTGGCGGCGGTGTCGACCAGCAGGGTCGTACGCCCGTCGCTGACGAACCCGGCGTTGCTGAGGCACCAGCCGCCGTCCGGTTGTACGTACGCGTGTACGCCGCTGGCGAGTTCGGTGAGATACGGCTCGGTCGTGGTGCCCGGCATGCCTGCGCCCTTCTCTGGTGGCCCGGACGGAACCTACCAGGGAAGGGCGCCAGCGGAAGGGAGCGGTCCTCGGCCTGGCCTAAACAACCAGCGAGAGCAGCAGAACGAAGCCCAGGGCCACCACCGAGATGATCGTCTCCATCACCGACCACGACTTGAGGGTCTGCGGGACCGTCATCCCGAAGTACTCCTTCACCAGCCAGAATCCGGCGTCGTTGACGTGCGAGAAGAACAGCGAACCGGCGCCGACGGCCAGCACCAGCAGGGCGGTGTGGGTCGAGGACATGTCGGCGGCGAGCGGGGCGACCAGGCCCGCGGCGGAGATGGTCGCGACGGTGGCGGAGCCGGTGGAGACCCGGATCAGGACCGCGATCAGCCAGGCCAGCAGCAGGGGCGAGATGTTCCAGCTCTGCGACCAGTTGAGGATCATCTGGCCGACGCCGCAGTCGATCAGGGTCTGCTTGAAGCCGCCGCCCGCGCCGACGATCAGGAGGATCCCGGCGATCGGGCCGAGCGACTTCTCGACCGTCTTGGAGATCCGCTCCTTGCTGAAGCCGGCCGCGCGGCCGAGGGTGAACATCCCGAGCACGACGGCGGACAGCAGCGCGATCAGCGGCGAGCCGATGACGTCGAAGATCCGGTAGACCAGGCTGCCCTGGTCCTTCTCCAGGACGTCGACCAGCGCCTTGAGCAGCATCAGCACGACCGGCAGCAGCATCGTGGCCACGGTCGCCGCGAAGCTCGGCCGCTTCTCCAGGTCGTCCGACGCGCGGGGCGGAGTGAGGTGCTCGGGCGGCGTGACCTTGACCCAGCGGTCGGCGACCCGGCCGAAGAGCGGTCCGGCGATGGCCACCGTCGGCAGCGCGATCAGGACGCCGAGCGCCAGCGTGGTGCCGAGGTCGGCCTTGATGGAGTCGATCGCCGCCAGCGGGCCCGGGTGCGGCGGCACCAGGCCGTGCATGACGGACAGGCCGGCCAGCGCCGGGATGCCGACCCGCATCAGGGACTGGTTGCCGCGCCGGGCGACCAGCAGGACCACCGGGATCAGCAGGACGATGCCGACCTCGAAGAAGAGCGGCAGCCCGATCAGCCCGGCGATCAGTGCCATCGCCCACGGCAGCCGCCGCTCGCTGGTCCTGGCCAGGATCGTGTCGACGATCTGGTCCGCACCGCCTGAATCGGCGAGCAGCTTGCCCAGTATCGCGCCGAGCGCGATGAGCACGCCGACGCCCGCCACGGTGGTGCCCAGGCCGGTGGTGAAGCTGGTGATCGTCTTCGCGAGCGGGGCCCCGGCGACCGCCCCGAGCACGCCGGTGCCGATGGTCAGGGCCAGGAAGGCGTGCATCTTCCAGCGGGTGATCAGCAGGATGATCGTGGCGATGCCGGCCAGGGCCGCGATGCCCAGCCGGGCATCACCGGCACTGGTGATGAATTCCGTGGCCGAGGGCGCGGCCAGCAACTCGACGCTGAGTGCAGACACGTACGTACTCCGTTATCCGTGTATCCGTAAGGAAAGGTCCGTCAGGGAAGGGATCCGTCAGGGAAGGTCCGTCAGGGAAGGTCCGTCAGGGAAGGGATCCGTCAGGGAAGGCCGTCAGAGAAGGTCAGGTCCGTCGGAGAGGCCAGTGGGGAGAGCGGCCATCGCGCGCTCGGCGATCTGGTCCCGGCCGCCCGCGATGGAGACCACCGCCCCGGCCTCGTCCGGGTCGAGCGGCTCCAGGGCGTCGAACTGGGAGCGCAGCAGCCCCGGGGGCATGAAGTGCTCCATGCGCGCGGCGAGCCGCGCGGCGATCAGTTCACGCGGACCGTCGAGGTGAAGAAAGAAGAGGTCCGGTGCGTCGGCCCGCAGCCGGTCGCGGTAGCGGCGCCTGAGCGCGGAGCAGCTGACCACGCCGCCCTTGCCCGCACGGGCCGTGATCCATTCCGCGATGGCGTCCAGCCAGGGCGCCCGGTCGGCGTCGTCCAGCGGGTGGCCGGCCGACATCTTGGCGATGTTGGCGGCCGGGTGGAAATCGTCCGCCTCGGCGTACGGAACGCCGAGCCGCTGTGCGATCAGCCCGCCCACCGTCGACTTGCCCGATCCGGACACCCCCATGACGACCACCACGGGGCGCTGCTCCTCGGCCTTTTCTGCCGCAGTCATGCGCTGGTACCTCCTCGTCCGCGCGATGCGCTCAGGAAACGCCATAGGTACTACTTATTCAAGAGTCCGAAACCAAATCGTCATACGAAGGGTTCCCTGCTTAGGCTGTCGGTCATGGCGACGGCACAGCAGGGAGAAGGCGGCGGCCTGCACGCGCAGGTCCTGGCGGAGCTCGGCCCTGCCATCGCATCCGGCGCGTATCCGCCGGGCACGGTTCTGCGCATCGACGAGCTGGAGCAGCGTTACGGCGTCTCGCGCACCGTCGTCCGCGAGGCCGTCCGGGTGCTGGAGGCCATGCACCTGGTCGCGTCGCGCCGCCGGGTCGGCATCACGGTGCGGCCGGCCGAGGAATGGAACGTGTTCGACCCCGCCGTGATTCGCTGGCGTCTCGCGGGCGCCGACCGCCCGCGCCAGCTACGGTCGCTCACCATGCTCCGTACGGCCGTCGAACCCGTCGCCGCGGGCCTTGCCGCCGTCGCCGCGACCCCCGACCAGTGCCGCGAACTGACCGTCCTGGCCGCCGACATGGCCGCCGCCGGCCGAGCCTCGGACCTGACGGCCTACCTGGTGCACGACGTGGCGTTCCACCGCGTCATGCTGCGGGCCTCGGGCAACGAGATGTTCGCCCGCCTCGGGGACGTCGTCGCCGAGGTCCTCACCGGCCGCACCGAACACCACGTCATGTTCTCCACCCCCGATCCGGCGGCGGTCACCCTGCACGTCCGGGTCGCCGAGGCCGTCCGTGCCCGCGACGCGGTGGCGGCGGAACGGCTCATGCGGGAGATCTGCGTCGGGGCGCTCGCGGAGCTGGACATCCTCGCTCCGTAGTGGCGGCCCGTAGCGGCGGTCCGCAGCAGCGGTCCGTAGCAGTGGGGTTCAGGGCGCCGCGTGCCGCAGGATCGCGTCCACCGTCTCGGCGGGGGTCTGGTCCGTGGTGTCCAGCCACAGCCCGAACCGCGGCGTCTCCTCGTGTAGCGCCCGGTCCAGGTCGGCCGGCGTCCAGGCGCCGTAGGCGGTCTTGCGCCGGCCCGCCTCCCGCTGGGCGACGGCGCCCGGGCTGGGGGCCAGGACGATCACATGCAGCGGCCGCGTACGGATCAGGGAGATGGTCCGGGCCAGTTCGTCACCGAGTATCACGTCCTGCAGCACCGGTACGAATCCCGCCGCCGCGTACGCGTCCGCCGCCGCCGCCGCGATCTCGTGCCGCAGTCGCAGCTGACGCAGTGCCTCCCCGTCCAGCGCGGGGGTCATCTCCGCGCGCCCGCCGACCACCATCCGCCGGAACACGTCGCCGTTCACATGCGCGGAGCGCGGCAGCCGCCCGGCCAACTCCCGTGCCACCGTGGACTTTCCGGATGCCGGGATACCGGTGATCAGATACATGGGTGAGTGGGCCTTCCTGCCAGCGCGTAGCGTACCGGCGGGAAAACCGGGTGACCTGCGGGGGACCGGGGCGGTGAAATGGTGCCTGTGCCGACGCCACCGCCCCAGCCCTTCCGCTGGACGTTCTCGTCCGCCGGGGGTGCCCCGCCGGACCGCCTCGGCGCGCTCACGGACGGCGCGGAGCCGCCCCCGCTCTGGTACCTGCCCGCGCTCACGGAGTGCGCCGGCAAGGTGCTGGCCCGCGCCGGCGGGGCCGATCTGTGCTTCGTGGGGCGCTCGCTGGACAGCATGCACGACCTGCTCACCGGCGCCTTCGAGGGCGCCCCGGCCCCGGCCCGCCCCCGGCTGCTTCGGCTCCCGCTGTCGCTCCGGCTCACGCGTCGCGGCTGGGACCCGGTGGTCGTACGCCGCTTCCGCGAGCATCTGGCGGCCGTCGGGCTCGAGCCCCACGCCCTGGCCCGCCGGGACCGTCCCATCGCACTCGTGGACGTGGTCCACCGGGGCGGCACGTATGACGTCCTGCACGGCGCGCTCGCCGACTGGATCGAGGAGAGCCGCGAGTCCTGGCCGGTGATCCGCCGCAAGCTGCGCTACGTCGGCGTGACCATCCGGGAGAAGACCAGCCCCAACACCTGGCGCTGGCAGCAGCACACCGAGGACGGCTGGGCCCGCACCCTGCCGGCCGGTCACGTCGTCAACGTGTCGCTGGCGTACGGCGCATGGGGCTACTTCGGCAACGACCAGACGAAGGTCCAGCCCAGCTTCCCGCCCTACCGCTGGTTCGACGAGGACACCGCCGCGCCCTGGCGGCACGACGGACTGCCCTCAGCGCTGGCCGAGTCCCTCGCCCTCGTCGAGGCCGGCCGCAGCCGCGCCGTGCGCGAGCAACTGATCCGTACGATCGGGAGCGAGCCCGGATTCGCGGACCGGGCCGTACGCGCTCTCGTGCCGCCGCTGCGCGGTCAGTCGCGGTCGGTATCGCGGTCGCGGTCGGTGTCGCGTTCGGGGTCGCGGTCCTCCATCACGGGCCGCAGTCGCTCCAGCAGGCCGTAGAGCGTCGCGCGCTCCTCGTCCTCCAGGGTGTCGAGCGCGCCGTGGGTGGCCTGCATCTCCTCGCGTACGCGGCGGATGGTCTCGCGGCCGAGGTCGGTGGCGACGACGTGCTTGACGCGGCGGTCGGCGGGGCTGACCTCACGGCGTACGAAGCCGTGGGACTCCAGCCGGTCGACGATGCCGGTGATGTTGGACGCGTCACACACCAGGGCCTCGGCGAGGCCGCGCATGGGCACGGGGCCGTGCAGTTGGGCGAGGACCTTGGCCTGCATGGAGGTCAGGCCGTGGCGGGCGGCGGCCGCGGCGAAGTCCTGCCACTGGGCGGTGCCGATGGCGGCGAGCAGTTCGAGCAGCTGGATCTTCGTGGGGGCAGATACCGCAGCGGCGGCTGCAGCGGCGGGGGCGGGGGCACTCATGGTTCGAGTGTACTCAGGATGCTTGAGGATCTGAATCATTAACTTGACGACCTTAACTATCGACGTTTACCGTCGATCGAGTTGCTTGACGATCTCAAGCATCGACATCGTTAAGTAACCCCTGAGCCCCGGACGGACCGACCCACTCATGAAAACCCTCGACAAGCCCAGAAACGAGACGGTCATCGTCTTCGCGCTGAGCCTGGCCGCCATGGTCGTCGCGATGATGCAGACCCTGGTCGTGCCGATCCTCACGCTGATCCAGACCAGCCTCGGCACCACCACCGCCAACGCCAGCTGGGTCACCACCGCCACCCTGCTCTCGGCCGCCGTCTTCACCCCGCTGCTCGGCCGCTTCGGGGATCAGCACGGCAAGAAGCCGACCCTCGTCGCCGTCCTCGTCGTGATGGTCGCCGGCTCCGTGCTCGCCGCCACCACCCACTCCCTCGGATGGCTCATCGTCGGCCGCGTGCTCCAGGGCGCCGCGACCGCGATCTTCCCGCTGGCGCTGTCCGTACTGCGCGAGGAGATTCGCCCGGCGAAGCTCCCCGGCGCCATGGCCCTGGTCAGCGGCACCCTGGCATTCGGCAGCGGCCTGGCGCTGGTCGCCGTCGGCCTGCTCACCTCCGGCCACCACCCCGACTACCGCAGCGCCTTCTGGCTGGCCACCGCCCTGGCCGCCATCGCCCTGGTCGCGGTCGTCCTCCTGGTCCCCGCCACCCGCCAGAAGACCGGCGGCCGCACCGATGTCCTCGGCGCGCTGAGCCTGGCCGCGACGCTCGTGCTGCTCCTGCTGCCCATCACCCAGGGCCACGAGTGGGGCTGGTCCTCCGCCCGTACGATCGGTTCCTTCGCCGGCGCGGTCGTCATGGCGGCGGTGTGGGTCCTGGTCGAGCTCAGGGTCCGCGAACCGCTCGTCGACATGCGGATGTTCGTGCACCGCCCGGTGCTCTTCGCCAACGCCGCCGGACTGCTGGTCGGCTTCGGCTCCTTCACGTCCTTCATCGGCATCTCGTATCTCGTCCAGATGCCCTCGAAGGTCGCCGGCTTCGGCTTCGACGCCTCGATCCTGCGGGCCTCCGTCGCGTATCTGCTGCCCAGCGCCATCATGTCGCTGCTCGCCGCCCCCGTCGGCGGCCAGTTGGTGCGCCGCCACGGCCCGCGCCTCGTCCTCGCCCTGGCCTCGGCCTTCGGTGCCGCCGGCTTCGCGTGGATCGCCGTCGACCACTCCCACGGCGCGTCGGTCATCGGCGCCGGGATGCTCATCGGCGTGGCGATCAGCTTCGGCTACGCGGCGATGCCCGCAGTGATCATGGCGAGCGTCCCGCACCACCAGAGCGGTATCGCCAACGGCATCAACTCCATCTCCCGGTCCACCGGCAGCGCCATCGGCACCGCTGTGATCACCACGGTGCTCGCCTCCAAGACCGTCGCCCACCTCCCGGCCGGCTATCCGGCGCTGCCCGCCGAGTCCCAGTTCACGCTGAGCTTCGTCATCGCGACCGTGGCTCTGAGCCTTGTGGCCCTGGTCGCCTGGCTCGGCCTGCGCACCCCGGCAGCGGTGGCGGAAGCCCCGGAGCCGGTCGAGGCTGAGACCACGTCCGTCACCGTCACCGTCTGAGGAACGTGCCATGAAGGCTGTCAGCTATCGCGCGTACGGCGGACCCGAGGTCCTGGAGTACGGGGATCTCCCCGAACCCAAGGTCGGCCCCGACTCGGTCCTGGTCAGGGTCAGGGCCGCCGCGGTCAACCCCATTGACTGGAAGGCCCAGGCCGGCCTGATGGACGGCCTCATGGACCCGGTCTTCCCCGTCGTCCCGGGCTGGGACGTCTCCGGCGTCGTCGTACGGCCCGGTGTGGACGCCGTCGAGTACGAGGAGGGCGACGAGGTCATCGGCTACGTACGCGAGGACTTCCTCTCCCGGGGCACCTTCGCCGAATACGTCGCCGCCCCCGTCCGCACCCTGGCCCGCAAGCCGGCGAACCTCGGCTTCGAGCAGGCGGCCGGCCTTCCGCTGGCCGGGCTCACCGGCTACCAGGCACTGGTCAAGGCGATCCGCCTCGGCAAGGGCGAGACCGTCCTCGTGCACGCCGCCGCCGGCGGGGTCGGGTCCATCGCCGTCCAGATCGCCGTGCACCTCGGCGCCCGCGTCATCGGCACCGCGAGCGAGCGCAACCACGACTACCTGCGCTCGCTCGGCGCCGAGCCGGTCGTGTACGGGGACGGGCTCGCGCAGCGCGTCACCGCCCTGGCGCCGGATGGCGTGGACGCCGTCCTCGACCTCGTCGGCGGCGAGGCGCTCACCGTCTCGCCCGACCTGCTCGCCGTCGGCGGCCGGCTGGTCTCGATCACCGACCCGGCCGTCCTCGGCCTCGGCGGCCGCTTCTTCTGGGTCCGCCCCGACCCGGACGACCTCGCGGCGCTGAGCGAGCTGGCCGAGCGCGGCGTCGTCGGCGTCGAGGTCGCGGCGAGCTTCCCGCTGGAGCGGGCGGCCGACGCCCAGCGGCTCAACGCGCAGGGGCACACCCGGGGAAAGATCGTCGTCACCGTCGACTGATCGGACCCGCCGTATGCAAGGAGATCGTTATTGCGTACGATACGCAATAACGATCCCCGAGCACCGCGAGGACCCCGTGGCCCTGACAGCAAACCCCTCCCGCATGGCCCTCACCCGCCGCGAGTGGGCCGGGCTCGGCGGCATGGCCGGCTTCGTCCTGCTGCTGCACCTCGTCGGCTTCGGCATCCTCGCCCTGGTCGTCGTCCCCGGGCACTACCAACTCGCGGGCGGCGCCTTCGGCTTCGGCACCGGCCTCACCGCCTACACGCTCGGCCTGCGCCACGCCTTCGACGCCGACCACATCGCCGCCATCGACAACACCACCCGCAAGTTCATGGCGGACGGCAAGCGGCCGCTGTCCGTGGGCTTCTGGTTCTCGCTCGGCCACTCCTCGGTCGTCTTCGGGCTCACCTTCCTGCTCGCCCTGGGCGTCAAGGCCGTCGGCACCGGCCTCTCCGACGACAACTCCCGCCTCCACCAGGTCGGCGGCCTCATCGGCACCTTCGTGTCCGGCGCCTTCCTGCTGCTCATCGCGGCCATCAACCTGGTCATCCTGGTCGGCCTCGGCAAGGTCTTCCGCGACATGCGCCGCGGCACCTACGACGAGGCGCAGTTGGAGCAGCACCTCAACAACCGCGGCCTCATGAACCGCATCCTCGGCCGTGCCACCCGCGCCATCCGCCGCCCCTGGCAGATGTACCCCCTCGGCATCCTCTTCGGCCTCGGCTTCGACACCGTCACCGAGATCAGCCTCCTGGTCCTCGCCGCCGGCTCGGTGGCCTCCGGCCTCCCCTGGTACGCGATCCTCTGCCTTCCCGTGCTCTTCGCCGCCGGCATGTCCCTGCTCGACACCATCGACGGCTCGTTCATGAACTTCGCCTACGGCTGGGCCTTCTCCAAGCCGGTCCGCAAGGTCTACTACAACCTCACCATCACCGGGCTCTCCATCGCCGTCGCCCTCATCATCGGCGGCATCGAACTCCTCTCGATCCTCGCCGACAAGCTCTCCCTCACCGGCCCCTTCTGGGACTCCGTCTCCTCCGTCGACCTCAACACCGTCGGCTTCTGGATCGTCGGCCTCTTCGCCGCCACCTGGGCCGTCGCCCTCGCCGTCTGGAAATACGGCCGCATCGAGGAAAAGTGGGACGCCGGCCTCCGCGCCCCGGCGGAAGAGCCCGCCGCGTAGGCTTTGCGTAGTCCTTTTGCCGTTCGGTTCGAATCTGATCGAATCATCTGTCAATTGCGGCCACAGGCGGCTGTACTCGTTCCTGACGCGGATTTCCGCGTTGTCCATCGGGATGGATGCAAAGGAACGACATATGATGCGCAAGATTGCCATGAGCGTCGGTGCCCTGTCGCTGAGCGTCGTCGGGCTGGTCGCTTTCGGCCCGGCCGCCCAGGCCGACAACGGCGCGTGCCCCGCGAACAGTTTCTGTCTGTTCCAGCACGACAACTACGAGGGCGGCCGGGCCGTGTTCACCTCCACGACCAAGCATCTGGGCGACCACAAATTCAACAACGGCGTCACGGTCGGCGACAACGCCAGCTCGATGATCAACAACATGAGCCACCGTGTCGCGCTCTACCAGGACGGGGACTGCAGCGGCGAGCAGTACAACGCCGCCAAGGAAAGCAGTGACCGCGACTTCTCCAACAACGGATTCGACAACAAGGCGAGCTGCCTCGTCGTCATCTAGCCGTCGTTTGTGGTGGCGGGGGGGGGGAACCGCCCCCCACACCCGCCCCCCCCCCCGCGCCCCCGGGGCCCCCGGCGCAGCACCCCCCCCCCGGCCCCCCCCCCGGGCCCCCGCCCCCGCGACGGGCACCCCCCCCGGCCCAACCGCCGCCGCCACCGCCACTAACGCAACCACCCCCACGA
>NZ_JBHYXC010000076.1:0-17860 GCF_042751495.1 Streptomyces sp. NPDC059373 | reverse complement strand
CCCTCACTGGCGGCAGACCCTCGAAGCGGGGGGCCATGACATCGAGCAATGGTGCCGCGACCACGGACTGCTGTGAGCTTGTCGTTCATCCGACCAGTGGTCGCCCTTCGGGGGGTTCGGGCAATGGACTGCCGGTCCGTTACGGCTTGCTGAGCACAGCGTGGACGAACTCGCGGACAGGCCACCACAGTCATGGTTCGGCACCATCGGCTCGGTCGGCGTGTTCCCGCTGTTGCTCGCCGTCGTCGTCGGCAGCCTCGCGGCCGCTGTGGTGCGCTACCGGTGCGGGTCTGCCGGCGAACGCGACCAGCTGCGCTGGTTTCCTGGTCGCGGTGTTGCTGATCATGGTCTCCATCGTGCCCGTCGGCGGATCGACCGTGGGTTTCCTGCACAGCCTGCTTGCCCTGGTGGCGGTTCCCCTGCTGCCGCTGTCGGTCGGTGTCGCCGTGCTGCGGAACCAGCTGGACGGTCTGGACGGCGTCGACGTCGTGGTGCGCCGTTCGCTGGTCTACGGCTGGCTGCTCGCCGCAGGTCTGGCCGTTTACGCCGCGGTCGTCCTGCTCCTCGATGCCGTCCTGCGCGCGGTCACGCCGAACCGATGGTCACCCTGGCCGCGGCCGGTGCCGTAGCCGTGCTGTATCAACCGTTCTGGCCGGCCTGGGGCGACGGCTGGAGTCGGCGGGCTCCGCCGAGCAGGCGCTGCCGGAGACCGTCGAGACCATCGCCGCTGCGCTTCGGCTGCCGTACGTCGCAGTGGAACTGCCCGGCGACCAGCCGGATCAGCCGACTGCCGTCCACGGCAGCCCGCCGGGAATCGAACCGCTGGTCATCCCGCTCACCCACCGTGGGGCCGCGGTGGGCCGACCCAGAGGACGGCGGCTTCTGGCGCTTCAACCCCCTCATCGCGGGCACGGACGCTTCCGCACCGGCGCTATGGCGTGGGCGACTCATGGACGACGCGTCTGACGGCGCAGGCCGACACTGCCACCCGAATGGATCAAAACGGTCCGATTCGCCTGATAGCGAGGAAAGGGGGCAGAGGATTAGACTCGCGCAACCTACGGCGTGGGGAGGGCGGGGCATGCGACGGTGGGCCGAGTTCGTGCTGCGGCATCGCAAGGCGGTTGTGGGGTTCTGGGGCCTTGTATTGGTTGCCGGCGTGCTACTGGCCGGCCGGACAGCGGACCGGCTGACGATCGACTTCTCACTGCCGGGCCAGCCCGGCACCGTGACGGCGCACAAGATCGAGCATGCCTTCGGCAGTGGTGGCGACACGAATCCGTATCTGGTCTCGGTCACGCTCCCGGCAGGGCAGTCGATCACCGGTCACGAGGCCTATGTCGGCCGGGTGTTCGCGGCAGTGGGCGACGCGATCCCGAGCGTGCGGGTGATCGACGAGGCGAACACCGGCGACAGGGCCTTCCGGACGAAAGACGACCGAACCGCCTATGCGCTGGTGTTCTACCGGTTCAACCCGTCGCCGAGTCAGAAGCTGCTGACCGATCCGATCCAGTCGGCGGCAGTGAAGGCCATGCCCTCCGGTGCGACGGTCGGGGTGACGGGCGAAGACACGCTGGCCTCCGGGGGCGATAACAGGGGCGGGCCGGGGGTGCTCGGGGAGACGCTTCTCGGTGCTGTCGGCGCCCTCGCCGTGCTCACCTTCGTGTTCGCCTCCTTCCTCGCTCTGCTGCCGCTGGCGGTGGCCGCGGTGTCGATCCTCGCGACCTTCGTGATGCTGTTGCCGCTCACCTACGCGACCGATGTGTCGTTCATCGTGCAGTTCCTGGTCGCCCTCATCGGCCTGGGTGTCGCGATCGATTACTCGCTGCTGTTCGTCACCCGCTGGCGCGAGGAGCGCGACCGCGGCCGGGGCAATCACGACGCGGTCGTGGTCGCGATGGAACGGGCCGGTCATGCGGTGGTGTTCAGCGGCGTGACGGTGGCGATCGGGCTGCTCGCCCTGGTCGTCCTGCCGGTCCCGTTCATGCGCAGTATGGGGTACGGTGGGGCGCTCATCCCGCTGGCCAGCGTGCTGACGACGCTCACCCTGACGCCGGCGATCCTGGGCGGCATCGGACCGCGGGTGGACTGGCCCAAGATCCGCCACGAGAACCGGGCGAGCCGCGCGTGGAGCCGGTGGACCGCCGCCGTGGTGCGGCGCCGCTGGCTCGTGGCCGGCACCGCGCTGGCCGCGCTCGCGGCGCTGATCGGGGTCTTCCTCGGTATCAAGATCGGCCTTGCCTCCTCGGCGTCGCTGGCCAAGAGCGGCCCGGCCTACGAGACCCTGACGACTCTGGAGCGCGGCGGTGTCCCGACCGGCGCGCTGACCCCGATGGAGGTCCTGGTCCGCACCGACCGGGCTCGGCCGGTCGCCGCAGAGCTGGCCAAGGTCGACGGCGTGCGCGGGGCGTTCGTGCCCTCCGGGCCGGCCGGCAACCAGGGCGGACAGAGCATCGTCGTCGTCATCCCGGACGAGGAGACGGTGAACTCGAAGAGTGTCGGCGTGGTCAAGCGGGTCAAGAGCGCCACGGAGAACCTTCCCGGGGTCATCGGCGTCGCCGGCATCGGGGCCGCGCAGATTGACTTCATGGACGCCGTGTACGGCAACTTCCCGCTGATGCTCACGATCATCGCACTGCTGACCTACGTGCTGCTCGTCCGCGCCTTCCGCTCTCTGCTGCTGCCACTCAAAGCGGTGCTGCTCAACCTTGTCTCGCTGGCGGCGACGCTCGGACTGATGGTGATCTTCTGGCAGGACGGTCACGGCTCCGACGCGATCTTCGGCATCGCGGCCACCGGGGCCATCACCTTCTGGATCCCCCTCATGGTCTTCGCGTTCCTGTTCGGACTGTCGATGGACTACGAGGTGTTCATCCTGTCCCGCATCCGCGAGGAGTACGACGCGGGGCGCTCGACCAACGCCGCCGTCATCGAGGGCATCGGCCGTACGGGACGGCTCGTCACCAGCGCCGCGCTGATCCTCTTCCTCGCCTTCGCCGCCCTCGCCTCCGGCCCCGGCACCGACCTCAAGACCCTGGCCACCGGCCTCGGCATCGGCATCCTCCTCGACGCAACCATCGTACGGATGCTGCTCGTTCCGTCCCTCGTGTCCCTGTTCGGCTCATGGAACTGGTACCTGCCCCGCTGGGCAGCCCGCCCGCTGCGCGTACGGCCGTCCTACCCGCACCCTGAGCAGGCGGAGCCCGAGCCGAGCGCAACCGCCGGCTGAAACCATCGGCTGCACGGACACCGCCAGTTCCTGAGTACTCAGCTCGAACTGGCGGTGTCCCGTGGCTCGATGATCGCGGCCGGTGGCGACGAGGCAGCCGTCGATGCAGCGGGAAGTGGATGCCCAAGGGCACCGGGATGGGCCACCTCACCCAGGCCGATCTGGACAACATCGCCCTGCGGTTGAACACCCGCCCCCGCCACCCGCCCCGCCAGACCCTCGAATTCGACACCCCAGCCGATGGACTCATCAAGAATCGCCATCACCACTCCGCTGCAGGGCGGCGTGCACGTGTCCGTCCTCGCCGCCTACCTGGTCCTCGCCATCAACCCTGACACCACCTCTACGTCGCGGAGGGTCGGTCACTCCGTCGTGTGCACGATCTCCCCGTCGACGACTGAGAGGTCCACCCGGGTGTCCAGGAAAGCCTTCGGGTCGAGGGTGAACAAGTCCTCGGACAGCAGCACCATGTCGGCGAGCTTGCCCGGGGTGATCGTGCCGAGGCGGTCGTCCAGGAAGTTCGCGTAGGCGCTGCCCAAGGTGTAACCGCGCAGCGCGGTGGCCAGGTCGACGGTCTCCCCGGGCATCCACGGGGCGCCGCCGTCGAGGCCCTGGCGGGTGACGGCACTGTAGATGCCGACCAGCGGGTCCATCTCGGCGACGTTCCAGTCGCTGGAGAACGCCAGCGCCGCCTTCGCGCGGTGCAGGCTGCGCATCGGCCACGCCTTGGACCAGCGCTGTTCCCCGACGGCCTCGGCCCAGTGGTGTCCGGGCCCCGCGATGTCCGGCGAGCAGTGCCGGGGCTGCATGCAGGCGACCACGCCGAGATCTGCGAAACGCGGGACGTCGGCAGGGTCCAGGCACTCGACGTGGACGACCTGGTGCCGTGCGTCGCGCGGGCCGTTGACGCTGCGGGCGTGCTCGACCGCGTCGAGAACGGTGCGGATGCCCCGGTCCCCGGTGGCGTGCACGAAGGCCTGGAATCCGGCGGCGTCCAGCCGGGCGAGGACGTCGGCGAACTCGTCCGCCGGGTAGAAGGTCTCACCGCGGTGGCCGGGCCGGTCCGCGTACGGCTCCAGCAAGGCAGCGGTGTGCGGTTCGACGACGTCGTCGATGTAGAGCTTGAGCGGGCCGACCCGGAAGCGGTCGGAGTGGTGGCGCCGGGCGGCCTCGGCGAAATCGACGAGGTCGGCGGCGCTGGTGCCACGCGGATGGAACAGCGCGGCGACCAGGCGGGAGCGCAGCCTTCCCTCCCTCTCGGCGCGCTCGAACAGGGCCAGGTCGTCGAGCGAATTCTGCGGTTCCACGATCGTGGTGATGCCGTAGTGGGCCGCCATGTCGAGGCTGGCGGCGAGCCGTGCGTACTGACGTTCCGGGTGCGCCCAGGGCACGCCGGCTGCCCGCAGCGCCCGGTGGCCGTCACGGGAGAGCCCGCGGACGGCGAAGTCGGTCAGGAAGCCGGTGGGTTCACCGCTCCCCGGATCCTTCTGCACAGTGCCGTACGGTAGTTCGCGGCAGCTCGCGCCGATTCCGAGGCGCCGCAGGGCGGCGGTGTTGAGCCAGGCGGTGTGGACATCGTAGCTGAGGACGAAGGCCGGACGGTCCCCGGTGAACGGGTCGAGGTCTGCGGCGGTGGGCATGCGGCCGTCAGGGATGGCGGTGTAGTCGAACGCCTCGGCCTCGACCCAGTCCGACTCCGGGTTGCGAGCGGTCCACTCGGTGATCCTGCGGCCGATCTCGGGGAGCGAGGCGGCACCGGCGAGTTGCACGCAGGCGGCGTCCGAGCCGAGCCGGACGTGGTTGTGGCTGTCGACGAAGCCGGGCAGCAGGAGACGTCCGCCCGCGTCGACGACGTGGGTCCCGGGGCCGAGCAGCGCACGCCAGTCGTCACCGTCCCCGACCCAGGCGATTCTTCCGTCGCGCACGGCCACGGCCTCGGCGCGCGGGCGTGCGTCGTTGACGGTGTGGACGTGCGCGTTGTGGACGACGAGGTCGGCGGGGAGGTTCACGACGTCGTTCATCGGTGCTCCGGGACGGTACTGGCGGCGGCGGCCTGCCCCACGCTGTTCTGGTCGGCGGGAACCTGGTCTGCAGGAAGGCTGAGCACCCAGTGGGTGGTGCTGCGCGGGCGGAGGTAGAACACCCAGTAGACGAATCCGGCGAGCAGTACGGCACCGGTGATCAGCAGGTCGTGCAGGGTCTGCTCGGTGAGGACGTAGGCCAGGACCGCGATGATCAGCAGTGGGGGCAGCGGCCACAGCGGCATCCGCCAGGCGGCCGTGTCGCGGTGCCGGCGACCGCGCGCGGCCAGCGCGGCGACGCCCAGCAGCAGGTAGATCACCGCGACCACGACCCCGGTGAACCCGAGGAGTTGGTCGATGGGGACGCACAGGGCGAGCCCCAGCGCGGGTGCAGGGTGCCGAGCGCGCGGTTGATAGGGGCGGGCCAGGTCCGGTCGCGCGCGGAGGCGTAGAGCACCCGTCCGTTCTGGAGCACCATCACGATGACCGCGTTGAGGATGGCGGCGGCGATGCACAGGCTGACGAAGGTGCCGATGCCACTGCCCGCCCAGGAGTCGACTATGGCGATGAGGTCTCCGGCGGCGAGCTAGTCGGGTGAGCTGACACCCAGGCAGATCGCGATGACGGGACGGTGATGACGACGACTCCCGCGAGCAGAGACCACAGCACGGTGCGGGCGACGGTGCGGCGTGGGTCGCGCAGATCCTCGGACAGGTAGATCGCGGTGCCGAACCCGTTGTAGGTGAACAGCGCCACGGCAAGCCCTGAGATCAGCAATCCGGTCGTGAAGGGGCTTGTAGCGCCGTGCCCGTTGGGAACGACGGCGTGGATCAGGGTGGAGACCGGCTGATGGACATGGGTCAGACCGAGCACGGTGACCACGCCCGCGGCGAGCATCTCGATCCCCAGGAAGATACCGGTGATCAGGGCGTTCGACTTGATGTCGAGCACGCCCACGGCGACGGCCAGCGCCATGACCGCGGCTCCGGCCGGGGCCGGGTCGAGGGAGAGCACCGAGGAGAGGTAGCCGGCGGTGCCCAGCGCGATGATCGGCGGGATGACCAGCAACGAGACGATGGAGATCACGAAGACCAGCCAGCCGGTGACACGTCCGAGGATCTGGCCCACGATCGAGTACTCGCCACCCGCGCTGGGCACCAGCGTTCCGAGTTCGGCGTAGCACAGACCGACGCCGAGCGAGAGCACGGCCGCGACGAGCAGGCTCAGTACCGTTCCGCTGCCCTGCGTCTGGAGCATCGGCGGAACGATGATGAAGAGCGAGGAGGCGGGGGTGATGCAGGACAGCGTCAGCATGACCGCGCCGAAGACGCCGAGAGATCTCGGCAGGGCAGCGACGGTGGACTGTGGGGGTGACGTCATCGGGGACCGAACTCTCTTACGGGGAGGGGTCCAGCCATTGAAGGGCAGGCGAAAAGAATGCGTCAAGAGGCGACCGCAATGTTTCCGCCTATGAATTTTATTTCATTAGGCAATTCATTTGCAAGCGCTATTGCGTGCCGCTGAAGCGCCTAGTCAACCGGGAGATCGTAGGCGTAGGACTCCTTGACGATCTCCAGATGCACCCAGGACTCCGAGCGCCGGACGCCCTCAAGTGCGCGCAGCGACTCCAGCCCCGCAAGCAGCGCCGAGCGGTCCGAGGCGTCCACGCCGCAGACCACGTCGAAGCGTCCGTAACCCGCCGCGACGTAGTTCACCCCGGGCAGGCGGGCCGCCGCGTCCGCGACCGCGCGCGCCGGTCCGCGTACCCCCAGGCCCATCCCGGCCGCCTCGCGCACGCCCAGCGCCGCGGAGTCGACCAGGCCGGTCACGTACACGGCACCGGCCTGCAGCAGGCGCAGCACCCGGGCGCGGGTGGCCGGCTGGGACAGGCCCACCTGCTCGGCCAGCACCGTGAAGCTGGCGCGGCCGTCCTGCTGCAACAGCCGCAGCAGCTGTCGGTCCAGCCGGTCCAGAATCGGGACGGCGAGCGTGCCGCGCCCCTCCGCGGCAGCGGGGACGGCGGGCGCATACGCGTCGCTGACCAGCTCGGTGCAACGGAAGACCTCGATCCCGCGTACCCCGGGCATGTCGCGCAGCGCCGCGAACTCCCGCTCCAACGCTGAGTCGTCCGCGGCACGCACCTCGGCGACCACCACCCGCGGCCCCGCCGTGCAGGACACGAAGCTGACAGCCCGGCGCGCGGCGACGGCCGCCGCGGCCGGCGCGGCGGGACCTTCGACGTCCAGGGAGACGTGCGCGAGCGCGGCGATCCCGGCGACGGCGGGCGGAACGATGCCCACGATGCGCACAGCCCCGCGTTGCAGCAGCCGGTGCACCCGCGCCCGCGCCGCCTCGCGCGAGATTCCGAGCAATTCGGCGAGGTGCTGGTAGCTGGCCCTGCCGTCGCGCTGGAGCTCGCGCACGAGCGCCGCGTCCGTGGTGTCGAGCACGAAGATGGCTCCCCGGGGTGTGGGTACGTTACGGTCCCGCTCCGGACGGCGGCGGAGCGGACCGCAGCAGGCTACGCCAACCCTGCGGGGCCAAGGACTGTCCGATTCCCGACCGTACCGCCTCCCCTGGCTGCGGGCGGCTATCAGGCGTTTGGGGATGGGCCAGGCGGCTGAGCAGGACCACCGCGTCGTCGCGGGGCACCGACTGGAAGAACTCCGCGTCGGCGCGGTCGACGGCGGCAATGGCGCGAGGACCAGGTCGGCGCCAGTGTCGGTGAAGCGGAGTCGTTTGGCGCGGGTGTCGGCCGTATCGACCTCACGCTCGATGAGCCCTTGGTGTTCCAGGGCGCGCAGCACCTGGGAGGTCGGCGCCGGCTCGGCCGAACGGGGAACTCGCGGTGAACCGCACCTACAACTCCCTCGACCCGCGGACCACCAACGCCTTCGGCGCGGGATGGTCGACCCGGTGGGACATGCGGCTGCGCAACGAATTGGACAACGGTACCGTCCTGATCACCATGGCCGACGGTTCCCAGGCCCGTTTCGGAACCAACGCTGACGGTTCCTACGCTCCGCCGTCCGGCTTCTCCGGCACGTTGAAGCACGAATACGAGGGCTGGGTGCTGCGCGACGCCACGAGCACCACCCCGCACGGTCTGGCATCCAGAGAGGGGACTGTCCTAAAGATGGGTCTGGCCCGTAGTCGGTGGTGACGCTGGGTGTTCGTCAGGGCAGGAGGATGCGGTGGCGGAGGAGGTCGAATCCGGCGCGTCCGTGCATCTGTCTCATGATCCGCTTGGTGCGGGTGTTGACGCCTTCGGTGCGGCCGTTGTGGTAGGGCAAGGTGAGGCCGGCGTTCACGGCGGGCCGGTCGATTTCGAGGCCGTTGGTAAGACTGCGCAGGTGGGGCAGGTCGACGGCACGGGCGGCTGTGATCCACTCCGTGAGTTTCACGTCGTTGCCCTCGGCCGGTTTCAGCAGGGTGGCGAAGCCGCCTACGAGATCGGCGAGTGCGGTCATCTCCGGGCAGGCCGCGGCGATTTTCTCCAGCAGGGCCGTCTCCTTCGGACGCAGGTTCTCGGGGTGGGTGAGCAGGAGGCGGCTGGCGTGACGTGGGGTGGTGACGGGGCGGTCGCCTTCGGCGCGGCCCTGGTTGAGGTAGCGGACCAGCAGGTTGGCGCTGCCGGTGTAGCCCAACTCACGGATCTCCGCCAGGAGTTGGGTGACAGCAACTGTCGGATCGCCCGCGCGGCGGGCGCGCAGATGGTCGCGGTAGGGGTTGACGAGGGTGGGCCGGTAGGCGGGGGCGATGCGCAGGGCCTGGGGTTCGGGCATGCGGGCGTAGCGTTTGACGGTGTTCAGGGCCAGGCTCAGGCGGCGGGAGCAGTCGAGCAGGCCGACGCCCTGGCCGAGGAGATGGTGGATCTTGTTCCAGCGTTCGCGGGTGGTCTGCTCGCGTACTCCGCCGGGGCGGGGCGGGTTGATGGTGGCCCAGCAGCCGGTGTGTGCGCGGACCTCGAGCTGGACTTTGTCGCAAAGGTTTCGCCAGAGGTGCCATCGGTCGCTGACCTGCACCGCGTCGGGCAGTGCCCGGCGGATGGCCTCGGCGTAGGTGGCCGAGCCGTCGCGGCACACGACCTCGACAACAGGATGTTCGCGCAGCCAGGACTCCTGGGTGGCCCTCTCGCGGTCGGGCAGGACCGCGATGCGTCTACCGGTTTCGGCATCCGTGATGATCGTGGCGTAGCGGTGCCGTCGGCGCAGGGCGAAATCGTCCACGCCGATCACCCGTGGGACCGCCTGCTGCGGCAGCGGCAGGCGTCGCAGATGGCGCAGAGCGGTACTGCGGGAAACGGGCACGGCCAGCAGGCCGGCCAGGCGCGCGGCCGCCCGGCCGCATAACTCCCGCGCCACCTGGGATATCTGCCAGGCAAGCCGCACCGTGCGGCGCTGATGGCGCTCCAGCAGTCCGGGAATCTGCTCGCGGAAGGTCTGGCGTCGGCAGCCCAGGACCGGACAGACCAGCCGCCGTACGCGCAGGTGGACGACGACCTGGCGGCCGTCGACCGGCACGTCCGTCACCGACCGGCGGTGATACCCGTGAACCTTCGCCGTCGGCGTCCGGCACGCCGGACACGGCACCGCCGCATCCCGCGTGCGGGCCGAGATCACCACCGCGTCACCGCCGTCCACCACGTCCTCGACGACCAGCGCCGACAGCCCGGAAAACACCGTCCCCAAAAGGAAGTTGACATCCACCACCAGATCATGATCAAGGATGGCTACTCGGCGTCACCACCGACTACGGGCCAGACCCAAGAAAAAGACACTCCCGTTCTGACTGCGCTCGCAGTCGGGGTCTACACGACGTGCGTGCAGTACTGCTCAGGTCTGGCCAACAGCTTGTCAAATGCAGTGAGTTCCGTGGGCGATTGGAGCTGGTCGAGTTCGTCCAGTCACTCGACGGCCGCTACATCCAGTGCGGCAGCAACCAGTTCAAGCGCCTATGGGAGCTGCGTCGAATATTGGTCCATGTCCTGCCAGTCCAGGTTCGGCAAGACCAGCTCAAGCAGCAGCAGTTCTTCGTCCAGTTCCAATGGCGGTGGTGGCGGGGGAGGCGGTGGCGGAGGCGTCAGCGCCGCCGACGCGGCCAGGGCCGCCGCTGCCGCCGCAGCGGCCGAGGCCGCCCGTCGGGCGGCGATCCGGGCCAACGCAGTCAAGATCACTGCGTCGATCGGCAAGGGAAGCCTGTCCGTCCACTCGACTGCGGTTGCGACTTCCCCCAGTGCGAAGATCAACCTGAGTAATTCCATCCGTAACGCCATCTCTGCCGGCGTGGCCGGTCTGACCACGGCGGCCGTCTGTGTCGTCACGGGTGGATGCGACATAACCAAGAACAAGGACAAGAACAACGAAAACTGCTCGTGGGGAAGCGGCATTGGTTACCAGATGCCTGGGGCGCTGGATGATGAAGGGCGCTCGACGGGCATGTACGCCTGCGTCACGAAGAGCAGCGTGCGGCCTTCCGGCAGTTCGCCGGTGCCGAAGAGCGCGCGCAATCAGCTGTCCGGGCACAGCGAAGCTCGGGCATACGCGAGGTCGAACGACCTTGATGCCTCACAGAACATCAACGCATGCCACCTGGTTGCCGACACTCGGGGTGGCTCGGGAACCGACCAGCGCAACCTGGCAACGTGCTGGCGTGGGGTGAACACCTTCGATCGCAGTGCCGGAAGCCGTGGGCGGAACATCATGGCGGCCATGGAGCGCGAAGTGAAGATGGCGGCCAAGACCGGCCAGAGCGTCGCCTACACCGTGACGCCGCAGTACCGCTCAGACACCAGCAAGGTCCCTTACCGGTTTGTTTTGACAGCCCGGGGCTACTACAACAACGGAACGGCTGGCCTCGGTGACACCATGATGGTGGACAATACCTACGGATCGACAGAGGTGAACCTGGGTGACGTCGTCAAGTAGCAGTGGAGAAAACATGAACCAAGAACTGACACCCACAGATCCTCTCCGCAGACTCATGTCGCTCGTCGAGCCGCCAGTTCGTGGTGGGAACACGGTGGATTGGGTAGGTCTGGTTGCGGAGTATCCGCATGGATTCCCCGACGACTATCGCGCCTTCATGCGGGTCTATGGGCAAGGAATGTTCGATGACTTCGTGAGCGTGGTTCCGCCGATTCAGGAGGTATATCTTCATGATCTCGATGCGACGGTCCGGGGGCGGACTGCGGATGCCCAGTTCACGGGAGTGGAAGAAGAATACGATGAACCGAACCTGTTGATCGGATGGGGCCTGACTGTTGATTCCGATCTGCTGTGCTGGCGCGCCGATTCCGCTGACCCCAATCAGTGGAGCACAGTGATCTGGCGTCGTCAGTGGTCGGCTCCCGGGTCGTGGGTTCGGTTCGACTGCGGCATGGTCGAACTGCTCTGTCGCTACGCAGAGCGCCGAATCCCCCACTTCTGGATCGAGGACCTCCCGTACGAGGGATCGCGATTTGTCCACAGCAGAGAGCTCATGGAATTTGATTCGCGCGACATGGACCCCTGGGCAGCCGAGCCAGCGGCGGAGTCGTGAGTTTCTCACCCCATCAGCGGATGCTGCTGAAGTGCCCCCATTGCCGTACTCGCTTGAGATCGTCGAGTAGGCGGGCGAGGCGCGATGAGTCGTAATCGGGGAAGGCTTTCGGCCCTTGCCTCTGTTGCCGGCGGGGTGTCGGCAGTGCTTGTGGCGTACCAGTTGGGAGACCCGAGGACGCGGTTCATCGGCTGCCTGCTCGGGGCTGTGGTCACGTTCGCGGTGGCGCCTCTGGGTGTTTTGATCGCGTTGGGGATCGTGCTGTTGGGTGGAGGTCGGCTGCGCTGGCTCCGGTTGGGCGTAGGTCCGCGGGTGGCTGCGTTCGGATTGGGCCGGGCGGTGGTGGTGCTGCGGCTGGTGCCGATCGCGGCCGGCTTCGAGGTGTGGCAGCTCGCCGATACCGAAGCCCGTCCCGGCCGCCGCTGCCGTGTCCTGGCACAGGTCGCCGGGCCCTTGGCGGCCGCGGTTGTTCCGGTCCTCGTGGTGCCGGCCCAGTATCGACCGGTGGTCGGCGTCTGCTGCGGGCTGGCCCTCCTGTCGTGGCTGCTCAGTCCACGCAGCGCGAACGGCCGTAGCGCGCTGGGACAGCTCCGGGATCTCGCCGCGTAGTCATGGAAGAGGGAATGATGCAAGAACCAGCTCTTACGGGGCCGTTGCACCGTCTTACGTCGCTGGTCGCCCTACCTGCCCATGGCGGGAACACAGTGGACTGGGAAGGGCTGACCGCAGATTATCCGCACAATTTTCCCGATGACTACCGAGCTTTCATGCGCGTCTACGGGCAAGGAATGTTCGATAACTTTCTGTGTGTCGAGCCCCCGACTCAAGAGGTGTATCTGCAAGACCTTGGGGCAACAATCCGAGGCAGGACTGCAGACGCCCAATTACACAGGTGAAGAGGAAGAATACAATGAGCCTGAACAGTTGATCGGGTGGGGTTTGACCGTTGATTCCGACCTGCTGTGCTGGCGTGCCCACTCTCCTGATCCCAATCAGTGGAGCACGGTGATCTGGCGCCATCAGTGGTTGGCACCGGAGGCGTGGGCTCGCTTCGACTGCGGCATGGTCGAGCTGTTGTGCCGTTACGCGGAGCGAGACCTTCCGGAGCACTGGACCTTCGACCTTCCTTACGAAGGATGCCGCTTCGTCCACGACCGCGACCGCAAGAGGCTTCGGTCGCTCAAGATCGACCCTTGGGCGGCCGAGCCGGTGGCAGACATATGAGGTTTTGGCTGTGTCGACGCTGGGGGCGGCTGCCCGTTGTACTGCGTATCGGCACCGGGCTCGGTGCATGCGCGGTCGCGGTCAGCGGCTGGGCGCTGACTTACCTGCAGCACGCGCCCACCCACGGATCGGTGCCCGCTCCGGTGTCGCATGTCGACAGCGCTACCAGGGTTTGCCTTCTGGCCTCCGGAGCCGAGGACTCCAACCGTACTTGGACCGCCTTGCAGAGTGTGGCGAGCGGGGACTCGAAGCTCATAGTGCAGCGCTATCAACTGCCCGCCAAGGCCGACGCTGTCGCTTATGTGAACACCCTGATCCAGCTCCGCTGCGGCCGTATCGTCGCTGCCGGTGACACGGCGCGTTCGGCTGTAGCCTCCCGTCTCGCCGACGGCAAGGTCGGCAGCGTGCGCTTCGTCGTCGTCGCGTCCCGGCGGCTGGCCGGAACGATGCACGTGAGCCCCGACTCGGTCAGCCCGAGAGCGCTCACTCAGGCGTTGGGTCGGTGATCGGGAGGGGACACCGGTGGTCGCGGAGCCGATGGCCGAGTTGAGGATGTTGGCGTGGCTGAGGACGACGCCCTTGGCCGTTCCCGTCGTACTGCCGGTGTAGATGATGCCAGCGGCAGCGTCCCCGCCGCGCCGGACGTCGGGGACCGGCTCGGCGGCGGCGATCAGCGCCTCCAGGTGCGGGACGCCGTCGGGGGTAGCCTCGCCCATGTGCACGATGGTCTGCGTGGCCTGCCTGTTCGGCCAGCTGCCAGCTGTTCTTTCGGGCCACCGGGGCGAGCAGTCCGCGTACGTAATCGCGCATGCGGCGACGAAGTTCCACACGGCTGAAGCGATGACCGATGGTCACGAAGAGGTCGTCCAGTTCAAGGTCCCACTGCTCGGCAGCACTCTCGAAGATCACGTGGGGAGCTTTCCCACCCGCTGTCAGAGGACGGTATGTGAGTGCAGAGGTGATTTGTCGTCACCTGAACGTGTGGCAGGACGGCATCCCGGCCGGTCGGCGGCCATGGGCGTGCTGGGCTGGTCGTCGTGAGCGAGCGCGAGCCCTACAAGACCGATCTGTCCGACGGGCAGTGGGCGTTGATCGAGCCGGTGATCGCCGCGTGGAAGGCCGCACACCGCTCGGTCAGCGGTCACCAGGGCCGGTACGAGATGCGGGAGATCGTCAACGCGCTCCTCTACCAGGGCCGCACCGGCTGCCAGTGGGACCTGCTTCCGCACGACCTGCCGCCGCGCGGTGCGGTGATGTACTACTTCACCAAGTGGCGTGACGACGGCACCGACCAGGCCATCCACGACCTGCTGCGCTGGCAGGTGCGGGAGCAGATGGGCCGGAAGGCGGACCCGAGCCTGGTAGTGCTCGACACCCAGAGCGTGCACGCTGCGGCCGGGGTGCCCGCGGAGTCGACGGGGCGTGATGCGGCAAAAAAAGTACCGGGCCGCAAGCGCGGCCTGGCCGTTGACGTACTGGGCCTGGTGATCGCGGTGGTGGTGCTCGCCGCGTCCGTGCACGACAACGCCGCCGGCATCGCGCTGCTGGACAAGGTCGCCGCCGACACCGACACGGTAGAGAAGGCCCTGGTCGACCAGGGCTTCAAGAACGCCGTTGTCGCGCACGGGGAGGAGGTGGGCATCGAGGTGGAGATTGTCGAGCGCAACCCGGCCCAGACCGGGTTCGTGCCGATCCCCAAACGGTGGATCGTGGAGCGCGCCTACGGGATCTTGATGCTGCACCGCAGGCTGGTGCGCGACTACGAGCACCTGCCGCGCAGTTCGCAGTCGCGGGTGTACTGGGCGATGACCGCGGTGATACTGCGCCGGCTGACCGGGGCCACCGCTGCGGCCTGGCGCAGCGCATGACCGGCGGGGAGCTGACCCTCGGGGCGGTGCTGGCGCGGCTGGAGGAGCGGCAGGGGGAGATCGCCGCGCAGGCCGAGATGAGGAGGGAGCAGATCGCGCAGCTGACCGCACGGCTGGACGAACTCGGCCGGACTGCCGAGGATGTCCGGATCACCCGCAAGACACTCCTGGAGCTGCCCGATCCGCAGCCGCCCGCGCCGCCGGCCCCGAAGCTGCCGGACCATCCGGCCTACCAGCAGATCATGGCGGTGTTCGCCGCGGCCGACGCGCCGCTGCGGGCACGGCAGGTGTGCGAGGCGATGGACCTGGAGATCGCACCCAACAACATCAACAACACCCGCCTGAAGCTCAAGCGGCTGACCGAGCGCGGAATCCTGGTCGAGGCCGAGCAAGGCTTGTTCACCCAGCCGCGGCCGTAGCCGCCCGGCGACGCCGCGGCCAGCCCGCTTGCCCCTCCCGAAAGAGCGAAACGAACATCAACTCACGTACCACCCTCTGGCAGCGGGCTGGCCAGCCATTCCTCGTTCCCCTCGATCGAGCTGTTCGTCTTGTGCTCTCGTTCGCCCTGAGTGCGGGATGAGCGGGCGCTTGCCGATCGCTATTGCTGGCGGCTAGGAGGAGAACAGCTTCCAGTGCCCCTCGGAGACGACGTCGACGGTGCCGTCGGTCACTGTGATGGCGGTCTCGTCGTCGATCGCGTACGCCGGACCCGGGATCTCGGCCGCCCATCTCTCGGCGTCGGCCATGGTGTTCTCCGGCAGGAGCTCGTGATCCAGGTGCGGGAAGATCGAGAAGTCGACGATGCCCAGCGTGCTGTCGCCACCGGTGGGCGGTTTCCACTCGACGAAGTCCTCCCCGATACGGGGGGTCATCACCATGCTCCCGGCGCTCAGCCCCACCCAGACGGTCTCGCGCAGCGACGGCAGGAGATCCGCCAGCCCGGACTGCCGCATCCAGTGGCACAGGTACAGGGCGTCGCCGCCATTCACCAGCAGGACGTCTGCCTCTCGGACCCA
Source organism: Streptomyces sp. NPDC059373 (assembly GCF_042751495.1). Lineage (NCBI taxonomy): Bacteria > Bacillati > Actinomycetota > Actinomycetes > Kitasatosporales > Streptomycetaceae > Streptomyces > Streptomyces sp. NPDC059373. The sequence goes on along the minus strand of NZ_JBHYXC010000076.1, from coordinate 1,962 downwards.
GGGGACCCAGCGTTCTTCGTCGATGCTGGGCAGCGCGGTGAGCTCCAGCACTCCCAAGGACTTCCAACCCAGCTCACACATGGGTGTGGAGGACTGACCGGTGATGAAACGCCATGCCCCAGCAGGACTGCCCTGGGGGTGCCCGTACCCCGCAGTGGGGATACAGAGGGCGTTGGAGTCGGCGATCGGTTTGCCCAGTAGGTCGACCAGTGCGTTGTGGATGCTCGTGTTCTTGATGCCGGCGGAAGTAAGAAGAAGCCTCACGCTGCCCCCAGGTGTCATTGGCGGGGCCAGACTACCTGCGACGGCCGCTCTTGTAGGGCTTGCGCTCGCTTACGGTGTTCAGCCCAGCACGCCCGAGCCCGCCGACCTGCTGGGATGCCGCAGTCCCATACGTTCAGATGACGACAAATCACCTACCAACTCACAAACCGCCCTCTCATTACCTGCGGCGGTGTCGCACGTTCGAGGGGCAGCCTCCGTGAGACCGCCCCTGACCACTCCACAGCCCGCTACACTCCAGCCGCCCAGTGAAACCCGCAGGTCAGACAGCGAAATCCTGCTGGAGTACTAGTACTCCAGCGGTAGTTCGCTATCACCGCTGGTCAGAGACCACTTTTTGAGTGTAGCTGGCTGATGGTTCGTCACGTGCCGGCAGTTCGTGACCAGCGTTCCGGCGGGCGTAGTGGCAGCGTTTGGCGATGGCTTGGTGGCGTCGTCTGTAGCGGGACCAGATCAGCGTGCGGTCGGGATGTCGGGAGCGCGCTGAGCTGGGATGAAGAGCGTCCAGGAGTCTCCGGACTTCTGCCAGGGTGAAGGGCGCGAGGGCGGCCTCACCGTTTCTTCGGCCCCCCTTTCGATCTCGGTGTCGGCGGCCATCGCCGCGAGGAAGGCGTGCGCGAGCATGGCCAGGGTGATGTGCCGGTACCAGCCGACGTAGCGACGGACTTCGTACTGGTCCAGGCCGCACTCGTTCTTCGCTGCTTGGAAACACTCCTCGATCGCCCACCGCGATCCTGCGATGCGGACCAGGTCCTGCACGGTGGTGCCGTCCGGTGCGTAGGCCAGGTAGTAGGCGATCTCTTCCGGCCGGGCCAGGCTGCGGCGGGCCAGCACCCACCGCCGGTGAGTCGGCGTGTCGCCGTCGAAGATGCTGATGACCGGCAGCTGGGCCGCGGCCCAGTCATAGGCGCGCGGGCCCTTCGCGCCGTCGCCGCACGACAGGCGCTGCCAGGCGTCGTCGGGGGCCTCGGCGATGAGAGCGTCGATGCGCCAGATCCCGGCCAGCGACTTGACCTGCTGCGACTTCGGGACGGCGAGCACATAGCCGAGGCCGGCTTCCTCGAGCATCCGCCGGAACCCCCATTCCTGCCCATAGGCGGAATCGGCGGTTACCCAGGCAATGGGCAAGGCGGACGCCAGAGCCCGCAGCACCAGCTTCCGAGCCAGTTCGCCCTTGGTTGCGAAGGTCCGCTCTTCGGGGATTTTCGCGGCCCGGCAGCGGTCCGGATCACCCGTCCAGGACTTGGGCAGATACAGTTCCCGGTCCACCAGTGCACGGCCCTTGGCGGAGGTGTAGGCGGCGAACACGCCGATCTGGCAGTTCTCGGTGCGGCCGGGGGCCCGTATTTCAATAACTGTCAGCGACGGGTTTCCGCGGGGGTTGTTCGGGCGTGTAGCTGTGCCAATGTGCGGGCGGGCGATCCGGGTATCGGCGTGACGCGGATCCGGTGCAGGTCCAGGAGCCGTTTTGCGTCCTGGTACTGGATGGACAGGTTGGTGCGGTTGACGCCCAGAAGGAGGTGTGGCCGCAGGTGGAATGACTGCGGCGGCGCTCGGGGCCTACGTGGTGTTCGAGGACGAGGCAGGGTTCTCGATGACACCGTCCGTCGCCCGCACGTGGAGCCGGCGTGGGCACACGCCGGTGGTGCGGGTACGAGGACGTTCCTGGCGCCGCTTCTC
>NZ_JBHYXC010000075.1:0-17913 GCF_042751495.1 Streptomyces sp. NPDC059373 | reverse complement strand
CATCTTCAGAACCTCTGCCAGCTGCGTACGAGTTCTTCATGCGTCACCCCGTACGGACGTATGTGATCAGCCGTCTGTTCGAACCGGCGGCGCGTCAGCGCCCTGGGCCGAGACGACGGCCTCGAACTCCTGCAACCTTCGAGGGTCGCCCTTCTCCCCGGCGGCTTCTGCTGCGGCCTTCAACAGGCGGGCGAGGCGGCCAGTTCCGTAAAAGCCTGCAATGCCAGGTGCCGGGCGGCTGGTATCGCGTGCCAGCCGGTGCAGCCGCGTGACCGGTAGCGCGTCCAGCCCGGCCGCGATGTGCCACGTTAACTCGACACTTCCTCCCGTCGTCGGTCATCGCTGGCTGTGGCGGGGATGGCGTTGTCGATGAGGACGGCGGCGATGGCGGCGGCGGTGGGGAAGGCGTCGGCGTTGAGGACCCGGGTGCGGGCCGCGGCGCCGTCGATGAGCAGCGCGAGCTGCTCGCCGAGTTGTTCAGGGTCGGCGGCGCCGGCTTCGCGGGCGGTGTCGGCGAGTCGCGCGGCGACGGCTTCCTTGTAGTCGCGCGCGTACTGGGATGCGGGGTGCTGGGGGTCGTGAAGTTCGACGGCGGCGGCGATGTAGGGGCACAGGGGGGTGGTGGGGGGGATGTCGAAGGCGGCGAGGAGCCGTTCGCGGGGCGTGAGGTCGGTGCGGTCGAACACGCCGGACAGAACGGAGGGGTCGAACCGGCGCAGGTACTCGGCGACGAGTTCGTCCTTGCCGGTGAAGTGCTGGTAGGCCGTGCGCTTGGACACCTGGGCCGCCGCGCAAAGCTGGTCCATGCCGGTGCGGTTGATGCCCTGCTCGCGGAACAGTTGCTGGGACGCGCTGATGATGCGCTCGCGGGCGCCCCGGCCGCGGCGGCGGCCCGTGGGGCCCTTCTCCAACTCCGTCATGGCTCCATCGTACCGCAGCTAGGTAACGACCGGTGTACATAGTTTGCGTCCAGGCCGCCCGCCCAGTACCGTAAGCACACAGGGCGGTGTACATAATGCTGTCGCCCCAGGTACACACCGCACCACCGACTCAAGGGAACGACTATGGGAAAGCTTGACGGCAAGGTCGCGGTCATCACCGGCGGCACCACCGGCATGGCGCTGGCCGGCGCGAAGCTGTTCGTCGACGAGGGAGCGCACGTCTTCATCACCGGCCGCCGCCAGGACGCCCTGGACGAGGCCGTGAAGCGGATCGGCCGCAACGTCACCGGCGTCCAAGGCGACGCCGCCGACCTGGATGACCTGGACCGCCTGTACGACACCGTCAAGCGGGAGAAGGGAAGCCTCGACGTGCTGTGGGCCAGCGCCGGAGGGGGCGAGCCCGCCCCCCTCGGCGAGATCACCGAGGCCCACTTCGACGCCGCGTTCTACCTCAACGCCCGCGGCACCCTGTTCACCGTCCAGAAGGCCCTCCCGCTCTTCAACGACGGCGGTTCCATCCTCATGACCGGCTCCAACGCCTCCCTCGGCGCCTTCCCCGGCTGGAGCGTCTACGCCGGCAGCAAGGCCGTCCAACAGGCCTGGGCCCGCGTCTGGCTCAACGAGCTCAAGGACCGCCGCATCCGCGTCAACGTCCTGACCCCCGGCCAGGTCGCCACCGCCAAGCAGGAAGAACTCTTCGACGAGGCCACCAAGCGCCAGTTCGAGTCCCTCATCCCCCGCGGCCAGATGGGCCGCCCCGACGAAATCGCCACCGCCGCCCTCTTCCTCGCCTCCGACGACTCCAGCTACGTCAACGGCATGGAACTCGTCGCCGACGGCGGCACCACCGCCATCTGAACCGAACAACCACAACCAGGGCAGGACATCTCATGAGCAACATCAGCATCATCGGCACCGGGAACATGGCCCGCACCATCGGCGCGCGGGCGATAACGGGCGGCAACACCGTCGAGGTCATGGGCCGCGATCAGTCCAAAGCCGCTGACCTGGCCAAGGCTCTCGGCGGCGGCGCCACGACGGGAGAATGGGGCACCGCCCCGGCCGGGGACATCGTCATCGTGGCCCTGCTGTACGACGGCGTCGTGCCGGTCGTCGCCCAGTACGGAGACGCTCTCGCCGGCAAGGTCATCGTCGACATCAGCAATCCCTTCAACTCCACGTTCGACGGGCTAGCCCACCGCGAGGAGACCTCGATCGCGCAGGAAGTCGCCAAGGCCGCCCCGGCAAGCGCCAGCGTGGTGAAGGCGTTCAACACCATCTTCCGCCATGTCCTGGAGAAGGGTCGGCCCGACGTCTTCATCGCTGGCGATAATGCGCAGGCCAAGGCAAGTGTGGAGGCGTTCATCGAGACCCTCGGGCTGCGCCCGCTGGACGTCGGCGGCCTGAAAATGGCGCACTGGCTGGAAGGAGCGGGCGTGGTCTCGGTGGGCCTCGCCAACCACGGGGTGGGTAACTTGGACTTCGCCCTCAGTATCACCGAACTTCCCGTCTGAGAGGGCGATAAGCGAGTCTTCTACCGTTTTGGCTAAGTCAGTTCGTGTGGGATTGGTGGGTTTCGGCTCGTCGGCGGGCTCGGTCGTGGTGCGCTGGGGCGGTGGGCGAGCGCAAGCCGTACAAGACCGACCTGACCGAGTCGGAGTGGGTCGTGATCGAGCCGCTGATCGCGGCATGGAAGGCACGGCATCCATCGGTCTCCGGCCATCAGGGACGCTACGAGATGCGCGAGATCGTCAACGCGCTGCGGTACCAGAACCGGACTGGCTGCCCGTGGGAACTGCTTCCCCACGACCTGCCGCCGACCGGCGCGGTGCGCTACTACTTCGACGTCTGGAAGCGCGACGGCCTCGACAAGCGGATCAACGAGGTGCTGCGGATGATGCTGCGCGAGAAGGCCGGGCGCACGGCGGATCCTTCCCTGGTGGTGCTCGACTCGCAGACGGTACGCGCGGCGGCCGGGGTGCCGAAGTCCACCACGGGCCTGGATGCGGCGAAGAAGACCCCGGGACGGCGGCGCGGGCTGGCCGTGGACGTGATAGGGCTGGTCATCGCGGTGGTGATCGTCGCGGCCTCAGTGCACGACAACGATCGGCACCGCGCTGCTGAACAAGGTCGCCGCGACCACGGGCACCGTCAGCAAGGCGCTGGTGGACCAGGGGTTCAAGACCAGCGTGGTCGAGCGCGGCGCGAAACTCGGCATCGACGTCGAGATCGTGGAGCGCAACCCGACACGCACCGGGTTCGTCCCCGAGCCCATCCGGTGGCGCGTCGAGCAGACCAACGGCCTGAACATGCTGGAGCGACGCCTCGCGCGTGACTACGAGCATGCCCCGTCCAGTTCGGAATCCAGGATCTACTGGGCCTCTGCCGGGCGGATACTGCGCAGGCTCGCCGGCACGCCCGCCCGATGGCGGGAGGTGTGATGACCCACACTGTCATCCAGCAACTCCTGGACGGAATCGAGCTGTGCGAACGCGAACTGACTGAACGGATCGGCGAACTCGAAGCCCGTCTGCGCGAGGCGGAGGCCGAACGCGAAGCACTGCAGGTCACGGCCAAGACCATCCACGCGATGGCCGCCAGCCTCGAACTCGAGCAGCCGGCCCCGGCCCTGCCGGACGGCGCGGCCTACCAGCAGATCATGGGCGTATTCGACCACGAACAACGGCCGTTACGCGCCCGCGACCTGTGCCAGGCGCTGGACCTGCCGCTGATGCCGAAACACGTCGAAGGCACCCGTGTGAAACTCAAACGCCTGGTCAGCCTCGGATTCCTCGACGAGACCGAACCCGGATTGTTCCAACAACCCCGCCCCCAGGCACGCACCGCTCCCACCGACCAGCGCTCCTGACACAAGCCAACTGGCAAAACGGCAGAAGACTCGCTCTCAGTCTCGGCATCACACTCACGAGACGCCCGGTCGTGCCGATGAGCGGACACGTCGTTCTGCCGGCCCGCCGAGAAAACCCATTGCGAGCAACCCGCGTCGGATGTCCGATTGAGCGGCAACCGATCACGGGAGGAACTGAGCATGTCGCTGCCCACCCCCTCGTTGCACACCGCCCGCCTTCGACTACGTGCCTTCGAAGACGCGGATGCGAACGACCTGTTCGCGCTGCACAGCAGCGCCTACGTGCTGCGCTACTGGGACGCGCCACCGTGGAGCGAACGCGCGCGCGCCGAGAAGTTCATCACGACTTGCCAGCAGATGGCACAGGAGGGCACCGGAGCGCGGCTGGCCGTGGATCGCGTCTCCGACGGGGCGTTCATCGGCTGGTGCAGCCTGAACAGGTGGAATCCCGACTACCGCAGCGCATCGCTGGGCTACTGCTACTACGAGGCAGCATGGGGCCACGGCTACGCGACCGAGGCCGCGCGCGCTTTGCTGCGGTGGGCATTCGACACGCTGGACCTCAATCGCGTCCAGGCTGAGGCCGATACGCGCAACGTGGCATCTGCCCGCGTGCTGGAGAAGCTCGGCTTCGTGCGTGAAGGGACGTTGCGGGAAGACTGCGTCGTCAACGGCGAGGTCTCTGACTCGTGGGTCTACGGGCTGATCAGGCGGGAGTGGCTGCCGTCATCCGAGCCGGTTCCCGCCGACCAGCGAGCCTGACCCAAGCCAGCAGGCAAAACGGTAGAAGACTCGCTTATTACCTTCTAAGCACAGAAGGTCAACGCCATCATGCTGTCGTAACTACACAGAAGATCGACACCCGACATCGAGCACGCCTGCCTGCCGCACCCCATCACCGGTCTCCCGCGGCGCGTCCAGGCGGTAATCGTGGGGCGGCGCGAGCCCGTCGCTCCCACACAGCCGACTGGCAGCGTGAGGGTCAGGTGCAGGAGCGGGATGTTGCACGTGGCGTCGTGGAGCATGACGCAGACGGCGGTGCGGGCATCGACTTCAGTGTGCTCCAGTTAGCGGTGCGGCCAGTCGGCGACAACCTCGTCGGCGTACGGGAAGTGGGTGGACTGGTCGATCGTCATGGTGGGGCTCATCGGGTCCTCACCGTGCACGTCCTGATCCGCTGTCGCGTCTTCAAGGGTGCCCGGGCTTCCGGATGCACGGTGGGGTGTGGATCAGCACCCCGGATGCACAAGGACCGTCGTCACCTACGCACCCGGAGCGCATGGCTCCGCTCAGTGAGTCCACGGTGGAGTGGCGTTCTCCTCGGACGGTTGCGTGCTCATCTCCGAGGCGAGTGGCCCGGTTTCCGCTACGGCGTTCTTGCGCGTGCTCGCGCCTTGGAGCGTCCGGGATGTGCCCGGAGGCCCGGCGGCACCCGCGTTCAGGCGGCGCCGCAGGACTAGCGCCCACCACAGGAAGCCGATGGCGAGGACGACCGACACCGTCACGGCGTTCTGGTTGTTCTCCGCCGGGAACGTGAGCGCGGCGATGACGACCCCGCACCACAGCAGTGCGAACCCGACGATGGGGTTCAGCCAGCGGCCGAGGTCGAAGACCCCGTGGGGAGCCGCGGGAACGGTGCCGCGTCGTTCGGCCACTGCCGTGGCGATCATCGTCAGCGCGTAGGTCAGGTAGTAGGTGAGCCCGACCATCGCGTAGATCTTGCCCACCAGCCCGGAGTTGAGCAGGTTGAGCACGACGGCCACAACAGTGACGGCGACGATGGCCGGGATCGGGGCCCTGCTGCGCCGCCCGACGCTCTGCAGGCCCTGCGACGCGGGGAGCATGTTGTCGCGGGAGAGTGCGAAGGTCATCCGGGTGGCGACCGCCATGTTGGCGATGAGACAGGCGAAGATGGAAGCGAAGGCCACCACGATCATCAGCGCCCGGGCGAACGGCCCGATCTGCTGCGAGATGAGCTTCAGGACCGGGTTCTCCGACCCCGTCAGGAATGTCGCCGGACTGCTCGGCATGGCCATCGCCAGCAGTGCGAAGATCACGAAGCCGATGATCCCGGAAACGACGACCGAGCGGAACATGGCGCGCGGCGCCGCCCTGCGCGGGTCGACCGTCTCCTCGGCGAGGTCGGCTGCGCCCTCCCACCCGAGCAGCACGTAGACCGGCAGCAGACCGGCCAGTGCGACGCTCGTCAGAGTGACCGGCTTCCCGGTCAGCGGCTTGGCGTCGGTGAGGATCGACAGCCCCTGGGTGTGCTTGAAGAACACCAGGACGCCCGCCGCCAGGGCCAGGACCAGGATGAACGTGCCGATCAGTTCGATCGACGCACCGATGTTGTTGATCCGGGTCGCGACCTTGACCCCGCTGATGTTGAGCACCGCGGCGACGAGCGTGGCGCCGATCGACAACGCCTGGATCTGGTGAGTGGTCGGGTGCTGCCAGATCTCCGGGGCGAAGACCGTGCCGACCGCGGCGGCGGTCCCGGCGGTGCCCGCGAGGAAGGAGACCAGCGCGATCCAGCCGGTGAACCAGCCGAAGTGCGGCCCCACCAGGCGGCTGGACCACTGGTAGGCGTAGCCGGTGATCGGCATCCGCCCGGACAGGTGGGCGTAGACCGCGACCAGGGTGAGCACCATGGGCAGGACGAGCAGCCACAGCAGGACCGCGGCGCCGCCGACGCGTGAGAAGGGGTCGGTGAACAGAGTGACGATGCCGGTGTTGATGGAGACCATCGAGAAGGCGAGTGCGAACGCGGTGAAGGAACTCATCGACCGGTTCAGCTGCTGCCCGTAGCCCAGCGCCGCGAGGTCGTCGGCGTCTCTGGTTGTCTCCGGCGGGTCTTCGGTAGCAGTCATGACGGCTCTCCCGTCGTGGTCCCGGCGGTCTTCTCGACCTCGGTCAGCACCTCGTCCAGGACGTCGAGGGCGGTGGCCAGGTGGTCCCGGCTGATGTCGAGTGGCGGTTTGACCTTGATCAGGTTGCCGAGGCCGGCGTAGCGGCTCTCGCCGAAGATGACGCCGCGCTCCTGGGCGAGCTCGAACACGGCATGCGCCTCGGTGGTGGCCGCCTCCTTGGTGACCCGGTCGCGGACCAGCTCGATCGACACCATCAGTCCCGGCGAGCGTACGTCGCCGATGAGCGGGTGACGGGTCTGCATCTCGCGCAGCCGCTCGGTGGCGTACTCGCCGTGCGCGGCCGCGCGGTCGCACAGGCCGTCGTCGATGATCGCCCGGACGGCGGCGAGGCCCGCGGCGATGGAGATCGGGAACTGGCCGAAGGTGAGCTGGTCGTCGCCGGGAAGGAAGGCGGCGAAGCGGTTCTTGGCCAGTACTCCGGCGAGCGGGAAGCCTCCGCCGATGCCCTTGCCGAAGACGAGGACGTCCGGCTCGATGCCGTAGTAGTCGCTGGCCCACATGCGGCCGGTGCGGCCGAGGCCGGTCTGCACCTCGTCGATGATCAGCATGATGCCGAGCTCGTCGCAGATCTCGCGGATGCCGCGGTGCCAGCGCTCCGAGAAGCCGTTGTGGCCGCCGTTGCCCTGGATGGGCTCGTAGATCAGCGCGGCGACGGGGCCTTCGGTGCCCTTGGTGAGGATGTCGCGGACGATCTGGAGCGACAGTTCGGTGTCCTGGTCCGCGGTCAGACCGGGGCGCGGACGGTAGAGATCCGGCCGCGGGAGCCGGAGGAACTGCGGCTGGAGCACTCCGAAGACGTTGCCCGGGTGCGGCCAGCTTGCCGCCATGGTGGTGATCGAGCGGCCGTGGTAGGCGTCGTGCAGGACGGCCACGTGCCGGGCGTCCGGGCGGTTGCGCAGGGCGAGCTTGAGCGCCATCTCCACCGCCATCGAGCCGTGCAGCGTGAAGCCGACGCGGTCCAGGCCCTCGGGGGCTATCGATACGAGCAGTTCGGCGAGCTGCAGCAGGGCGGGAGTGTGGAACGTCGGCCGGGCATGGGTGATCTGCCGGGTCTGCTCGATCGCTGCCTCGATGACGCGCGGGTCATTGGCGCCGAGGTTGTTCGACCATGCCTGCGCGGTGCAGTCGATGTACTGCCTGCCCGCCTCGTCCCACACCAGCGAGCCGCGCGCCTTCACGAGCGTGATCTTGCCCGGATCGCCGCCCGTCGGCTCGTGCAGCAGGACCTCCCGGCCCCGGGCGTGGGCCTGTGCCTGGTGGATGAGGGTGTCTGTCACGGTATCTCCGTCTCGCGGTGTGAACTGTGTCTCAGCAGGCTAGGAGCCGGGCTGGGCTCATGTGAAAGACCGAATTCCGTATACTTCATAGATGGCGTCTATGAATGTCGAGTTCCGGCACCTGCGCGCGTTCGTCGCTGTCGCCCGGACGGCGAACTTCACACGGGCCGCTGAGCAGCTGCATATCGCGCAACCCTCGCTGAGCCACACGATCCGCCAGCTGGAGACGGGGCTCGGCTTCCGGCTCTTCGCCCGGACGACCCGTTCCACCGCCCTCACGCCGAACGGCGAGCGTTTCCTCGTCGAAGCGCAGGCCGTACTCGAACGCTTCGACGCGGCGATGGAGCAGTCCTCACGGATGGCACGCGGAGAACTCGGCCGGCTGCGCGTCGGCTACCTGATCGGGGCCGCCGTCGATCACGTACCCGCGATCCTGCGGGCATTCGCCGACCAATACCCCGACGTCACCCTTGAACTCACCGAGTACGACTTCGCCTCCCCCAACGGCGGTCTGGACAGCGGGGATACCGACGTCGCCCTGGTCCGGCCGCCGCTGGACGGAGTGACGGACACGGTGACCACCACCCTGCTCAGCGAGCGATGCGTGGCCTGCGTGTCCGCGCTGCACCCCTTCGCGGCACTGCCCCGGGTGACCGTCGGACAGCTCTTGACCGAGCCCATCGTCGCGGCGCCCGGCGACAACGCCTGGCGCGACTACTGGATCCTCGCCTCCTACCGCAGCACCCCGGCGAACATCACCCACGAAGCGGCCACCTTCGAGGCCGAGCTGCAGTCCGTGGCCATCGGCCGCGGCCTCTCCGTGGTCCCCGAATCCGTAGCCCGCCTCTACGGCCGGCAGGGCGTCCGCTATATACCCATCGAGGGCATGGCCGACTGCGATGTGGCCGTCGTCCACCGCGAGGACGCACCCCGATCCGCCGCCAACTTCGCCCGGATCGCAGCTCACATCACAGCGGAAGGAGACCGCGGCCCACACGTGCGTGCCTGAGGGCGACAGGTCCGCCGTCGTGCAGTTGGTGGGCGAGCACACGCACCGGATCGCGTTTCTTGCTGTCGGTGCCGGCGTGCAGGAGGCTCAGCCAGCAGCCGTCGCGAAAGGAGTTCCTGCACGGGCAGGACCCGGTTGGCCGACACCCGCCACAGCAGCTGGGCGCCGGTGGCGGTGAACGCTCTCCACAACAGCACCCCGAGGAATTCCCGGTCGGCCAGGATCAGCATGGCCGGCCCCGGTGGAGCGGAGTAGACAGGCCGCGAGGGTGGGTTCACCAACCCAGCAGTCGGGCCGGTTCCGCATCCAGCACGGCATGGGTGCCGCACTCGACCAGAGCCGTCATTCGCTTGACCGTTCCGAGCGAGCAGGCGAGCGAAGCACTCCAGCGCCAGTCGGCCTCCGGCCATTGCGTGCGGGCGAGCCAGCGAAACCGCTTCTACGACCCGCCCCCACCCCTCCAACAGCTCGGCCATCGCCTCGGCTTGCCCATTCTCCACGCCGAGCAGCCCTGCCCGCTCTCGCGCGCAGAACCACTCCCCGCAGCCGGCCTGGAACTCCACCTCCCCGGCATCACAGAGCTCGCGAAGCCGGCAGACCAGGTGGGGAGGAATGCAGCCGGAGAGTGCCCGGGTCCGGTAGTCAAGATCAGCGGCGTTCATAGGGGCGCACCCCAGTCCCCGCCTCCCACACCAGTCGTACGGGCCTCGACCCGGACGACCGTGTCGATCACCTCGACCGATTCCACCAACACACCCTCGACCGAGGAAAACAGCAGCTCGTTCAACTGCGGCAGCACTTCGTTCACGGCGAAGGACTGTCGACCACACCACCATCCAGCCAGGCGATTTTCGGGCGAACTTTAGTGGTCGTAGGCGGTCAGTGCGCGCATGACTGGCTGGCCGCGAATGAACCTGGCTCCACTCATCAGGCCTCTTGGAATCGATCATCTAGGGAACCGGGAGGCGCTCTACCGGCGGACCGCCGAGATCAGGCCGCCGGGCCGCTCCTCGCGCTGCGGCGGGGTGCTGATCGGGCGGCCGTAGGCGGCAGCGCGCTCGCGCAGGGTGTGGCTGGCGGCCTCCCAGCCGTGCCCGGCCAGCCAGCCCACCGGATCGTCGGGCATCTCCGAGACCCACATGGACGCCGCCGATCCCGGCGCGGCGTCCGCGCCGAAGCGCTCGATCACGCCGCGCGAGCCCAATGTCAGCCCCATCCGACTGCCTGCCGCCGACTGCGTGCTGATCCGGGCCAGCAGCACCTCCACCGCGTCCCCGGGCAGATAGATCAATAGTCCTTCGGCGATCCACGCGGTCGGCACGGCCGGGTCGTGCCCTGCGGCGGCCAGCGCGCCTGGCCAGTCCTCACGCAGATCCACCGCGACGGTGATCCGCTCGCAGCACGCGACGGCCCGCTCCTGGCGCAGCACCGAAGCCTTGAAGTCCAGTGGCGCGGCGGTGTCGACCTCGAACAGCCGGGTGCCCTCGGGCCAGTCCATCCGGAAGGCCCGGCTGTCCATGCCGGCGCCGAGCAGCACGACCTGCCGGACCCCGGACGCGGAGGCCTGCTGCAACAGGTCGTCGAGGAACTTCGTCCTGATGACGATGGAGAACGACACGGCCAGCCGGCGGCGTCGCGCGGCCTCGTCATCGGGCAGCGGCGGCGAGGAGGGCCACAGGCCTCCTGCGGTGGCGAAGGCCTGTGCCAGTGGGTCGCGGAACAGCGCGCTCTCCCGCTCGGTCTCCAACGCCCGCACCCTGGCCACCCCCACCGCCGTGGCCCACACTCCCGACGGCTGCACCCGCTCCTGCTCATCAGCCACCGCGCCAGCCTAGATGATCGATTCCAAGAGGGCTGATGAGGGGAGCCAGGTTCATGCGCGGCCAGCCAGTCATGTGCGCGCTGACCGCCCACGACGACTAAAACCACCATTGGGCGAAGACCAACAGTCACCCTGTGTACGCGACCACACGAAGTGGACCAGAGCCCGAACTCGTCGACAAGCGGTGTCCGTTACCACCGACGAAGCCAGTCACCCTGCACACCATGTACAGACAGCTCTCCCGATGGGCCGAGACCGGACTCATCCACACGATCGGCCCCGGCCTCTACGCCGCCACAACACGGACCTCAACTCCCCTTGCATGACCTGCGAAAACGCTAACTACCCGGCCTTGGGGGAAGGCCCCTGCCGTATCAAGACCGTACTGATGGACCAGTCCGTCCTGGCCGGCCTCGGCAATCTCCTCGCCGACGAGATCCTCTGGCGGGCCCGCACCTCCCCCGCCCGCCCCGCCAACCGGCTCGGCCAGGACGACTACCGGCGGCTCCACGCCACCATGCGCCGCGTTCTGCGCTCCCGCGTACGCGACGGCCGCGTCTCCGACCGCCCTTCCTGGCTCACCGGCCACCGCGACGACCCCGACCCGGTGTGCCCGCGCTGCGGCGGGCATCTGCGCCGGGACCGCATCGGCGGGTGCACCACGGTCTGGTGCCCGCACTGCCAGAACGGGGCGGAGGCGGGCTGAGAAGCGACTCCTCAGCGGAGCGAGGAGCCGCCTGACTGTACGGGGTCAGCCGTGGTGTCCGGGCCGGTGAGGGTCTGCGCCCGCCTGCCGTAGCGCAGCCCGAGGACGAGGACGGTGAGGCCGGCCACGAGCATCGGCACCGACATCGCGTAGAAGACCGCGCTCGGCGACCAGTGCCGGGCGAGGGCCGCGCCGACCACGATCGGCCCGAGGATGCCGCCCACGCGTCCGACGCCCAGGGCCCAGCCGACGCCGGTGGACCGTATCGGGGCCGGATAGAAGACCGCTGCGAGGGCGATCAGGCTCTTCTGGCCGCCGCTGACGCAGCAGCCGGCAAGGAAATTGGCCGTCAGCAGGACCCACAGCGGGGCGTGAAAGGCGGCGCCGGTCAGGGCGACGCAGACGAAGCCGGCCAGGTAGAGCGCGCCCAGTGTCCCGTAGGCGCCGAGCCGGTCCATGGAGGGGCCGGTGACGAAGGCGGCGGCGATGCCGCCCACCGTGGTGAGGGTGGTCGCGGTGACCACCACGCTCATGGGGTGGCCGAGGCTTGTCATGATCGAGGGGAGCCAGCTCTGGAGGGCGTAGAACTCCGCCAGATTGATCATGAAGACAAACCAGAGGAGTACGGTGCCCAGCAGCCACCTGCCCGTGAACAGGCCGCTGAGGGCGGTTGGTTGGCCGCTGTCGCCGCCCTCGGCGCTGAGGACCGGAGCCGTACCCGCGGGCGGCGTCGCGGGCAGTCCTGGGTCGATCCGGCGCAGGACCACGTAGACGCGCAGCGGGTCGGCGTTCCGGCGGATCATGAAGGCCGGGGACTCGGGCAGATGGCGGACGAGGAACGGGATCAGCAGCAGCGGCGTGGCGGCTCCGACCCACAGCATCGAGCGCCAGCCGTGGCCGGGGATCAGCCATCCCGCGACCAGGCCCGCTGTGACGAAGCCGACGGAGAAGCCGCAGTAGATGGCGAGGACGAAGGTGGCGCGCAGCCGCTTGGGGCTGAACTCACCGGTCAGGGCGACCGCGCTGGGCGCCGCGGCGCCCAGGCCCATGCCGGTGACGAAGCGCAGGGCGAGGAGTTCGACGACGTTGCCCGACCAGACGGCCGCCAGGGTGGTGACGGCGAACACGACGGTGGCGGCGATGATGACCCGCTTGTGCCCGAACCGGTCCGACAGTGGTGACAGGGCGAGATAGCCGATCATGAGGCCGACCAGCGCCGCGGAGAAGACCGGTCCGAGGAGCTGCTGGGTCAGGCCCCATTCCGCGGCGATGTGCGGGGCCATGTAGCTGATGGCCTGGGTGTCGAAGCCGTCGATGAACATGACGAGCCCGCAGAGCGTGATGACGGCGTACTGGTAGGGGCTCACGCGTCGCTGGTCGACGAATTCCGGGAGTCTCAGGGGCAGTGACTGCAGGGGTGGTTGAGACATCATTGGCTCGATTCGGCAGATACGGAGAAGTGCGGGGGAAGTATGGGCGGCGTTCCTCAGCCCACCGGCGCGGGCTCGCCGGAGGACACGAAGGCGTCGCTGTGGAAGCTGTCGGGCGCGAGGGCGCCCAGCGTGACGAAGTCGTCCCGTGCGGCGGCCGTCATCGCCGGGCTGCCGCAGGCGTAGACCTCGTGGCCGGCGAGATCGGGGTGGTCCGCCAGTACGGCCCGGTGGACCCATCCGGTACGGCCCGTCCAGCCGGGGCCCGGCTCCGACAGCACAGGGGTGAAGCCGAACCACGGGGCCCGCGCCGCCCATCCGGCGGCCAGGTCGCGCAGATAGAGGTCCTCCTCGCGGCGGACGCCCCAGTACAGGTGCAGGGGCCGGTCGGCGCGGCGCCTGAGCTGGTCCTCGACCATGGACTTGACCGGGGCGAAGCCCGTTCCGGTGGCCAGCAGCACGGCGGGCCGATAGGACTCCGTGCCGAGCGAGAACTCGCCGTACGGCAGTTCCACCGTCAGGGGGTCGCCCTTGTCCAGCCCTGGCAGGATGCCGTCGGAGAACCGGCCGCCGGGGACGACGCGGATGTGCAGCTGCACGCTGTCGTTCTGATGCGGCGGGTTGGCCATGGAGTAGTTGCGGCTGTCGCCGTCCGGCAGCAGCACCTTGAGGTACTGGCCGGCGGTGAACGCGGCGCGCTGTCCGGTGGGCAGTCGCAGCTGCAGCACCACGACGTCGGGGGTCGGCCGGGTGATGCGGTGGACCTTGACCGTCAGCGTCCTGCGGGCGGGCCGCCGGCCGCGCTCGGAGATGCTGGTGGGCGCGATCGCGAGGTCCGAGCGGGGGCGCGTCCGGCACAGCAGCACTCCGTCGGCCGGTCCCTCCACCGGGCCCCGGCCGCGTATCTCGGCCCGGCCGGAGGTCAGTCCGCCCTCGCAGGTCGAGCAGACGCCTTTGCGGCAGGAGTACGGGATCGTGTACCCGGCACTCTCGGCGGCCTCCAGTACGGTCTGGTCCGCTTCGCAGGGGAAGCCGATGCCGGTGTCCGCGACGGTCACCTGATAGGTCGTCATCAGGACTGCTCCACGAGGTTGAGTGTCGGCCGGGGGTCGCCGGTCGCCGAGCCGAGGACGCGCAGCGCCCGGATCACCGCCGCCGGGTCGGCGACTCCGCGGCCGGCGATGTCGAAGGCGGTGCCGTGGCCGACGCTGGAGAAGGCCAGGCCCGCTCCGACCGTCAGGGCGCAGGCGCTGCGGCCGGCGAGCAGCTTCACGGGGATGTGGCCCTGGTCGTGGTACATCGCCACATAGGCGTCGTGCCGCCCGGCGCGGTCCCGGCCGCCGAGCAGGACGTCGGCGCCGACCGGGCCGTGGGCGTCGATGCCGGCGTCCCGCAGCCGTGCCACGGCGGGCGCGGTGATCCGCTGGTCGTCGTCCCCGAACAGGCCGTCCTCACCGGCGTGCGGGTTGATCCCGAACACCCCGATGCGGGGCGCGCCGACGCCGGCCGAGGACAGGAACCCGGCGGCCGCCAGACCAGCTTGCTCCACCAGCTCCGGCGTCAGCCGGGAGACGGCGTCCCCCAGCCGTTCGTGCAGCGTGGCGTGGACGATCCGCAGACCCCCGCCCACCAGCATCAGGAACACCCGATCGGGGTCGGTGCCGCTCAGCTCGGCCAGCAGCGCCGGGTAGCCACGGAAGGGGATCCCGGCGTCGTTGACGGCCGTCTCCGAGTGCGGGCAGCCGACGATGCCCCGCCCCCGGCCTTCCCCCACGGCACGGACCGCGGCGGCGAGATAGGCGATGGTCGCCACGCCCGCCTCGGGCCGCACCTCCCCGGGGCGGAACGCCTCGGGCGGCAGGGACGGTACGGGCAGCAGGTCCACCACGCCGGGCTCGGGCTCTTCGGTGCCGTCGGTCTCGCGGACGCGCAGGCCGGCCCGGTGCGCGTAATGCCGTACGACCAGGGGGTCGCCGACGAGCACGGGTCTCAGGCCGGGCGTGCTCAGCAGGGCCTCGGCCGCCCTGACCGCGATCTCCGGGCCCACACCGTTGGGGTCGCCGATGGTCAGCAGGAGGCGGGGGCTCATAGCGGCAGCGCCAGCAGGGTGTCGATGGCGGGGCTGTCGCACACCACGATGCGCTCGGCGAGCAGGACCGGGCCGCCGTCGGCGTGGAAGCGGTACCGGTCGAGGTAGCGGCCGGTGACGAAGATGCCGGTCGTGCCGTCCCGCATCACCCGTACGACCAGGAAGCCGGTCTCGCTGCGGGCCCCGTCCGCGTTCTCCTCCAGGATCGCGGGCTGACCGAGGAGGTGCCGGTAGGTGTGCGCCTCGTAGATGTTGGCCTCGCGCAGAGCGGAGATCCGGTCGGCGAGCATGCGCCGGTTGTCGGCCCAGATCACTCCCGCGTCCAGCCCCTGGCGGTGGTTGTCGGCGGTGGTGATGCGGTAGTGGCAGTCCTCCTCGAAGAATCCGGGCCAGTCCTCGAGAGGGCCGTTGTCGATGCAGCGGGCGTAGTCGCCCTGGGCGCGGCTGATGAGCCCGAGGGCATTTGTCGTTGTCGTCACTGGACCTCGTCCTTGTCCTGTCGCAGGTTCATTCCGCCGCGGTACGCCTTCCAGAAGCCCCGGACCGACGCTTCGGTGACACGGCTGTCGCTGGACTCGGCGGAGGCGCCGCCCATCTCCAGCACCGCCTGCTGGTCGCTCGCGCCCTCGATGCCGCGCTGGACGAAGCCGCCGACGCAGCCGTCCTCCATCGAGATGTAGCCGGCCGGGCCGATCAGGTTGCCCTGCTTGAGCCGCACGGTGCGCTGCTCGGGGGTGTCCTCCTCGAACCCGAGGTACGTCCAGTTCAGCCGGGTCGAGGCCACCCCGCGCGGAAGGATCTGACGAACCGCCACCGAGTTCTGGATCTGCTGGAGGACGAAGCCGGGGAAGACCGAGAGGATCTGGAGCGTGGTGTCGTCGCCGACCTCGCTGAAGCCGTTCAGGAGCGACGGGTCGGCGAGCGCGTACTCACTGTCGGAGCGGATGTTCTGCTGCGCGTACGCCGCGTCCTGCTCGGCCTCGCGGTCGATGGCGGAGTAGCTGACGTGGTGGGCGCCGCTCTCACTGACGATGATCCCGCCGCGCTGGCCGAGGCGGTTGATCCCGAAGGTGGTGAAGAACAGATGCAGGATGCTCGCGTGGTAGGAGTCCTTGACGTTCTCCATGTAGAGCTTCCAGTTGTTCGGCAGCAGCTGGGTGAAGCGGCCCAGCACGACCGGGGTGCGGCCGCCGAGGACCCGCTCGATCCGGCCGAGGATCTCGTCGCCGAGGTACTCCTCGATGTCCGGTACGTCCTCGTCGAAGCTGCCGAAGACCAGGCCGTGGACGAGGGCGAGCCGCAGCTTGCGCGGGCCGTGGTCCTCCAGGCAGAAGTACTTCGGCATGCCGCCCTGGCCGTTGATGCCGTCCTTGAAGGCCACGCCGGTCAGGTCGCCCTGGAGGTTGTAGCTCCAGGCGTGGTAGACGCAGGTGAAATCGGTTGCCTTGCCCTGGTCGTCCAGGGCGAGCAGCGCGCCCCGGTGGGCGCAGCGGTTCTCGAAGGCGTACAGCTCGCCGTCGTGGTCGCGGGAGACGATGACTGGGGTGTCGCCGACAAAGCTCGTGCGGTAGTCGCCGGGCTCGGGGACCTCCGCCTCCAGGCAGAGGTAGCTCCAGTAGGGGCCCCGGAAGAGCTTCTCCTGCTCGCCTCGGTAGATGTCCTGCCGCTGGAAGACCCAGTAGGGGACGCGGGTGAGTTCGTCGGGCCACGCGCTTGGCAGCACAGCTCCTCCTTCCGCGAGGGCTTGACAGCACCCGCGTTTGTTCGTATAACGAACATGTGGTCAATACGCGAACAGAAAAGCTGAGTGGGCCAACTAATGTCAAGACTCCGGAGGCGGACAGTTCACGTCCGCGCGCTCCGGAGGGCATGGCCGGCCTGGCCAAGGGGCTCGCCGTGATCGAGACATTCGGGCAGTCGCACACGCAGCTCACGGTCTCCGAGGCCGCCCAGGCCACCGGCCTGAGCCGCGCCACGGCCCGGCGCTGCCTGCTCACCCTGACCGAGCTCGGGTATCTCACCCACGACGGCAAACACTTCCGGCCGACCCCGCGCATGATGCGGCTCGGCGGCTCCTACACCCGGACCGATCCGCTCCCTCGCCTCGCCCAGCCCCACCTGGTGTCGGCCCGTCAGGCCCTGGGCGAATCGGTCTCCTTGGCGGTCCTGGAGGACGGTGCCTCGGTGTTCGTCGCGCGCGCCGAGACCCAGCGCATCGTGTCGGCCGGCGTACGCATCGGCGTTCGACTGCCCGCGTGCGGCACGGCTACCGGGCGGGTCCTGCTCGCGGGGCTGCCGGACGACGAGCTGGACGCGTATCTGGCAAGCTGCCGCCCCGAGGCCCGTACGGAGAAGTCAGTGGTCGACGTCGAGGAGATCCGGCGGCGCATCCTGGCGGCCCGCGCTGCGGATGTCGCTTTCACGGACGAGGAGTTGGAGCTCGGTATGCGCTCCATGGCCACCCCCGTCAGGGACGCCCAGGGCGCGACCCGCGCGGCGCTGAGCGTCAGTGCCTTCACCGCCCGCATCAGCCTGGACGACATGGACGAGCAGTTCCTGCCCGTCCTGAAGGAGCACGCGTCCAGGATCGGTCGGATGCTGTGAGACGGCGCTTCCGGGATCAGCTCCTCCCGGACCTCCGGCAGTAGACGGGCGCACTCAGCGCGGCGCGCGGCGTCCCGGGTGGCCTCGTTGATCCGGCTCTGCGACGGATGACGAACGCTGGGTGGCAGCGGGACCGGCTGCTTCGGTCAGGGGCATCGAGACGGGGTCAGAGAAGCCTGGTCATCGGCTCGCGGCCGGCACATCGCATCGAGGCCGGTGGGGAAAGTACCAGCCGG
>NZ_JBHYXC010000074.1:0-19128 GCF_042751495.1 Streptomyces sp. NPDC059373 | reverse complement strand
TCAAGCCACCGCCCTGCGCGTACCTCATACACACGGCATACCGCAGGGATCACCACCCGTCAGCCCCCACGACACCACGCATTCAAGGTCAGTAATGCCTGCGGGAAAGTCTTGGGGGCGTGCAGTCGGCGCACCGTGTGCTACTTGCGGACGACGGCGCTTAGTACCGCAGTACGAACGACGGTGACTTGGTCGGCATCGTGGTGCCGTCGGCGGGAGTCGTGGGCCGCCTAGCGTTCTTGGCAGGGCCGCCGGGATCGACGGCGGACCCGGTCAGGCATCGTGGAGGGAAACCCGCCAGTGATAGAGATCCACCATGTGGTCAAGCGCTACGGCGACAAGACTGCTGTCGACGACCTGGACTTCACCGTCGAGCCGGGCGTGGTTACGGGTTTCCTCGGCCCCAACGGGGCGGGGAAGTCCACGACCATGCGCATGATCATCGGCCTTGACGCGCCCACCAGCGGCCACGTGACGGTCAACGGTAAGCACTACGCCCAGCACGCCGCGCCCCTGCGCGAGGTCGGGGCGCTGCTGGAGGCCAGGTCCGTCCATCCCGGCCGCTCCGCCTACAGCCACCTGCTCTCACTCGCGTACACCCACGGCATTCCGCGCCGCCGGGTGGACGAGGTGATCGAACTCGCCGGCCTCGGTAAGGTCGCCAGGAAGCGCGCCGGTTCCTTCTCGCTGGGCATGGGGCAGCGTCTGGGCATCGCCGCGGCCCTGTTGGGCGACCCAGGGACGGTGATGCTGGACGAGCCGGTCAACGGCCTCGACCCGGAGGGCGTCCTGTGGATCCGCACCCTCCTCAAGGGCTTGGCCGCCGAGGGGCGGACCGTCTTCGTGTCCTCGCACCTGATGAGCGAGATGGCGCTGACGGCGACCAACCTTGTCATCGTCGGCCGGGGCAAGCTGCTGGCCGACACAACGGTGGAGGCCTTCGTCGAGCAAGCGGGCGGTGAGAGCGTCAAGGTGGTTTGCTCCGACCCGGACCGGCTGCGTTCGTTGCTGGCCGGCCCGGACGTCACCGTCACCGGCGAGGTCGGCACGGAGACCCTGCACGTGTCGGGGCTGAGCGCGCGCGAGATCGGACGCCGGGCCGCCGACGCGGGCATCGCTGTCTACGACCTCACCCAGCAGGCAGTCTCCCTTGAAGAGGCGTTCATGGCCCTGACCCAGGACTCCGTCGAATACCGCAGCACCACCAGCACGGACACGAACGGGAGCGCCGCAGCATGACCAGCGTCCAGACGACACCCGCCGCTACGACGACGACCGCGAACCCTTCCTACAAGGTGACCTTCCCGAGGGTGCTGCGCTCGGAATGGTCGAAATTCCTCTCGCTGCGCTCCACCTGGATCACACTCGCCGTCGCCGTGCTGGCCACGGTCGTCATCGGCGTGGTGGCGGCCTACCGGTACGACCCGCTCCACGCGGACCAGCACGACGCGGCCGCGCTGGCGCTGGACGGCATCACCCTGACCCAGCTCGTGGTGGGTGTCCTGGGCGTGCTGGCCACGGCCGGGGAGTACACCACCGGCATGATCCGCTCCACCTTCGCCGCGGTGCCCCGGCGCCTGCCGGTTCTCTGGTCCAAGAGCCTGATCTACTTCGGCGTGGTGTTCGCGGTCGGCGCGGCGGGCGCGGTCGCTTCCTTCCTGGCCGGCGCGGGCTTCCTCTCCGGCAAGCCGATCGCGCTGTCCCTGTCGGACACCGGCGTGCTGCGCTGCCTGTTCGGTGCCGGGCTGTACCTGGCGCTGGTGGCCGTGCTGGGCGCGGGACTGGGCATGCTGCTGCGCTCTGCGGCCGGCGGCATCTGTCTGCTGGTCGGCACGCTGATGCTGATGCCGGTCTTCCTGGATCTGCTGCCCAGCAACTGGAAGACGGACCTGACCCCCTACCTGCCGGGCAACGCAGGCCAGTCGATCTTCACCCTGCACACGGACAGTACGATGCTGAGCCCGGGTACGGGCCTGTTGGTGCTGTTCGGCTGGGTGGGAGCCGTGCTGGTGGGGGCGGCGTACCGTGTGAAGTGCTCCGACAGCTGACAGGCGTACCGGACGGCACCCCGACTCCACCGACCCTGTCCGAGGGCACACCATGAACTCTGTAGCAGATCCCGTGTGGGACCAGTCGCTGGCCAGTGGGTGGATCCGCTTCCGTGCCGCGGACCGGGCCCGGCCGCAGCTACTGGACTCGCTGCTTGCGGCAGGCGTCCTGGCGTCTGCGATCGCCGACCTCTTCGAACACGAGGAGCGTGGCCTGTTCGGGGTGCAGGGAGTGCCGGCGTGGGCGGTCGTGGTGAGCGCGGCTGCGTTGGCGCTGCCTCTGGTGTGGCGTCGGCGCGCCCCGCTGGCGGTCTTCGGCGTGGTGCTCGGGATCTGCGCGGTGCAGTGGGCGTTGGGACTGGCGCTGCGCAGCGACCTCAGCCTCATGATCGCCCTCTACGGGGTCGGCCGCTACGCCTCGCCGCGCTCGCTGCGGGCTGTCGCGGTCGCCGCGGCGCCGGTATGCGCGCTGCTGGCCTTCCGGGTCGAGCCGCTCGCGTCCCAGCCGTGGGTGTCCCTGTTCTTCGTGCTGTGCGCGGCCACCGCGGCGGCGGCCCTAGGACTCGCCGGCCGGATGCGCCGGGCGCAGCTGGCCGCGCTGGCCGAGCGGGCGGCGACCCTGGAGATCGAGCGTGAGCAACGCGAGCTGCTGGCCGCAGCGAACGAACGCGCGCGGGTCTCGCGCGAGCTGCACGACATCGTGGGACACAGCCTGGCGGTGATCGTCGGTCTGGCCGACGGGGGCGCGGCCGAAGCCCAGCTGCAACCCGAGCGGGGCCCGGAAGTCCTCCGGACGATCGCCGAGGCCGGGCGTACGTCCCTGGGGGAACTGCGCCGTACCCTCGGCGTGTTGCGTGCCGAACTGCGTGACGACAGTTGCGGCCCGGAGCTGCACCCCCAGCCGGGAACGGCCCAACTCGCCGCCCTGTGCGAGCGGATCCGGGCCGCAGGGCCGATCGTGACCTACACCGCCTCGGGCGACCTCTCATCGCTCAGCGCGAGCCTCCAGCTGGCCATGTACCGGATCGTCCAGGAGGCTCTGACGAACAGCCTCAAGCACGCCGGACCGCGCACCCGCGTGCGTGTCGCCGTCACGGCGGACGCACGCGCCGGTGAGGTCCTGGTGCAAGTCGACGACACCGGCCCGCCGGTGGAAGAGGCGACACCGGACCGTGTGGGCGGAAGCCACACCCCGGGGCAGGGCCTGATCGGCATGAGGGAGCGCGCCGCACTCGCGGGGGGCAGCGCGGTCTCCAGGCGCAGGGCCGGTGGCTGGACCGTACGGGCCGTGCTGCCCATAAATCATGACGTGCGGACGAAGGTCGATCCGCAACCCGGTAATGCCCGCCCGGCACCCCAGGGCCGGCCTTGAGTTCAGGAGCGCCCGTGACCACGGTGCTGATCGTCGACGACCAGCCGCTGCAACGCGTCGGTTTCCGGATGCTGCTCAACAGCAGCCCGGAGACGACCGTGGTCGGCGAGGCGGAACACGGCGCGGAGGCGGTGCGCCGGACGGCCGAGCTGCACCCGGACGTGGTGCTGATGGACATCCGCATGCCCGGCATGGACGGCATCGAGGCCACACGTCAGATCGTCGCCTCCGGCGGCCGCTCCCGGGTGCTCGTGCTCACCACTTTCGACCTCGACGAGTACGCGTACGGTGCGCTGCGCGCCGGCGCGAGCGGCTTCCTGGTCAAGGACGCCCGCCCTGACGAACTCCTCGCGGGAATCCGGGCTGTCGCGGGCGGCGAGGCGGTGGTCGCGCCCGCGATGACCCGCCGCCTGCTGGAGGTCTTCACCACGCACCTCCCCCTGCGCGACCCCGACGGCGATCCGCGCCTGTCGGGGCTGAGCCAGCGTGAGCGCGAGGTCCTGACCGACATCGCGGCCGGTCTGACGAACAGTGAGATCGCCGACGATCTCAGCCTGTCCGAGTCGACCATCAAGACGCACATCAGCCGCATCCTGGCCAAGATCGGCGCCCGCGACCGGGTACAGGCCGTCATTTTCGCCTACGACACCGGTCTGGTACGGCCGTCCTGAAGAAAGCCGCGGCCAGACGGGGCAGCGCACCGGTGCCCCGCCGTCAGTGGCCCGTTCAACACGCGGACATCGGTCGGGCCCGCGCCGCACGCTACGGCGTCTGCGAGGCGGGGGAAGGCGTGGCGCCCGCTGTACGACGACGGCCACGTCCTCTCGGCCGTCAGCCTGAGGCAGGCACCTCGCGCACCACGTCGGTGGGCTTCTTGTCGAAGCGGAGGCCGAGGAAGCGGGGGTGCCGCAGCCTGCCGTCCCGGGTCCACTCGGTGAAGCCGATCTGGGCGACCAGCTCCGGACGCACCCAGCGCGCGCCGCGTTCCCGTATCTCGGGCCCCGCCTCGAACGGGGAACGCGACTGCCGCAGAGCCTCCAGGCGGCGGCGCAGGTCGAGCAGGGTGGCCCGGTCGAAGCCGGTACCGACCTTGCCCGCGTAGCGCAGGCGCCCGCCGTCGTAGTAGCCCAGCAACAGCGCGCCGAAGCCGGTCCGGCTGCCGGTCGGCTCGGTGAAGCCGCCGATGACGAACTCCTGCCCGGCGGCGCATTTGAGCTTGAGCCAGTCGGACGACCGTCTGGCGACGTAGACCGAGTCGGCGCGCTTGGCGATCAGCCCCTCCCAGCCGCGGGCGCACGCCTGGTCCAGGAGCTCCTGCCCGCCGTGGTTGCGGTGCGGCGTGAAGCGCAGCGGTCCGCGGAACTCGAAGGCGCTGCGCAGCAACTGCTTCCGGGTGCGCAGCGGCAGCCGGGTGGTGTCGCAGCCGTCCAGCCGGAGCAGGTCGAACAGGAAGTAGACGACGGGGACCCCGCTGGCCAGGGCCGTGCGCGGGTCGGTGAGCTGCATCCGTCGTTGCAGGAGGGAGAAGTCGGTGCGGCCGTCTCGGAATGCGACGATCTCGCCGTCCACGGTGAAGTCGGAGCACTCCTGCTCCGCCAGGGCGGCCGCGACCTCGGGGTAGGTGGCATGGAGGGGCAGGCCATTGCGGGAGAGGAGCTGAACGCGGTCATGGCTGCGCAGTCCGAGGGCACGTTCGCCGTCCAGTTTGCGTTCGAAGAGCCAGCCACCGTCGAAGGTCCGCCGGCCGCTGAGCACGGCCAGCATCGGCCGGTCCACCGCGTGCCCGTCCGGTGGCGGGCAGCGCAGGCGGTCTCGTTGTTCCACGGGTAGCCGCTCCAGCAGTCCGGCCCGCACGGCCGCCTCCTCCCGGGTCCCGATGCCCGCCTCGGAGAGTCAGCGCTCGGGATCGTCCTCCGCTGCCTGGAACGTCCTGGTCCAGGTGGCGCCGCACCGGCAGCGGGACTGCTCGATCAGATCGCCGTCCTCGGACACGGCCAGGCCGTGGTTGAGGCGGACGTGAACATGCTGACTCATGGCCGGCCGGCTTCCGCTTGATGGGACGGACATTGGTCCAGCTACCCCTCCTGGCCTCATGCACACCGGCCTCGCACATTCACGCCGCGGGGCGCTCGGCGTGGGGCATCGCCGTGGGACGACGGCTCACTGCCGCGGGCTCTCAGGCGGGCCTGGCGCCTGACAACCGTCACCGTGATCACCTTGTTCATCGGCATCGCCTGCCTGTACGCCACGCTGTTCGTGCTCGTCCATGTCACCGCGGCGTTCCTGCTCACACCGGAGTCGTTGCGCCCGGGCTTCGGGCACCAGCCCGATGCCGGGTACTACCTCTCCCTCGCCCGGTTCATCACGTCCATGGGAACCGTCGGCGGTGCGCTGGGCGCCGGCTGGGAGGACGAGCGTGTGGTGGGCCGGGCCGCCTACGGGGTCCGTCAGGGGGAGGGTCAGCGCCAGGACTCGGACTGGCCCGCCACCGGCCGACGCCCCTCGGGGCCCGCGGTGCGGACCAGGTTGCCCGTCTGCTCCCGGTGCTCGTGCACGAGGCGGATCGCCATGGCACCCTCACCGGTCGCCGAGGCCACCCGTTTGACCGAGCCGCTCCTTACGTCGCCGGCGGCGAAGACCCCGGGAAGGGTGGTCTCCAGCAGCAACGGACCACGGCCGAGCGAGGCCCACCGGGTCGCGTCGGCCGCCGCCTGGGCGTCGGCGCCGGTGAGGACGAAGCCCTTCTCGTCCAGGGCCAGCGCGCCCCTGAGCCATTCCGTGCACGGCCGGGCCCCGATGAACACGAACAGCGCCGCGGCCCGCAGCTCCCGGCGCTCACCACTTGCGTTGTCCTCCACCGTCAGCGACTCCAGCTTCTCCTCCCCGGAGACGCCCCGGACTTCGGTGTGGAGCAGCACCTCGATCTTCGGGTGCCGTTCCACCTGGTCCACCAGGTAGCGCGACATGTCCGCGTTGAGGTCACCGCCCCGGACGAGGAGGTGGACCCTGGACGCGTGGTTCGCGAGGAACAGCGCCGCCTGCCCGGCGGAGTTCCCGCCGCCGACCACGGCGACCGGATCCGCCTGGCAGAGACTGGCCTCGTGGACCGTCGCCGCGTAGTAGACGCTGGTGCCCTCCAGGCGGTCGATGCCGGGCACCTCGAGCCTGCGGTACCACACGCCCGAGGCGAGCACCACGGCGCCGGCCCGGGCCCGGGACCCGTCTGTGAAGGTGACGACGTACTCGTCGTCCTGCGGGGTGAGCCCGCTGACCTGGGCCGGCACCATGAGGCGGGCACCGAACTTGTGGGCCTGGAGCACCGCGCGTTCGATGAGCTCGCCCCCGGAGATGCCCGACGGGAAGCCAAGGTAGTTCTCGATGCGAGACGAAGTACCGGCCTGGCCTCCGGTGGCCACGGCGTCGACGGTGACCGTGGTGAGGCCGTCGGACGCACCGTACACGGCGGCGGCGAGTCCCGCGGGACCCGCACCGACCACCAACACGTCGCACCGCCCGGCCTCCGGCAAGGGGGCGGGCAGCCCGATGAGCCGGGCGAGTTCGGCGTTGCTCGGATTGCGCAGCACCCGCTCGCCCTTCCAGATGACCACCGGAGTCTCCTCGGGACGGATGGAGAACCGACGCAGCAGCGCCTCCGCCTCCTTGTCCTTCTCCAGATCCACCCAGCGGTGGGGCAGCCGGTTGCGGGCGGCGAACTCACGCAGCCGCAGCGTGTCCGGTGAATAACACGACCCCAGGATCCGGAAGCCGGCGCCGAGGCCGATGAGCAGATACCGGCGGCCCAGGTAAGCGCGGAGGATCAGGTCGCCGAGGACGGGGTCGCGGCCGACCAGGGCGCGTTGCCGCTCCACCGGTACGGCCAGGATCTCGCCCGCCTCGCGCACCACGGCGGTGTCGAACGCCGCCTGGCCCTCCAGCAGCCCGAGTTCACCCAGGAACCTGCCGGGTCCGTGCACCGCCACCGTGCGCTCGTCGGGCCCGCCGTGGTCGTGGAGGATCTCGACGGTCCCGCTGAGGATTGCGAGGAACTCCCGGAACGGCTCGCCCTCGCGGTACAGCACCTCGCCCTCGGCGGTCCTGCGGCGCTCACCGTGCACGGTCAGGTCCTCGAGCTGCTCCGGCGTCAGGCGCGGGAACGCCCCGTATCGGTCCGGTGTCTCGCGGACCGCACCATGCTTGTGCTCGGCCGTGCTCATCAGACCAGGGCCTCGTGGACGTAGCACCAGCGCCAGTCCTCTCCCGGCTGGAAGGACTGCACGATGGGGTGACCGGCGCTGCCCGCGTGCCGCCTGGCGTGCTTGAGGGGCGAGGAGTCGCAGCAGCCGACGTGCCCGCAGGTGAGGCAGAGCCGCAGGTGCACCCACGGGGAACGCTCCATGAGGCACTCCTCGCAGCCCTCCGGGGTACGCGGCGTCACTGGGCGCACCATCGCCAGGTGCGGGTCGGGAATCGTGGCCATGAGGGTTCTCCTTCCGTGGGCGGGACTCCTCAGCCGCGGCCCGCGATGGTCTCCTCCACCCAGCGGCGCAGCTCCGGGGCCGGGGCGGCACCGGCCGGGCGGGACATCTCCGCTCCCTTGTCGAGCAGGACCAGGGTCGGCACGGCCATGACCTGGAACCGCTGCGCGAGCGCCGGCGACCGGTCGATGTCGACCTTGACGAGCTTGAGCTGTCCGGCGAGCTGGTGGTTGGGTCACCGAGTTCAGCTCGGTCTTGGCCTTGTCCGCAGCCTCGAACAGCCGCTGCAGCGCGTGCGGGTCCTTGCGCAGGTCGATGCCGTTCTCCTGCTGGAACTTGTCGGCGGGGTGGTCCACCAGGCGCCGGTCGAAGCCGTCGCCGCACAGGTGGCCGTCGCCCGCCGTGGACCGCACATCGACCACGCCATCGCCAACGTCGAGGAGGCTGACGTCGAAGGTACCGCCGCCCAGGTCGAAGGCGAGCCCGGTCTCGTGCTGCTTCTTGTCCAGACCAAAGGCGAGTGCGGCCGCGGTCGGCTCGTTGATATGCGCAGCACGTCGAGCCGGCTATGCGTCCGGCTCCTTGGGCGCCGTGCGCTGGGTGTCGTTGAAGTGGGCGGGCACGGTGATGACCGCCTCCGCCACGCGTTGCCCGCGTCGTCGGCGAGCTTTCGCAGCACCAGCGCGCTGATCTCCTCCGGCGCGTACTGCTTGTCGCGGATCTTGAAGCGCGCGTTGCCGTGCTCGTCGGGGACGATGTCGAAGCAGCGGCCGGTGAAACACCTGGCGGAGTAGATGGTCCCCTTGGGGTTGGGGATCGCCTGCCGACGGGCGAGCTGGCCGACAAGGGGTTCGCCAGTGTCGGTGAAGGCCACGCCCGACGGGGTGATACGGCTGCCCGCGGAGTCGGGGACGACCGCGGCCTCCCCGCCCTGCCACGCGGCGATCACGGAATTGGTCGTGCCGAGGTCGATTCCGACTGCCTTGGCCATAGGAGTCCTCAATCGTCGAAACTCCTGCAACGTGGGGTGGGGACGACGGTGCCGAGGGGGGTGGGCCCGCAGAGCCGCGTGCGGCAGCAATGGCCAAACCGGTCACCGGCCCGGAGCAGGACACGTCGAAAACGGGCTTCCCGGGCCTTCAGGCGCTCCAACCGGTCCAGCGTCGCGGCGCCAGGGTTCATGCGGCCTGCGTCTGCCCGGGCCCAAATTCACCCGGCCACCCAGGCCGGCCAGCACAGACAAAGATAGCAAAAATGGGCCCACCCGCGGGCATGGGTGAGTGGCATGTTGGTGGAGAACCCGTCCTATTTCACCTCCTTTCCCAGCGGCACAAGCGGCGGCGCCTGACCGTGACGCTGCGGTCCAGCTACCCGCGGCCCGGCCGGCCTGGATCGACGGATCGCCCGCCCGTCCGACTACCCGGGCAGTCGGCCACCTGGGCCTGGCAGGGCAATACAGGGAGGCTATTTGGGTCCCGACATGCGCATGCGTTCCCGCGCCCCGTCGGCCAGGCTGACTGGGAAGCCCAGGGGCCGGGAGCAACCTCGCCATCGGTGCCCTCCGCCTCGCCGGCACCCAGAACGTCGCCGCCGCACTCCGGGCCAACTCCCGCGACCCGAAACGGCCGCTCGCCCTCCTCGGCCTCACATGATCACGAACCGGACATCATGCGACTACGCCGAAGCCCTGGGTACCAGGCTGATCGGTCCGCACCTCGGTAGCAGAGGGCCCAGATTGTGGAGGCTCGACCTCTCAGGGATCATCGAAGCCATGGACAGGAACATGTCCGTCGGGCCCGGGGAGCGGCTGCTGGAGGAACTGGTCAGAGCAGCCCAGCTGGCATCACCTGCAGAACTGCCTGTGGTCGTGAACCGGTATGCCGAGGCCATGGGTGTGAGCCGGGCGGTTGTCTATCTGGTCGACATCCAGCAAAGACTGCTGTTGCCGCTCGTCGAAGGCGAGCCGGAATTCGAGCTCGACGCTTCCCTTGCCGGATGGGCCTACCGCACCGGCTCTCTCCGGGTGGAAGAAGACCGCGCCGACGGGCTGAACGTGTGGCTGCCCCTGGCCGACGGGGCGGAACGGCTGGGCGTCCTCGAACTGAACATGGACACCCTGGACGGGCTCAAGCTACGGCGCTGCCGGACGATGGCGTTGATCCTGGCACTGATCATCACATCCAAGCGCACCTACAGCGACACCATCGCACAGCGCATGCGGACCAGGACGATGGAACTGCCTACGGAGATGGTCAGGGCCTTCCTTCCTCCCAGGTCCATCGGCACCGGGCGGGTCGTTTCGACGGCGGTCCTGGAGCCTGCGTACGAACTGGGCGGCGATGCGTTCGACCACTCGTTCACCGAGGACGTTCTGCACGCCACGATCCTTGACGGCATGGGGCACAATCTGGCGTCCGGGCTTGCCACCTCTGTCGCCATGGCGGGCTGCCGTAACGCCCGGCGCAGCGGGGCAGACCTGGGCACACTCGTGGGCACCGTGGACGATGCGCTGGCGAAGTGGCTTCCGGACGAGTTCTGCACGGGAATTTTTACCCAGTTGCACATGCCGACCGGAGTGCTGCGATGGTGCAACTGCGGCCACCCGCCTCCATTGCTCATCCGCCGCCACCGGCTGTTCCATAGGGCCTTGGAGCGGTCACCTGAGCCTCCTCTGGGTCTGCCCGCCAGTCTCGCCGGGGCCGCCCGTCAGGTGTACGATGCCAGCCTCGAACCCGGTGACCGGATACTGCTCTACTCGGACGGCGTCGTGGAGTCACGCAATGAGGAAGGCGAAGAGTTCGGACTGGAGCGCTTCACCGACTACATCATCCGGTCGACCGCAGCAGGGCAGAGCGCCCCGGAAGTGCTGCGCCTGCTCATCCATGCCGTCCTCGAGCACCGGCGCAACGAACTCAGCGACGACGCCACGATTTTGATGTTCGAGTGGCAGCCCCCTGGTCCGTGACCGCGTGAGCCGGAGGGCGCAGCCGTTGCGCCGATACTCCGTAGGCAGGGGCGATGACGTCGGTGGATGCCAAGCGCAGCTCAGTCTCCGGGAGGCGGCGGGTGGGGCGCCGCACATCTGCAGCGCCATACCCGCGCAGGCGGAGGCCTCAGGCCGCGGGCTGCAGGTCCGTGGCCGGCTCGGCGCCCTGCTTACCGGCGGATGCCGCCGAATGCTTCTGTTCCGTGGTGGCCAGCCGTCGATACACCGCCTCGTAGCCGGCCGCCATGGCATCCGGCTGGAACCGGTCCAGGACGCTCTTGCGGCATTGCGCCGGGCTGAGGTCTCCCACGGCCTCGAGCGCTGAGGCGGATCCGCCCTTCCTTTACCTCGAACAGGTCCGCGAAGTCGGCCTCGGCACGGAGCGTGAGCACACAGGCAGCGGCCTCGTTGCCCAGATTGCGCAGTACCACGTCCTCGCGCATGCCGGCGCCGACGAACCTGCGGCGCTCGACCAGGATCGTGGCCTCAGTGTGGCCTGGCCGAGGACGGGCCCGGCCGAGGAAGACGGCCCGGTACGGTTCCTGGGACATTACCGACAGCGGATCGGCCTCCTCGTCGTCCAGCAGCAGCTGCCAGACCGACAGGATGCGGGTATCGCGGTAGAAGAGGCCCTGCGGTGTCCCGTGAACGATGTCACCGCTTCGTTCGGACAGACAGAACGACGAACCCTCGACCAGTGTGACCACGCCCGTATCGACCTGCGCGGATTCCCCGGCGAAAGTCCACCCTTGCGTCATCGGTCACCCTCCAACCACAACGTGCGTGAAAAGAGGTGTACATGAGGCGCCCATGGATGCCTCATTGCCCTTATAAACAGCCTCGCAAGTTTCCTGCAAGGCCAACGGAAAGATGGGGGCTTGTGTTCAGCCGCACCTCCTCCTCGTCACTCAGTGCATCGGCGCGGATGCTGGTCGTCACCTCGTGAGCGGATGCGCCTACCGGTCCTGGCCGGTCGCCGTGCTCCGCCCGTGTCGGCGCTGAACCAGGGCAGGCGCTCCAGACGGGCCCCGCCGTTCGAAGGTGGCGAGCCGCGATCGGCGCGGCGTTCCTCCTCATGCAGGCTCGAGCGGTGGGCCGATTCCAACTCATCGATGATGTGGGCAGCGTTGGCGAGCACGGCCCCGTGCAGTTCCCAGCTCCCCGGCTGGGTCGCTCGAAGCGATCTCGTCAGGTGCTCCTGGAGTTCACGCGCGTCCACGAGCGTCGCGCTGAGATCGCGCTCGGCACGGTCACCGTCGGCGACGGCCTGCGCAGCCACACGACGGCCAAAGGTGTTGACCGCGACGGCCAAACGACGCAGAAGGCACTCCATCAGTGCTGCGCTCCCGCCGGTGTAGATCGGTTCGTTCGGTTCTCGTTCACGACCAAGGTCATGAAGAGAGCGGCTCAGCGAGCGCAGGCTGACCGAGCAGCGCTCCAGGCTGTCCAGGGCGTCGCGCAGAACCCGTCCGGCGTGGCGAAGCGGCAGGGCCCGCGGATTGAATCGCAGACTCTCCTCGGCCCTGGTCAACTCTTGTTCCACGCGGGCAATCTCGCGGTCCAGCCGGTGTGCCGCCCGCAACCAGGCTTCAGAACGATCCTTGGTTGCGCCGGACTTCAGCTGTGCACCCACATCGCGCAGCAGCCCGCTCATCCTGGCAGCCAGGTCCTCGACCGCCTCGCTCGCCGGTTGAACGTATACCGGCGGCGGGACCACCAGGTTCACCAAGATCCCGGCGCCCGCGCCGATGAGCGCCTCGACCAGATGGTTCACCGCATGGGTGGCCGGGTTCGAAAGACCGAGCGCGAGCAGTGCGCTGACCGCTACTTCAGGTACAAGCTCCCCCAGACGCAGAAGGTGACCGACGGCCAATGATGCGAGAACGAGGATCCCCAGACTCCCCCAAGTGACGCCGGCAAGATCGCCGAAGGCGACCGCGATCAGCAAGCCGACGACCACCGTGATGATCCGCTTGATACTTATGGTCAACGTGGCGTAGAGGGAGACCTGAACGACGAGCACCGCGGTCAGCGGAGCGAGCAGCGGCAGCCGATCGGGAGAGAGATGCAGTGCCGCCAGGTACGCCACTACGGCGGCCACGGTAGATCTCAGCGACTGAACGACGGCCGGCTCACGCCGCCGCCTGACAAGGTCCAGTACGCTCACCGGCACCTGGGCCATGACAGGGCCTCCCTGGGGAAGGTCGTGGACGTCACAGGGACACCTCGCACCAGCGGTGCGACGGTCCCTGGCGGTTGGTGTCTGCCGTGAGGGGCCGGCATCGAGGCTCGCGCGGCCAGCCGTTCACAGGTGTCGATCATCATCCGCAGTCGCGATCCCTTCCGTCGCTGACAGAGCCCCTCCCCAGGAATCCAACAACCTCCACATATCAACCCATATATCGACAATGAAGGTTGTGCAAGCTGCGGATCGACCGGCCGCCAACGGCCTGGGCCCAACTCGGCCGCCGGGAGCACCACCGGCCCCGTCGGCGAGGGCAACCCGCCGGGCGGACAGAGCGCCGCCCCTCGGACGGCAGCCGATACGCGCGGAAACAACCAAAGGCGGAGGAATAAACTCATAAAGGACGGAAATGTAGGGAGATGGAGGCCTCGATCAGAGGGTCTTCCGAGAAGCACCTTCACGTGCGGGACACGAGCAGATGCTCATCGGGAGGAGATGATCGACATGACACTTCATGTCCGTCGAGAGGCATCGCCCGCACTGTGGGATTCGTTCCGCGAGTTCCAGGACTTCTATGACCGCATGGGACGGCTGTGGCAGTCGACCGTTCCCGGCGGCGGTGGGCTTGCCGCGGACGCTTGGGTGCCGCCGACCGACGTTGAGGAGACCGAGGACGCCTACCAGGTCGAACTCGAGCTCCCCGGCGTCGGCAAGGACCAGATCACGGTGGAGGCGGCCGATTCCCAGCTGGCAGTCCACGGCGAGGTGGAGGAGCAGGAACGCTCCGGCGTGCTGCGCCGACGGACCCGCCGGTTCGGACAGTTCGACTACCGGTGGGCCATGCCTGCCGACGCCGACGCCGACCATGTCACCGCCGAACTCGCCGACGGCGTCCTGACAGTGCGCGTGCCCAAGACCGAGAAGTCCAGGCCACGCCGCATCGAGATCACCGGTTGATCGGCTGCTGGTCGCTTCGTGGCCCCGGAACCACGAAAGTGCTCCGGGGCCACAGCCGAACTGGCCTCCAGGTGATCCGCGCCCGCCTCGCCGAGGATCTCGGCGACCGTCTCCCGGGCGATCTCCAGCCGGGCCAGACGCTCCTCGGCCTCCGCCAGGCGCTCGTTCAACGAGTCGATTTCACGGCGGAGCCCGGCCGCCTCCTCCCGCGCGGCCGCCGCACGGTGATGCAGCTCTCTCGCCGGCCCGGACACCCCGTCAGCAACGACGGACCGGCCCCGGACGGCGACCTGCCGGAGGCGCCGGCACCAGCCCAGCAGCCCCGTCACGTGACGTGTGGGCTGTGACGTTGACTGAACTAAGTAGCGAATACACGCAGGTCAGAGGCTACGTCTGCTAGCTTCCCGGCCATGCTTGAGACGGGCGGGGATGCCCGGGATCTGGCGAGCTTCGTGCTGCCGGAGACTGGTGCGCTGGTAGAGATGGCGAACCCGATGCGGCCATACGTGCTGCTCGACGTGGAAGGGGCCGTGATCGCTCCGGTTGCGTCCTTCTTTGCCGAGTTGCAGGCGTGCTCGAGGCCGGCGTCGACGATCCGTTCGTACGGGATGGACCTGTTGAGGTGGTGGCGTTTTCTTCTCTGCACCATGTCAAGCCGAGCCAGCTGCCGACGGGGCCTGACGCCCAGCTGCTTGTAGCGTGGTTGGGCTCGACGGAGATGCCAAAGCCGGCGTACTGGCGGATCGTCCATGGACGGCCGGTGTACATCGACGGATAGGCACCACGGGTGAAGGGGTACGAGCCGGGCTCCTCCAGCTTCTCGGCAGGATCCCCCTCCACGGCGTCCGGCCCGTAGACCGGCCCGATGGGTGGTTGGGCAGTCCGGACTCCGGCGCGTCATGGGGCGTGCGTCCCGCAGACCAGCGCCAGTACGTACCCGAGCGGCCGTGGGTGCACGGCGCGGCAGACACCGCGCGACGTCCGGGACCTCTCCTGCAGGGAGGCGGCCGAGTACCCATCGCGCGGCTGCCGACCCGGGTTACCTGGCAGCGCCGATCGTGTAAGCGCCGAGCACGGCTGCTCCTGTCGTACAGAGCACTACTACAAGCCGGGCCGTCCAGTTGTCCTTCTCAATAGCCATCTGGATCGTCCGCCAAAAGTCCCTTCCCATAACGCCTCCCGTGCATCGTGTCGTGCGGGCACCGCCGGTACGTCGGGCCGCTGCCACCGTGGCTCGGCCGCGACAGGGACTGACCAGTCGGCTCACTCTGTACCGCGCTATGGCGCCCGAAAGTGTCACACTTAGCAAGAGGTCGTTTCACAGCCAGAACCGCAGGTCAGGTCACAGGGACCTCTCAGGAACCACGTGGTCGCGGCGTTGCACTGCTCGTCGGTCATCACTCGTGCTGCTGCGTCCGGACGCCCACCTGCGTCACACCAGCGGACGGCCAATACGAATGACCGCAATGCGGTGGATAACGTGCTGTCCGTGGTGCTCAGAGCAGCCAAGTCAGCTGCTCAGTCACAACCGGCCGAAATCCTGCAGCTCTGGAGATTCTCGTCACATCATCACGGGATCCTCACTCGCGAGACGCCGCAAAGATGCAGGTCACAGCGTTTCTTCGGTGGATCGGAGACCCGGCATGCCGAGATGGACCGGCGCAATGCGAGCAAGCCGCTGGCTCTCTTCGCGTTTCTGACGGAGGAAGGTGAGGGTGAGCTCGATGCCCTCGATCTCTCCGAGCCAGCCCTCCTGCTCGGCACGGGCCCGGCGAGCCAGGAGATCTGTCTCGATCTCGTCGAGGCGAGGCAGCATCTTGGGGTTGATGTTGAGCATGGGACATCGCAAACGAGCGTGCGCTGCTCGCTCCTCAGGCCCGAGCCGAGTCAGCGCGCCCGGCTGGTGGAGATTCGCGACAACCTCCTAGACCGGATCGCCGAGGCTGAACGGGAAGGCTGGCTCGGCGAGATCGAGGGACTCCGGGTCAGTCTTGCCGGAGCCATCGACAAACTGACCCAAGTCGACCGCCGCGCATCGGCTGGCAAGACGATAGAGCTGGGTTTGCCTCACATGCCGGGAACTCGGCCTGGCCGCACCTGAGCTGACGAAAGCTCAGCTCAGGTGCGCTTTACGCGCCCTGAAGGCCGCTGCCTTGACTCGGCTACGGCAGGCTGTGGAGCAGAAGTGTCGGACGGCGTTGCGCGAAGCGTCCACGTAAACGCGGTCGCATTGCGGGGCCGTGCAGACGCCGAGACGCCCAGCGAGGTTGCTACCGATCGCCAGGGCGAGAGCGGTGGCGCATCCGGCACTCCAACCCACGGCCAGGCTGTCTTCGGAGCCGTGAAAGTGGACCTGCCAGGGCTCGCCCTCGACGCAATCGAGCTGAGGCCGGGCGCCAGAGGTTCGCAGTAGGGCATTCACGGCCTGGGCCGCCTGATCGATGTGGCCACTGTCGACGGCCTCGAACACCGCCCGCATTTGCTGTGCGGTCTGCGCGAGATAGACGGCGTGGCCCGGCTCGACCATGGAGCGATGCGCTGACAGGGGCAGCGCCTCGTGCACCGCCAGGGAGAGCTGGTCCGCGCGGGGAGCAGCGTAGGGGCGGCCCTGTCGGGTGCCGTCGGTCAGCGCATTCACGAGGGAGACGGCCGCGTCGAGCAGCGTCACCACGTGACCATCGAACATCACTTGACCGGTCACTCCTTCGGCGTCTAGCGTCCGTACGCGACCGACGATATCCGTTTCGCTGGTCACGCGCGAGGGGGGTTCGTGAGGTCTGCACAGGGCGGGAAGCATTTGCCGCGGGCGGTGCGGTTGCTGATTGCGGCACGGGCGGTGAACCGGCTGGGGGCGTTCTCCCTGTCGTTCCTCACCGTGCTGATCACGACGAGCTTCGGTGCCAGCACCAGCGTCGCCGGGTACATCAGCGCCGCCTTCGGACTCGCCACCATTCCCTCGCGTCTGATCGGCGGTCGCCTGGCCGACCGAATCGGTCGGCGCCGCACGATCGTGGTCGGGCTGACAGGATGCGCGGTAGCGCAACTGGGCATCGCCGCGTCCAACGGTTTGGTGCCGGCAGCCTGCTTTGCAGTGCTAATGGGGCTGGCCTTCGAGATCTACGAGCCGCCCAGCCAAGCCATGATCGCGGATGTGGTGGCGCCGGGTGAACAGGTCCGCGCCTACGGCCTGCTGAACGCAGCTCTGGCAGTAGCTGGCATGGGCGCGGGTCTGCTGGCGGCCGGGCTGGGGCGCTGGGACCTGCGGTGGCTGTTCCTGGTCGACGCCCTCACCTGCCTGCTCTGCGCGCTGACCGTGCACCTGATCCTCCCCGCAGACCACCGCACCGGGAAGGAAGCAACCCAGCAGACAGTCTCCGTCGCACCCTGGCGGGATCGCTCGTTGCTCATAATGCTTACGGCAGGGACGCTGTTCGCCGTGGTCTATCTCCAGATCATGATCGCGCTGCCACTCTCCCTGGAACTACGCGGACTGCAACCAGCCGACGCCGGGCTGCTGTTCACCACGTCCGCCCTCACCATCACCGCCGGACAGCCACTGCTGCGGCTCAACCGACTCGCCACACTCCCAGCACCTGCCGCCTTCGCCGCCGGCTATCTCCTGCTGGCGCTCGGACTCGCCGGATACGCACTTGCCCACGGCCTGCTCGCCTACGTCACAGCAACCATCGTGTGGAGCGTGGGGGACCTGCTCCTCGTGGGCCGCGCGTACGCATTCGTCGCAAGCCTCGCCCCGGTCGGCGGAAAGGGTCGGTACCTGGCGGTCTACGGCACCAGCTGGGGCATCGGCGGGATCGTCGCCCCGCTCGTCGGTACACAGTTGCTCGAGCACGCCGGAGCGGCCGGCCTCTGGAGCGCGATGGCCTCCGCATGCCTGGTCCTCGCGGTCCTGCATCCCGCCTGGATCCGTACTGCCAACCGCGAACGCGACGCGGCACCCACCCAGGATCAAGTTGCCTGTCCATAGTCGTCGGCTCCCGGCCGGCCGTCGCCGCGCTCCACGGGCTGTGGCGAGGTGTGGGCTGGCTGCTCGGGATCGATGGCGCGTGAACTCACTGCTCGGCGCCCTAGTTCAGAGAAGGTCAGTGTGCCGGTGCGCCTCTATGCCGCGACGGAGGATCCGAGGCCGCGGATGCACCAGGTCCATGCGGCCGACGGTTCCAGAATTCGGCATCGCAGGGTGTGCGAGGCGGAGGCCTGCGAGGTCAGCGAGGCCGAGATCGGCAGGGGCTGGGAGGCCCCGGACGGACCCGTCGCCCAGCGCCCGTACGCGCTCCTGGTCGAAGCCCTCGCCCGCACCGGCCGCGTCGGCATCGCCACGTTCGCCGTCCGCACCCGCGAGCGCCTGGCCGTGCTGCGCCCGCGCCGCGGTGTTCTGGTCGTGCACGCGCTGCGGTGGCCCCAGGAGCTCCGTGAGCCCGGCGACCTCGCCTCGCCCGCACCGGTCACCGAGCGGGAGCTGGAGCTCGCCGAAGTGCTGATCGGGCAGCTGGCCGGGGTGGACATCACGGCTCTGCATGACGAGTACGGAGCGGCCCTCGAACAGGTCGTGACGGCGAAACTCGAAGGCTCGGCATGGGCGGAGCCTCCCGAGCCACAGCCCGTCATCGACCTGATGCAGGCCCTCGAGGACAGCGTCCGACAAGCCCGGCACCGGTATGTAGACCAGAACCATCCCTGAACTTCATCGGTCTCGCTCACCGTTCTACTTTGCAGGACGAGTTGCCGTTTACCCCGCCTGCTTTCGATCCGTCGGTGCGCGTCGGCCACCTGAAACAGCGGACGGGTGGCGCTGATCCGGAGGCGCACGCGGTCGCCGGCCTCGGCGTCGCCGGCGGCGCGGCGCGCCGTCTTCGCGGCCGCCGGCGTCTTCGTACTGGTCGCCGCCATCCGCTTCGACCCCCACCAGGCCAAGGGCATGGACGCCACCCTCCGCAGCTTCGCCACCACCCCCGCCGGCCCCTGGCTCGCCGTCGCCGTCGGCCTGATCCTCTTCGGCGGCTTCTCCTCCGCCTCCGCCGGCTGGCGCCGCCTGTAGGACTGGAGGCCTGCTCGACCAGTCCCGCCTGCCCGGGGCGCCGCCCAGC
>NZ_JBHYXC010000073.1:0-19711 GCF_042751495.1 Streptomyces sp. NPDC059373 | reverse complement strand
CCCTGCTCGAGCGAAGCCGAGAGCTTGGGGGTGGGGGTACCTCCCGGCCGAAGGCTGGGGGAGAGCTACCAGGGCTTTTGGCCAACGCCGCGAGCGTGCGTGCTGGGCGGTGCGACAGGGCAAAGCTTGCCGGGAGGGGCACTAGGCCGTCGGCAGCCACCCGACCTTGCCCGCGAGCAGCGCGTAGCCCACGAAGGCCACGATGTCGATCAGGGAGTGGGCCGCGACCAGCGGCCCGACCCGCCCCCAGCGCCGGTAGAGCAGGACGAAGACGACGCCCATCGCCATGTTGCCGAGCAGCCCGCCGATGCCCTGGTACAGGTGGTACGAGCCGCGCAGCAGCGCGCTGGCGGCCAGGGCGGCGGTCGGGGTCCAGCCCAACTGGCCGAGCCGGCGCAGCAGATAGCCGACGACGATGACCTCCTCCAGCACGGCGTTCTGCACGGCCGACAGGATCAGCACCGGGATCTTCCACCACACGTCGGGCAGCGACTCCGGCACCACCGTCAGGTTGGCGCCGGCCGCCCGCACCACCAGGTAAAACGCCAGCCCGGTGCCGCCGATGGCCGCCGCGACGACCGTCCCGGCGCCCAGGTCCCAGCGCGGCTTGCGCAGGTCGAACCCGATGACGGGCATTCCGACCCTCTCGCGCGCCAGCAGATGCGCGACGAGCGCGACGGGGACGAGCGCCGTCGCAATTCCGAACAGCTGCCAGGCGAGATCCAGCCACGGGCGTCCCGGAGCCTGGGAGGCGACGAGGGTGGCGGCCTGGTTCTTCAGGGCACCGGGTCTGGTGATCGAGCCGATAAAGCTGATCAGGGAGGACAGTGCGCTCGCGCCCAGTGAGAGGGCGAGCACGAGCAGAGTCTCACTGCGCAGCGTGCGTCGCTCCATCGAGGGGGCGGCGGTCCCGACTGACTGCTCTCCGCGCACATAAACCTCCATTTTCGCCATCCTGCCGCATCCCCGGATCCGCCCCCGCTAGGGTCCTCGAAAACTCGAAAACAAGTGCGATGATCGCGCAGACCTTCCGGGGGGAAGCACCATGGGACGTCACCGAGTCCCCGCTGATTCGACCACGCCCGAGCCCTCCGCGGCACAGCGGGCCCGCCGCCGTACGATCGGGATCGCCACCGTTCTCGTACTCACGGTGGGCACAGGGACGTTCGCCGCCATCCGCGACGGGCTGCTGTCCTTCGGCGGTACCTGCGGCGCGGGCACGGTCCGGCTGCGGGTCGCCGCGTCACCGGACGTCGCCCCGGCCCTGAGCCAGGTGGCCCGCGAGGCCCGCCGCACCGCGGTCAAGTCCGACGGGCAGTGCCTGGACGTGACGGTGACGGAGCGGACGGCGTCGGAGGTCTCCGCTTCCCTCGGCAGCGGGAGCTCGGACGGCTCCGACTTCGAGGTGTGGGTCCCGGACTCGAGCGCCTGGGTTGGCCTGGCCGACGCCGGCGGGAGCAGCACCCCGGTGACGACGATCGGCAACGTCGCGTCGTCGCCGATCGTGGTGGGGACCGTCGCGGCGCAGGCCAAGCAGCTGGGGTGGCCGGAGAAGACGTACACCTGGGCCGAGCTGACCTCGGCGGCCGCAAGCAGCAAGGACCTGCGGCTCGGCGCCGCCGACCCGTCGCGCAGCGCCACCGGCCTGCTCGCCCTCGCCATGCTGAACGCCTCGATCGCCCGGCAGGGCGGCGGCGACACCGACACCCGCACCGCCGGCCTGGCGAAGCTGCTGGCCCAGCACTCCGCACCCGGGGACGCCCAGATCGTGGCGACCCTGCCGGGCGACGCCTCGAAGGACGAGTCGGACAACCCGAAGCGCAACCAGGCACTGATCGTGTCCGAACAGGCCGCCTACGAGCACAACGCCGCCCCCGGTGACGCGCCCAAGCTCGACCTGTTCTTCCCCAAGGACGGCACCGCGGATCTGGACTACCCGTACACGCTCGTCGACCCCGACCGGGTCGGCACCGAGCGCGAACGCGCCGCCACCCGCTTCATGGCGCTGCTGCAGAGCAAGGACGGCCTGCGCCGGCTGGCGGCGGAGGGCTTCCGCACCCCGGAGGGGCAACCGGTCGCCGCGGTGCTGGCGAAGGCGGGCGGCCGTACCCCTCAGCCGGTGGACGACCGTCCGGTCGACGTGCCCTCGGCGCAGGAGTTGAAGCGGGTCCGTACGCTCTGGCTGATCACCGTGCAGAACGCCCGGCTGATCACGGTCGTGGACGCCTCCTTCTCCATGGCGCGGACGGTGCCCGGCTCGGGCGGGCAGTCGCGGATGGAGGTGACCAAGGCCTCGCTGCTGCAGGCCCTGTCGCAGTTCACCCCGGACGACGAGATCGGCCTGTGGGAGTTCGCCCGGCGGCTCGACGGCAGCCGGGACTACAAGGAGCTGGTCCCCGCCCGGGCGCTCGGCGACACCACCGGACAGGGCACCACCCAGCGCTCCCGGCTGACCTCGGCCTTCGGCTCGCTCAAGCCGGTGCAGGACGGGGCGACCGGGCTGTACGACTCGGCGCTGGCGATCTACCAGGACGCCCGGAAGAACTACACGCCGGGCGAGTTCAACGCGGTCGTCATCCTGACCGACGGCGCCAACGAGGATCCCGGCAGCATCTCCCTCGACGCCCTGACCGGCCGGCTCAAGAAGCTCGGCGACCCCGAACGCCCGATCCCCCTGATCGCCATCGCCATCGGGCCGGACGCCGACAAGGCCGCGTGCGACCGCATGGCCAAGGCCACCGGCGGCGCCGCCTACCGGGTCAGCGACCCCGCGCAGATCCACCAGGTGCTGCTGAAAGCCGTGGTGGACGCCTCCACGGGCGCCACCGCCACCTCGTAGGACCTCCTGGCCGTCACTCCGGCCACTCGTGGACCGGCTCCCCGGAGTGCATCAACTCGCAGTAGCGCAGGGTCATCGCGGCCAGCGCCCGCTGCCGGTCGAGGCCGCGCCCCAGCTCGCGGTGGAAGGCGTCCCGCTGCCAGGTCGCCCCGTTGGTACGGCGGGCACACCGCCCCTCGATGATGCCGAGGTAGTGGTCCCGGTCCACCGGGTCGATGCCCCAGCCGTCCAGCCCGGCGGCGGCGAGCGGCAGCAGTTCGTCGCGGACCAGGTCGACGGCGGAGACCTCGGTGAGGGAACCGGCCCGGCCGTTGCGGGGCCACCGCAGCACCGCGTCGATGCCGTCGCGGCAGGCGGCGTCGAAGTTCGCCTCGGCGGCGGCGAAGGGCAGCCGGCTCCAGACCGGACGGGGGGATTCGGCGAGCGCGCGGACCAGGCCGTAGTAGAAGGCGGCGTTGGCGATCACATCGGCGACCGTGGGCCCGGCGGGCATCACCCGGTTCTCGACCCGCAGGTGCGGTACGCCGTCCACGACCGCGTAGACCGGACGGTTCCAGCGGTAGATGGTGCCGTTGTGCAGGGTGAGTTCCTTCAGCTGCGGCACCCCGCCCTCGTCCAGCACCCGCAGCGGGTCCTCGTCCTCGCAGATCGGCAGCAGGGACGGGAAGTACCGTACGTTCTCCTCGAAGAGGTCGAACGCGCCGGCGATCCAGCGCTCGCCGAACCAGGTGATCGGGCGTACGCCCTGGGTCCGCAGCTCCTCGGGCCTGGTGTCGGTGGCCTGCAGGAACAGCGGAACCCGGGTCTCGCTCCACAGTTCGCGGCCGAACAGGAAAGGGGAGTTGGCGCCCATCGCGATCTGCGGCGCGACGGCCACCTGCGCCGCGTTCCACACGGCGGCGAAGCGGGCCGGGGTGACCTGCAGATGCATCTGCATCGAGGTGCAGGCGGCCTCGGGGGCGATCGAGGCGGAGGTCGTGGTGAGCCGCTCGACGCCGACGATGTCGAGGCTGATGTCCTCGCCTCGGGCGGCCAGTATCCGGTCGTTGAGCAGCATGTACCGGTCGGCGCGGGAGAGGTTGGCGGACACCAGGTCCTGGGCGCCGAGGGTCGGCAGGATGCCGGCCATGACGATATGGGCCCCGACCTCGTTGGCCTTGCGATCGGCATATCCCAATCCCATACGCAGCTCTTCGGCGAGCCGGTCGAGGACACGGCCGGAGAGCCGGTGCGGCGCGATATTCACTTCGATATTGAACTGAGCGAGTTCGGTCTGGAAATCCCGGCTCGCGATGCGCTCCAGCACCTCCTCGTTCATCATGCGCGGCAGCCCGTCGGAATCCGTGAGATTCAGCTCGATCTCCAGACCCATGAGATTGCGTGGCCGATCGAAGCGCTTCTCGTCCAGCAGCCGCTCCAGCCCCACCAGGCACTGCCGCAACTTCCGGCGGTAGCGCAGGCGGTCGGACAGGTCGAACCCGGTGGCTACGACCTTTTCCCCCATGGGGTGTCCCTCCTCGAACGGTCGGTGAACGGATGATGCCCAGCCTTAAGATCGACAACGCCCCTCAAACCTTCCCCATACGAGCCGCTCAACCGCTAAGCTTGCTCCGCAAGAGTTGTCGGGCACATTCCGCTGGCATGGCGCGGTATCCACGGAGGCGATCGCAGGCCTCGTGATAAAGACCGACGAGATTCAGCCATCCGCAGCAGCCCGGGAAGACCCGGTGTGCGCTGTGCATTTCCCCGTAAATACGGAGAAAATTGCACGCCAGGGCGGCGGAATAGCGCCTTGCCCGTAATCCTGATGACTGCTAGCCGAAACACTGAGCGAACACGCATCGTATAAACTCCGCACATATGGCAGAGACTCCGCGACCCGCCGGAAGCGCCCCGCAGGCATCCGGCCACGGGTGGGGATCCGCATGCCCACACCTTTCCCTGCCTGGGCCCAGGTCGCAGCTGACAGTGCCGTCCGCACCCGCCGTGTACCGCCGTGTCTCCCGATGAGAGGCCGCCCACCATGCCGCTGCAGGTACCCCCAGCACCCGCCCCAGCTCTGCGGAGCGTCCTGGCCGCACTGAGCTCACCCACCGCTGTCCGCGAGGCGCGCACCCCGGCGCTGCGCTCCGCCACGGGACCGCTCGTACCCGAGCACCCGCTTCCCATGCACGTTCTGGAACCCGCGAGTCCGGTGGCTGCCGTGACCGCGCCTTCGTACCAGTTGCCTCGCGCCCGGCTCACCGGCTGGCGCTTCCACATCCGCGCCGGCGAGCAGATCGCGGCCGGTGAGACCGTGCACACTCCCGACGGATGGGCCTTCTCGCACTTCTGCGAGGGTCCGTATCTGCTCTCTACGGAACGGGCGTTGCGGCAGGCGGAGCCCCTGGCGGCCACGTACCAGCCGCATCTGCTGTCCGTGCCGGGGCTGTACATGATGACCCTGTGGCTGCACAGCGATGTCACGGCCGATGCCGCGACCGCGCAGCCGGCGGCGGGCGATCTGCTGATCCCGCTCGCCCCTGCTCCGCCCGGGATCGCCGCGCACCGCATTCACCGGCTGTCCGACCTGGTCCCGGTGCTCACTCTGCGGCTGGCTCCCGCCCCCCTGCTGGGAACGAGTGCCTGACGGAAGAGAGGGCGGCAAAGCGGACACCCCCGTGACCATACGGTCACGGGGGTGTTGCTTTGTGCGAGCAACCGCCCGCGCGGGTGAATGCGTCCCCAACTAACAAGAAAAGCTCACACGAAATGCCTGCGGAATCACGTCAGTAGGGCAACACTGGACCCGACCGCACGAAACGGGGGCACGGTCATGAAGAAGGTACTTACCCCAGCCGGCCGCACATCACACCAAACGCAGCGAAAGACACCGTCCATGTGCCAGCACAAGCCGCATTGCCCGTCCGCCACCAGCCCCGACCGGGAGGCCGCCCAGGTGGTCGCCCACCACCCGGAGCAGGGCTGGAGCCTGCTGTGCAACGGCG
This sequence comes from Streptomyces sp. NPDC059373, assembly GCF_042751495.1. Classification (NCBI taxonomy): domain Bacteria; kingdom Bacillati; phylum Actinomycetota; class Actinomycetes; order Kitasatosporales; family Streptomycetaceae; genus Streptomyces; species Streptomyces sp. NPDC059373. Next base: position 13,885 of record NZ_JBHYXC010000073.1, on the reverse strand, counting down.
TCCTCCTCTTCGAGGACACCGGCGAACTCCTGCCCGACGGGCAGATCATCGCACCGCACCGGCCTCTCGGCGTCGAGCTCATCGTGACGGCCGCCTGACAGCTGCTGGCTACGCCTCGTACTCGTCCAGCGGCGGGCACGAGCAGACCAGATTCCGGTCGCCGTAGGCGCCGTCGATACGGCGCACCGGCGGCCAGTACTTGTCCGCAACCGACACCCCGGCCGGGAACACGGCTTCCTCGCGGGAGTACGCGTGCTCCCATTCACCGCCGAGCGCGGCGGCGGTGTGCGGTGCGTTGCGCAGCGGGTTGTCGTCCGCCGGCCAGCCGCCGGCGCCCACCTTCTCGATCTCGCCGCGAATCGCGATCATGGCCTGGCAGAAGCGGTCCAGCTCCGCCAGATCCTCGCTCTCCGTCGGCTCGATCATCAGCGTCCCGGCCACCGGGAACGACATCGTCGGCGCGTGGAAGCCGTAGTCGATCAGGCGCTTGGCTACGTCGTCGACCGTCACGCCCGTCTCCTTGGTCAGCGGTCGCAGGTCGATGATGCACTCGTGCGCCACCAGCCCACCGGGGCCGGTGTACAACACCGGGTAGTGCGGTTCGAGCCGCTTGGCCACGTAGTTGGCGCCCAGCACCGCGACCTGCGTGGCGGCCTTGAGCCCCTCGGCGCCCATGAGACGTACGTACGCCCACGAGATCGGCAGGATGCCCGCCGAGCCCCAGGGCGCCGCCGAGACCGGGCCGACGCCGGTCGCCGGACCGGCCTCGGGCTGCAGCGGGTGGTTCGGGAGGTACGGCGCCAGGTGGGCGCGGACCGCGACCGGACCGACGCCGGGGCCGCCGCCGCCGTGCGGGATGCAGAAGGTCTTGTGCAGGTTCAGGTGCGACACGTCGCCGCCGAAGTGGCCCGGCTTGGCAAGCCCCACAAGGGCGTTGAGGTTCGCGCCGTCCACGTACACCTGGCCGCCCGCGTCGTGCACGGCCGCGCAGATGTCGCCGATGTGCTCCTCGAACACGCCGTGTGTGGAGGGGTAGGTGACCATCAGGACGGCCAGTTCGGCGCCGTACTGCTCGATCTTGGCGTGCAGGTCGGTGATGTCGACCTCGCCGTCGTCGCTGGTCTTGACGACCACGACCTTCATGCCGGCCATCACGGCGCTGGCGGCGTTGGTGCCGTGCGCCGAGGACGGGATCAGGCAGACCGTGCGCTGCGTGTCGCCGTTGGCCCGGTGGTAGGCGCGGACGGCCAGCAGGCCCGCCAGCTCGCCCTGCGATCCGGCGTTGGGCTGGAGGCTGACCTTGTCGTAGCCGGTGACCTCGGCCAGCTGCTCCTCCAGCCCACGGATGAGCGTGAGGTAGCCGGCGGCCTGCTCGGCCGGCGCGAAGGGGTGCAGCGCGCCGAACTCGGGCCAGGTGACCGGCTCCATCTCGGTGGTCGCGTTGAGCTTCATCGTGCAGGAGCCGAGCGGGATCATGCCCCGGTCCAGCGCGTAGTCCCGGTCGGCGAGGCGGCGCAGGTAGCGCAGCATCGAGGTCTCGGAGCGGTACTGGTGGAAGACCGGGTGGGTGAGGAAGTCGTCGGTGCGCAGCAGGGCGGCCGGAGCCGCGTCCTCGGTCGCCGCGTCCAGCGCGTCGACCTCACCGCTGACGCCGAACGCGCCCCAGACCGCGGTGAGCTGGTCGCGGCCCGTGGTCTCGTCACAGGCGATGCCGACCAGATCCGCGTCCACCTGGCGCAGGTTGACTCCCGCGTCGCGGGCGGTGGCCACCACCTCGGCGGCGCGGCCCGGCACGCGGGCGGTGATCGTGTCGAAGAAGGCGTCCGTGGTGACCTCGACGCCGCCGTCCCGCAGCCCCTGGGCGAGGATCGCGGCGTAGCGGTGGGTGCGGCGGGCGATGCCGCGCAGGCCGTCGGGGCCGTGGTAGACCGCGTACATCCCGGCCATGACGGCGAGCAGCACCTGCGCGGTGCAGATGTTGCTGGTGGCCTTCTCGCGGCGGATGTGCTGCTCGCGGGTCTGCAGGGCCAGCCGGTACGCCTTGTTGCCGTCGGCGTCGACCGAGACACCGACCAGACGGCCGGGCAGGCTGCGGGCGAACTGCGCGCGCACCGCCATGTATCCGGCGTGCGGGCCGCCGAAGCCCATGGGTACGCCGAAGCGCTGGGTGGTGCCGACGGCGATGTCCGCGCCCAGCTCGCCGGGCGAGGTGAGCAGGGTCAGCGCGAGGAGGTCGGCGGAGACGGTGACGACCGCGCCGAGGCCGTGCGCCTGCTCGATGACCGGCTTGAGGTCGCGTACGGCACCGGAGGCGCCCGGGTACTGCAGCAGGACGCCGAAGACACCGCGCTCGGCGACCTCGGCCGGGATGCCGTCGGACAGGTCGGCGACGACCACCTCGACGCCGGTGGGCTCGGCACGGGTCTGGATGACGGCGGTGGTCTGCGGGAAGGTGTCGGCGTCGACCAGGAAGACGCCGTCCTTGATCTTGCCGACCCGGCGGGACAGGGCCATCGCCTCGGCGGCGGCGGTGCCCTCGTCGAGCAGCGACGCGCCGGAGGTGGGGAGTCCGGTGAGGTCGGCGACCACGGTCTGGAAGTTGAGCAGCGCCTCCAGGCGGCCCTGCGAAATCTCCGGCTGGTAGGGCGTGTAGGCCGTGTACCAGGCCGGGTTCTCCATGACGTTGCGCAGGATCACCGGCGGGGTGAAGGTGCCGTAGTAGCCGAGGCCGATCATCGGGTGCAGCACCTGGTTGCGGTCGGCCAGCGAGCGCAGCTCGGCCAGGACGTCGGCCTCGGTGCGGGCGGCCGGAAGGCTCAGTGCCTGGGCGCTCTTGATGGCGGCCGGCACGGCGACGGCGGTCAGCTCGTCGAGCGAGCCGTAGCCGATCTGGGCGAGCATCTTGGCCTGGGCTGCCCGGTCGGGGCCGATGTGGCGGCCGGCGAAGGGAATGCCGCGCTCCAGCTCGGAGAGTGGGATGCGGTTGGCGGTCATCTGCGGAGGCCTCCTGGTCTGACGCACTGGCCTGACTCGATTGGGGCCTCCCCCTCTGTCATCTGAACCTGAGAGCTTCACCGCCCCGCGCGAGCGGAACGACTTTCACCGTCGGTGAGGCAGCGCCCCGAGGACGTCAGTGTCCTGAGACTCTTCCTGCTTTCCAGAGTGACCTCACCCATGCGGTACGGATGCCTGAGAGATTCCGGGGAGGAGTTGCTCCTTCGGCGCCCGGCTTGCCTGCACTGCCGGGACTCTCCCGCACGGGGTCTGCGGCCGCTGCCAGCCTACCAGCGCGACTCCCGACGCCGACATGTGACAGAAGGTGGCTTTCGTGACTAAATAGGATCAATTACGAGCAGTTGGAGGAACCGTGCAGACCGGTATCGATCCGCGCAGCCTGATCGGCCGCAGGGCCTTCGACATCAACGGAGTGAAGATCGGCACCGTCGACGAGGTCTACCTCGACGACGCGACCGGCCGGCCCGAATGGGCCGCCGTCCGGACCGGCCTCTTCAGCCGTGACGCCTTCGTCCCCCTGGAGCCCAGCGAGTTCGTCGAGGACCACCTTCGCGTCCCCTTCGACAAGGCCCTCATCAAGGACGCCCCCGACTTCGGCGTCGGCCGCCACCTCTCCCCCGAGCAGGAGCTCCAGCTCTACCACCACTACGGCCTGGAGGTCCCGTTCCCCGACGGCACGGCCGACCACGACTTCGGCACCCTGGCGGGCGAAAGCTGAGCGGCGAGGTCACTCCGACCGCCGTACCAGTGGCAGCGGCTCCGACGGCTCCAGGTCAGGCGCCTCCACCGGGAAGGTCCGCACCCTTCCCGGCACCAGCGACCACGGCTCCTCGAACCGTACGGTGACCCGGCCGACGCCACTGCCCTGCACCCAACCGGCGCCGTACACGGCATGCCGTACGTCCTGCCCGGGCAGCCAGCGCCGGATCGGCGCCGGCTCGTCCGCCGGGGTGGCCGCCACCGTGGGGCTGTCGATCGCCTCGTCGGCGGCCACGGCCTCCGCCGCCTGGGCGAACAGATCCTCCTGGGTGAAGTCGGCGAGCCCCGAGACGCCCACCCCGAGCAGCCGGACCCCGCCGGTCGTGTCCACGGCCTCGATCAGCCGCCCGGCCGTCTCGCGGACGACCGCCGGGTCGTCGGTCGGGGCCCGCAGCGTCTCGGAGCGGGTGAGCGTGCTGAAGTCGAAGCGCCGCACCTTGATCACCACGGTCCGCCCTGACCGCCCGGCGCCCCGCAGCCGCTTCACGCACCGGTCGGCCAGCCGGTCCAGCTCGGTCCTGACACGTATCCGGTCCGTCAGGTCGACGTCGAAGGTGTCCTCGACCGAGATCGACTTGTGCTCCCGCTCCGCGACCACCGGCCGGTCGTCCAGGCCCGCGGCCATGGCGTACAGCGACGCGCCGTGCGCCTTGCCCAGCAGCCGTACGAGCTCCGCCTCCCCCGCGTGCCGTACCTCCGCGATCGTGGCGAGCCCGGCCCGGCGCAGGTGCTCGGCGGTGGCCGGGCCGACCCCCGGAAGTGTGCGGGCCGTCATGGGGTCGAGCAGCGCGCGCTCGGTGCCGGGGTCGACGACGACCAGGCCGTCCGGCTTGGCCTCCTCCGAGGCGATCTTGGCGAGCAGCTTGGACGCCGCGAGGCCCACCGATGCCGTAAGCCCGGTGGCCGCCCTGATGTCGGCCCGCAGCTTCTCCGCCACCGCCCGGGGCCGGTCGCCGATCCCACCCGCCTCCAGGTCGACGAAGGCCTCGTCGAGGCTCAGCGGCTCCACCAGCGGTGACAGCTCCCCCAGCAGCCCCATCACCACGTCGCTGACCTGACGGTAGAGCTCGAAGCGCGGGATCAGATACGCCGCGTTCGGGCACAGCCGCCGGGCGTGCGCCATGGCCATGGCCGAGTGCACGCCGTGCACCCGGGCCTCGTACGACGCCGTCGCGACCACTCCGCGCGGTCCGAGGCCACCGACGACGACCGGCTTCCCCCGAAGACTCGGCTTCGACGCCTGCTCGACGGCAGCGAAAAACGCGTCCATGTCGAGGTGCAGGATCGTCGGCGCGCTTCTCACAGTACCGATGCTGCCTCACGCCACTGACACTCGCCGTACGTGTGTACGACGGCTGTACCGCGACGCCTATCCCGCGCGGTTGCGGCGCCGCGCCAGCTCGTCGGCCGGGTTGTGCCCCGCCAGGGTCTCGCCGGTGTCGACCCGCTCGCCGTGCAACTGCGCGAGCACGCTCTCAACCTCGCGCCAGACCACGCCGACGGCGATCCCGAAGATGCCCTGGCCGCCCTGGAGCAGCGAGACCACCTCGTCGGGGGACGAGCACTCGTAGACCGTGGCGCCGTCGCTCATCAGCGTCATCCGGGCCAGCTCGCCGGGCCCGGAGGAGCGCAGGTGCTGGACGGCGGTGCGGATGTTCTGCAGGGACACGCCCGTGTCGAGCAGCCGCTTGACGATCTTGAGGACGACCACGTCCCGGAAGCTGTAGAGCCGCTGGGTGCCCGATCCGTACGCAGGCCGGATGCTCGGCTCGACCAGTCCGGTGCGGGCCCAGTAGTCCAACTGGCGGTAGGTGATGCCGGTGGCAGCGCAGGCCGTGGGGCCGCGGTAGCCGATGGTCTCGGATGCCGTCTCCGGCCCGGGGCCCGGTACGGGGGCAGGTGCAGGTGCGGACGGCTCACCGCCGCCCCCGCCGGCTGCCATCGCGGAGTGCCGGGCCAGGGCCCCACGCAGCGGATACGGGCCGCCTGCGGCCATTCCGTCGCCGGTGCTGATCACGCCGACCTCCGTCCCTTCTCATCCCTCCGGGCGCGTGCACGTGCCGTTGGGACTTACCTCCTCGACGGTAGGCAGTCACTCCGGGTGCGTCAACGATCGCCACGCTCGGCACGCCGAGTGATATCAACCCCAAGAGTGGTTTCGCGTGTCCACCCGAGGGGTATCGCTAGGCGAATGGTCGCAAGCCGGGCGGCGTAAAGGTCACTGGCTGCTCGTGCCGAAGTCCTCCGGCGAGATCTGGTCGAGGAACTCGCGGAACTTCTCCACCTCGTCCTCCTGCTCGTCCGGGATGGCGATGCCCGCGTCGTCCAGCACGCCCTCACTCCCGTAGATCGGGGTCCCGGTGCGCAGCGCCAGCGCTATGGCGTCGGAGGGGCGGGCGCTGACCTCGACACCGCTGGCAAACACCAGCTCGGCGTAGAAGACGCCCTCCCGAAGGTCCGTGATCCTGACCTCGGCCAGCGTCTGACCGACAGCCTCGAGCACATCCTTGAACAGATCATGGGTCAGCGGCCGCGCCGGGGTCATCCCCTGCTGCGCGAAAGCGATGGCTGTGGCCTCCCCGGGCCCGATCCAGATCGGCAGGTAGCGGTCGCCCCCCACCTCGCGCAGGAGCACGATTGGCTGATTGGAGGGCATTTCCACCCGGACACCCACGACATCGAGCTCGTTCACACAGCAACCCTAGGACGTGCCCGGCAGGTTTGGGTAGTCGGGGACCCGGTCGCCGCCCTCCCCGGGGCCCGCCGGCGGTCAGAACAGCCGCACCCGCAGCGCCGACTGGAGCAGTGCGGCGTGCAGCCGCACCGACAGCGCCGTCAGCTCCCGGGCAGTGCTTTCCGCATGCGTCCTGGTCTGCGGATTGCGGTGTCTGCGCAGCGGAGCGACCACCTGTTCGACCAGACCGGCCTCCCGGTCCGCGGCGGCCTTCACGGCCCGCAGGTGGCGCGGCTCCAGGCCGAAGCGGCCCAGCTCGGCGATCAGTTTGCCGATGTTCACCGATTCGGCGTCGTAGTCGCCGTCCGGGCCGGCCTCGACCAGCCCGTACGACTCCCACTGCGCCAGCTCGTCCTCGTCCGCGCCGGTGGCGGCGATGAGCTCCCCACGGCCGATCCGCAGCCCCGCCACCTCCGGCTCCGCCGGACGGTCCAGCAGGTCACGGTGGTCTGCCTGCGCGGGCAGCGGCTGGGGCCCCCTCCCTGCGATGGCCGGGGGCGGCTCTCCCCGGTCGAGGGCGTCGAGATGCTCCCGGATCACCTTGAGCGGCAGATAGTGGTCGCGCTGCATCCGCAGGATATGGCCGAGCCGCTCGACATCACGCACCGCGAACTTCCGGTACCCCGACGGGGTCCGTTGCGGCTCCACCAGGCCCTCCGCCTCCAGAAAACGGATCTTGGAGATGGTGACCTCGGGAAACTCGTCGCGCAGCTGGCTGAGCACCGCCCCGATGCTCAGGAGTCTGCCGTCCGTGGAGGCGGTGCCGTTTCCGGCACCGCCCGACGGTGTACGAAGCATGGACCTTCCCTCGCGGGTCGGATGCGGTCAGATACCTCGCTGGCTCGCGTAGAAGACCAGTCGGTACTTTCCGATCTGCACCTCGTCGCCATTGGCCAGCGGCACCGCGTCGATCCGCTCCCGGTTGACGTAGGTGCCGTTGAGGCTGCCCACGTCGGAGACGGTGAAGCCGCCGTCGGGGCCGCGCCGGAACTCCACATGCCGCCGTGAGACGGTCACGTCGTCCAGGAAGATGTCGCTTTCCGGGTGACGGCCCGCCGTGGTCAGCTCACCGTCCAGCAGGAAGCGGCTCCCCGAGTTCGGACCGCGCCGGACGATCAGCAGCGCCGAGCCCGGCGGCAGCGCGTCCACGGCGGCCTGGGCCTCCACGGACAGCGACGGGATCACGGTCTGACCGGTGGCCTCGGCCTCGTACGCCTCAAGCCCTGAGATGGAGATCGTCGAGGTGGTCTCGGACGCCCGCTCGGGGCCCCCGCCGCGCAGCGGCGCGCCACAGTTGGAGCAGAAGCGACTCGCCTCCGCATTGCGGTGCCCGCACCTCGTACAGACCGGCAAGGACCCTCCACCCGCATTCGAGGTTGATGGTGTCTCGAAACCTATGCGCCCGGACGCGGCAGGGTCAACAGAAGCCACGCCATGACCACCCGAAATGTCGCCACCGGACCCGGGGGCCCCGGCGCGGTCATTCCGGAACAGCGGGCGCTCCTCGCCCGTGCCCTCATCCTGCGCGTGTCGCGGAGCGCGGTGCCGCGCGGTGGCACTGTCACGCTCCTGCCGCGCCCTTTTTCCGAACAACTTTCCGAACAACTTCACGGGCGATTCCCCTTGAATGACATAGACCCGCCCGTGGGGCAGGACGAACCCTCAGTCACGACCAACACACAGTTTCCATCACGCACCACCCGGCGCATGCGGCGACCCCCCGCTTTCTCTTGCCCTCGCCCGAGTACCCCCACTCGTCGCGTTCTCACTAGGATGACGACTGAGCGTAGTCAGGCGCCTTCGACGGCCGCAAGGCATCCACAATGATCTTCTTCGATCGCGTCACATCCGCTGTGGCCTGCTCCTTCTCCAGAGTCTGCACCACTCCGCCGGGGATGTTGAGCGCCGGCTCCAGATCCTGTGGATTGCCGATGACTTTGAACCGGTACGGCTGCGTGACCTTCTTGCCGTCGATCTCCACGCTGCTGCCGCTCTGGGTGAAGTACGTGGCAGCGACGACCCGCACATCGTTGATCTGGATGGCCTCCGCGCCCGCCGCCCGCAGCTCCTGGAGGGTGTCGAGCAGCGTGTCCGACTGAACGGCCCCCTTCGGGTCGCGGATCGTCAGGATGATCCCGGGCCCCTGGGCGGCGACCGTGCCGGCCAGCACACCGAGCTGCTGCGCCTTCTGCTCGGTCTGCTTACGGGCCTCTTCGGCCTGGTTCGAGCTGTTCTCGAGCTCGGTCCGCTGACTGTCCAGGCGCTGCTTCTCGTCCTGGAGCCGCTGCGTACGGTTGTCCAGCTCGTCGAGGATCCGTACCAGGTCCTCCTGGCGCGCCCCGCGCAACGCGCTGTTGTCGCTGGTGGAACGGACCTGGATGGCCAGGCCGAGGCCCAGGACGAACAGCAGCAGCGCCACGATCAGCTGCGCCCGCGTCACCCTCGGCGGCCACAGGCCGGCCTTCAGCCGCTCCCGGCCTGCCGCGGCCGGCGGCGCCGGCACGGTCTCCTCCGGCTCCTCGGGCGGCGTGGCCTTCGGCGTCTCGTCGTTGTGGTCGTCACTCATCGTGCTGTCACGCCCGGAAGACATGGCGGCGGATGGCCGCCGCGTTGGAGAAGATCCGGATGCCCAGGACGACCACCACACCGGTGGAAAGCTGGGATCCGACCCCGAGCTTGTCGCCCAGGAAGACGATCAGGGCCGCGACCACGACATTCGAGAGGAAGGACACGACGAAGACCTTGTCGTCGAAAATCCCGTCGAGCATGGCCCGCAGGCCGCCGAACACCGCGTCGAGCGCGGCGACCACGGCGATCGGCAGGTACGGCTCGACCACCGTCGGAACCACGGGGCGGACCACGAGGCCCACCACGACTCCTACGACGAGGCCCAGTACGGCGATCAATTCGTGCCCTTCCCTGTTTCTGCTGCGCTCTTCCCGGCGCTCGGTGCCGGACTCGCTGTACGGATGATCAGACTCGGGGCCGCCGGCAGCTTGAGTTCGCTCTCGGTCGAGATGCTCGCGCGGATCCCGTAGTTCTGCTCCAGGACATGCAGATACTGGCCGTCCGCACTGTCCTGGAAGGCGGTGCTCAGCCGCTTCCCGTCCCCGATCGCCAGCACCGTGTACGGCGGCGCCAGCGGCTTGTTGTCGACCAGTATGGCGTCACCGGCGGCCCGGATCGCCGACAGCGCCGTGAGCCGCTGGCCGTTGACGGAGATCGCCTCGGCCCCGGAGGACCACAGGCCGTTCACCACCCGCTGCATGTCACGGTCGCGGACCCGGCCGGTGTCCGAGAAGTCGCTGCTGGTGCGCGGATTGCTGCCGCCTCCCGACGAGGCCTCCTTCGCGTCGTCCACGACGAGCTTGACGCCGGGGCCGGTCACCGCGGTTGCGCCGGCCAGCAGCGAGATCCGATCGACATCCGCGACGCCCTGGTCCTTCAGCGCCTGGCGCTGCTTCGCGCTCACCTCGTCGCTGAGCTTGTGCACGCTCTTCTGCAGCCGGTCCGCCGTGCGGGTCTCCGACTCGATACGGTCGATCAGCTGCTGCCGGTCCTTGGCCAGCGTCGGCGCGCTCACCTGCGCCTGCGCGGCACCCAGGGTGACCACGACGGCGGCCAGCACCAGCCCCACGGCCAGGCTCAGCTTGCCCCGCACCGTACGCGGCATGTGGGTTGTGCCGGTCTCACCGCGGCGAGCCGCCGCCTCCGCGTAACCGTCGTCGAGGCTGTGCTCCATGACATTGGTCAGCAACGACATCGAGGCATCGGGACGCCGCGGCGCGGCCTCGCGGGTCGCGCTGCTCCGATCGGGGTGCTGCTGCGGCATCCGCACATCGTCCCACGTCGGCGGCACAACACTCGAACGGCCCCCTCCCGGCGCGCCGTTAGGCTCAACGGTCATCGGGAGGAGGCCGTACCGGGTCTCAGCGGCCGGCGCTGTCCACGATCGCCGACCACTCGTCGAGCAGGGCCTGTGCGGAGGCGTCATCGGGCCCCTCGGCCCACAGATGCGTCACCGCCTCCGCCGGGTCCGGCAGCACCATCACCCAGCGGCCGTCGGCCTCCACGACCCGTACGCCGTCGGTGATGTCGACGGACCGGTCGCCCGCCTCCTCGACCACGCGCCGCATGACCAGTCCCTTGACCGCCCACGGCGTCGCCAGGTCCCGCTTGAGGACATGCGCCTTCGGGATCCGCGCGTCGATCTGGCTCAGCGTGAGCTGCGTACGCGCCACCAGGCCGATCAGCCGTACGAAGGCCGCCGAGCCGTCGAAGACACTGCTGAACTCGGGGATGATGAAGCCGCCCTTGCCGTCACCGCCGAAGATCGTCGACTCCGACCTGCCCACCCGGGTCAGGTCGTCCGGCGAGGTCGTCGTCCACTCCACCTGCGTGCCGTGATACGCCGCCACCTGCTCGGCGATACGGGTCGTGGTCACCGGCAGCGCCACCCGCCCGCTGCGGCGCTCGGCCGCCACCAGGTCGAGCAGCACCAGCAGCGCCCGGTCGTCCTCGATGATCCGGCCCCGCTCGTCCACCAGCGACAGCCGCTCACCCACCGGGTCGAACCGCACCCCGAAGGCCGCCCTGGACGACGACACAATCTCGCCCAGCCGCACCAGCCCGGCCCGGCGGCTGTCGGCCGTCTCCGTCGGCCGCGACTCGTCCAGACCCGGGTTGATCGTCAGCGCGTCCACCCCGAGCCGTCCGAGCAGGCTCGGCAGAACCAGGCCCGCACTGCCGTTCGCGGCGTCCACCACGACCTTCAGGCCCGAATCGGCGATGCCGGTGGTGTCCAGCGCCCTCAGCAGCGCACCGGTGTACGAATCGAAGACGCTCGCCGGGAAGTACAGATCACCGATCTCGCCCGGGAAGGCACGCCGGTACTCCTGACGGGCGTAGACCCGGTCCAGCTTGCGCTGGCCGCCCGCCGACAGGTCGGCACCCCGCTCGTCGAAGAACATGATGTCGACCGAGTCCGGTGTCCCGGGCGTCGTACGGATCATGATGCCGCCGGCGCTGCCGCGCGCGGTCTGCTGCCGCGCCACGGGCATCGGCACGTTCTCCAGGTCGCGCACATCGATGGCGCTGGTCTGGAGCGCCGAGATGACCGCCCGCTTGAGCGCCCGGGCACCACGGGAGTGGTCACGGGCGGTGGTGACGGTCGAGCCCTTCTTCAGCGTCGTCGCGTACGCTCCCGCGAGCCGCACGGCGAGCTCGGGCGTGATCTCGACGTTGATGATGCCGGACACGCCTCTGGCGCCGAAGAGGTGCGCCTGTCCGCGCGACTCCCAGATGACGGACGTGTTGACGAAGGCGCCCGCCTCAATGGTCTTGAAGGGGTACACCCGGACGTTGCCGGCGATGATCGACTCCTCGCCGATAAGGCATTCGTCGCCGATGACCGCCCCGTCGTCGATCCGGGCCGCCCGCATGACATCGGTGTTCTTGCCGATCACGCAGCCGCGCAGATTGGTCTGCGCCCCGATGAAGACGTTGTCGTGCACGACGGCCTTGTGGAGGAATGCACCGGTTTTGACGACGACATTCGAGCCGATGACCGTGTGCTCCCGGATTTCGGCGCCGGCCTCGACCTTCGCGTAGTCCCCGATGTAGAGCGGGCCGCGCAGAACGGCGTCGGGATGCACCTCGGCGCCCTCGGCGACCCAGACGCCGGGCGAGATCTCGAAGCCGTCGAGGTCGACGTTGACCTTGCCCTCCAGCACGTCGGCCTGGGCCTTGAGATAGCTCTCGTGGGTGCCGACGTCCTCCCAGTAGCCCTCGGCGATGAAGCCGTAGATGGGCTTGCCTTCCTTCATCAGCTGCGGGAAGACGTCCCCGGACCAGTCCACCGACACGTCCGGCTCCACGTAGTCGAAGACCTCGGGCTCCATGACGTAAATACCGGTGTTCACGGTGTCCGAGAAAACCTGGCCCCAGGTCGGCTTCTCCAGGAAGCGCTCGACCTTGCCCTCCTCGTCCACGATGGTGATGCCGAACTCCAGGGGATTGGGCACCCGGGTCAGACAGACGGTGACGAGGCCGCCCTTTTCCTTGTGGAAATTGATCAGCTCCGTGAGATCGAAATCGGTGAGGGCGTCACCGGAGATCACCAGGAACGAGTCATCCTTGAGCGCTTCCTCGGCGTTCTTGACACTCCCGGCTGTCCCGAGTGGCTTCTCCTCGTTGGCGTAGGTGAGATCCATGCCTAGCTCCTCGCCGTCGCCAAAGTAGTTCTTGACGAGGGAGGCGAGAAACTGCACAGTCACCACGGTCTCGGTGAGACCATGCCGTTTGAGCAGCGTGAGCACGTGCTGCATGATCGGCTGGTTCGCCACGGGCAGCAGCGGCTTGGGCATGCTTGAGGTCATCGGGCGAAGGCGAGTGCCCTCGCCGCCGGCCATCACGACGGCCTTCATGTCGGAAGCGTCCTCCTTGAAGAGACGACTGTCTTGCCGACGTCACCCGTCCGTGTCCGCAGTCGTACGGACACACTGTTCCCGCTACGGGCGCCCCGTCGGCCGGTCCCAGGCCTGCCGGAGCGCGCACGGCGCACGGGCTCAATCGGCCATTGCATCCGCCCTGACGAGTCGGCGGACCTGGACCACGTAGAGGATCCCTGCCCACCAATAGAGCGTTGTACCCCATCCTGCGAATGCCCATCCGAAAATAGCAGCGAGCGTACTCGGCCACCCGTTGCCGTCACTCAGAAGGAGCAACGGGAACGCGTACATGAGGTTGAAGGTCGCGGCCTTCCCCATGAAGTTGACCTGCGGCGGGCCGTAGCCGTGCCGGCGCAGCACCAGGATCATCACCCCGAGAAGGGCCTCGCGCGCCAACAGGAGCCCGGTGACCCACCACGGAAGAATCCCCCGCCAGGTCAGACCCACGAGCGTGGACAGGATGTACAGCCGGTCGGCCGCGGGGTCCAGAATGCGACCGAGATTGCTGATCTGGTTCCACCGTCGCGCGAGCTTGCCGTCCAGGTAGTCGGTCACGCCGCTCAGCATGAGGATGAGCAGCGCCCATCCGTCGGACTTCGGGCCGCCGAACTCCGGCCACAGGATGAGCCACAGGAACACCGGCACGCCGACAAGACGCGCCATGCTCAGGATGTTGGGGATCGTCAGGATCCGATCCGTTTGCACCCTTGTCTCCTGGACCTCCACCGGGGCCCCTCCTGTGTGTACGTACGCCGCTTCGATTCCTCCTGGACCCTACCCCAGGCAGCAAAAAGGCCTTGTCCCGGATCCAGGATCCGGGACAAGGCCCAATGAAAGATTGTTCGGCGGCGTCCTACTCTCCCACAGGGTCCCCCCTGCAGTACCATCGGCGCTGAAAGGCTTAGCTTCCGGGTTCGGAATGTAACCG
>NZ_JBHYXC010000072.1:0-20027 GCF_042751495.1 Streptomyces sp. NPDC059373 | reverse complement strand
CAATCTCGCGCCTCTTTTTTTTTTTTTTAATTTCTCTGTGCTCGCGTCCGCGCCCCCCCCCCCCGCACCCAATCACATCCCCCCCGGCCCGCCCCCCCTCCGCCCCCCGGGCCCCCCCCGCTACGGGGTGTGACGGGCTCACTCCTCGACGAGCATGCCCCGACGCAGCCGCCCGAGGGTGCGGGTCAGCAGCCGGGACACGTGCATCTGGGAGATGCCCAGCTCCTCGCCGATCTCCGACTGCGTCATGTTGGCCACGAAGCGCAGCGACAGGATCTGCCGGTCGCGGGTCGGCAGCTCGGCGATCAGCGGCTTCAGGGACTCGACGTTCTCGATCCCCTCCAGCCCGTGGTCCTCGTAGCCGATCCGGTCGGCCAGCGCGCCCTCGGAGTCGTCCTCGTCGGGCTGGGCGTCCAGCGAGCTCGCGGTGTACGCGTTGCTCGCGCCCATGCCCTCGATCACTTCCGCCTCGCTGAGCTGCAGCTTCTCGGCCAGCTCGGCGACGGTCGGGGCGCGGTCCAGCCGCTGGGCGAGCTCGTCGCCGGCCTTGGCCAGGTCGAGCCGCAGCTCCTGCAGCCTGCGCGGAACGCGTACGGACCAGGAGGTGTCGCGGAAGAAGCGCTTGATCTCGCCGACGATGGTCGGCATCGCGAAAGTGGGGAACTCCACTCCCCGGCTCAGCTCGAAGCGGTCGATCGCCTTGATCAGGCCGATGGTGCCGACCTGGACGATGTCCTCCATGGGCTCGCTGCGCGAGCGGAACCGGGAGGCCGCGAACTTCACCAGGGCCAGATTGAGCTCAACCAGGGTGTTGCGGACATACGCGTGCTCAGATGTTCCTTCTTCCAGCACCTGAAGGCGGAGGAAGAGCGTCTTGGACAGGGCCCGTGCGTCAACCGGGTTCACCTCGTCGTAAGGAGGGATCTCGGGCAGGCCCTCCAGGCCCTCGAACCCCTCCTGATCGGTCTCAGCGGCCTCGGGTGTCGCCGACGTGGTGTGCACGTCGAGCCGGGGTGCCATGTGGTCCTCCCTCGGGTGAGCGGACATCTCAACTCAACGCCTACCCCGTTTCGGGGGGAGTTTGCAACCCGGACCGAAACAGGTCGTTCCGCTTCCACGGGCCCGACTACCGGCGGGTTACGGAAACGCGTAGGGTTCCGACGTGCGCATCGCCGAGAACCAGGAGGGGCGCGACATGGACCGCGAGGTGGTCGGCACTGCCGGCCGTGATCGGCTTGAAGTCGCGGTACGCCGCTACCCGATGAGCGCCGTCGTGACCCCGTCGGGTGAGCTTGATCACCACACCGCCGATCTGCTGCGCGAGCCGCTCGACCAGCTCGCAGATGACGGCATCCCCACCGTGGTCATCGACTGCTCCAACCTGGAATTCTGCGACTCCACCGGCCTCAACGTGCTGCTCGGTGCCCGGCTGAAGGCCGAGGCGGCGGGTGGCGGGGTGCACCTCGCGGGGATGAAGCCGACCGTGGCCCGGGTGTTCGAGATCACCGGCGCCGACGCGGTCTTCACCGTCCACGAGACCCTGGACGACGCCTTGAAGGAGTGACCGGAGAGGCCCCCTTGGCGGCTTCTTCGGCATCACACTGTTTACGTACGGCTCGGGAGGTGTCTCCCGGAGAGCTACGGGCAGGAGATGGGCGGGTAAGAAAGACCATCGGGAAGCTCTCGGAGTTTTCCGTACGTTCTCGGATATCTCGGACAACATTTGTCAGACATCGGTGAGGTGAAGCGCTGATGAGCACCACCCGGCCCTACGCGGCCGACGACCGCGGCCCGGACACGGGTGACGCGGGCGTGCCCTCAGTGCGCCAGGTCCGTCGGCTTCGGCTCACCGATGTCGCCGGCGTAGTGCCGCGCGCCCGTGACTTCACCCGGCAGGCCCTGTACGACTGGGGCTGGCTGCCGGCGGAGACGGCGGACCGCAGAGCCGCCGCCGAGGACGTCCTGCTCGTGGTGTCCGAGCTGGTCACCAATGCCTGCCTGCACGCGGGCGGCCCGGAGGAGCTGCGGGTCCACCGTTCTCCCAAGTCGCTGCGGCTCGAAGTGATCGACGGCGGTTCCGGCGATCCGTCCCCGCGCACCCCGCACCGGGCGGGGCGTCCCGGCGGGCACGGGATGTTCATCGTGCAGCGGCTGTGCCTGGACTGGGGTGTCGTACGCCAGCAGGACGGCCATCCGGGGAAGATGGTGTGGGCGGAGCTGGCCGCGCCGACGCCGAACCAGGGCTGACCGGCGGCCGATCGCCGCTCTGTTCGCCGCGCCCCTGCTCGTCCCTTTCCTGTTCGTCCCTTTTCCCTCCCTGGTTCCCCCTGCCCTTTCTCTTCCTCTCTCCTCCTCGCGGGCGTACTGTCGGGCGCCGAATCTGATACCCCGTCAGTAACTCCTGGGGGAAGGGAGACTCCCGTGCGGCACTCCATCGCCACCGCCGCCGTGGCGGCCGTCGCGGCGGTCACGGCCGTCGTCGTCGGCACCCCGGCCGCGTACGCCAATACCGTGGACGTCAACTACAACTGCAAGACCCCGATCGGGGACAAGAGCGCCGTCTCGCCGATCAACATCAGGGCCGTGAAGTCCGGTTCCGCATACAAGATCACCATGGTCTTCGAGAAGGGCGTCTCGTCCAGCCCGGTCGAGCTGGGCAAGGGCGCGATGAAGCCCAGCGCGAAGATCACCCTGGGCGGCGCCGAGAAGGGCTCGCTCAGCGTCTCGGGGCCGGCCAACGGCGCGGCCATCCCGGCCAACACCGCCATCAAGATCAATGACCTCACGGGTACGTACACCCCGTCGAAGACCGGGAAGGTCACCTTCACGGCCGGGGTGCTGACCATCAAGGCGCTCGGTACGACCACCACCTG
This sequence comes from Streptomyces sp. NPDC059373, assembly GCF_042751495.1. Classification (NCBI taxonomy): domain Bacteria; kingdom Bacillati; phylum Actinomycetota; class Actinomycetes; order Kitasatosporales; family Streptomycetaceae; genus Streptomyces; species Streptomyces sp. NPDC059373. The sequence continues at coordinate 17,154 of NZ_JBHYXC010000072.1, read as the reverse complement.
CACCCCGGGCAACAGTCCGGGCCCGTCGCTCACCCTCGATGTGACGTCGGCCTCCGGCTCGTCCGGCGGGTCCAGCTCCTCCTCGTCGTCCTCGTCTTCGTCTTCCGGGGGTGGCGACTCGCTGCCGCAGACCGGACCGGCGGACAGCGTCGTCGCGCTCGGCACCTTCGGGGGCACGGTTGTGCTGCTCGGGGCGGGTGGCGTGCTGTGGCTGACCAGGCGCGTACGGGCCAAGTAATCTGACGATGCGTCAAATTCGGTCAAGCGTACGCATTGACTTCTCTTGATCGCCGGACCATCAATGGCCGTCGCAGGCGCGGGAATGGGACTCTGCGCCCAGAGTGTGATCAAGGGGTAGAAAATGATCGCAAGCGCACTAAGAGCAACAGGGAGACGGAGAGCGGCCGCCGTACTCGGCGCCGTCGCGCTCGCCTTCGGCGGCGGGGCTGTCCTGGCGGGCCCGGCGGCCGCGGCGACGTCCTCGTTCTCGGTCCACTGCGTGCCGCCGGCCATCTCGGGCATTCCCGAGTTCGACGGCACGACCGTGGCCGACATATCCGTGAGTGACACCACGCCTCAGGTCGGCGACACCGTCACGGTGACCTACGTACTGGACGCGCCGCTGGCCAACACCAGCACCTTCAACCTCGCCATCCCGGCGGACCAGATCACGCCCACCGTGAAGGTCCAGCTCGGCGGCGCCCAGACCGACCTGCTCACCTTCGTCGGCCCGAAGAGCAACCCGGTGATCCCGGCCGGGGCGGACTTCCCCAACTTCACCATCACCGGCACCTTCACGGTGACCGCCCCCGGCGACATCACCCTGACGCCGTCCGACTTCAACGTCCACTCCGACTACGGCATCTCCACCGACAGCCCCTGCACCGTCAACAACCCGCCCGCGCCGGTGGCCACCACCATCACCGCCACGTCGGCACCGGCGACCAACAACCGTAAGCTCACGCTGAGTTCCGGCTCCGGCGTGATCGGCGCGTCCGTCACCGTCACCGGCACCGGCTTCACCCCGGACACCGCGGTCACCGTCGTCGGTGTCCAGGGCTCGGACGCGACCGGCGAGTACACCGCGGCCACGACCGACTCCTCGGGCGGCTTCACGGCGGCCCTGGCCGTCAGCGATCTGGACACCACCGGCATCCTCGCCTTCGAGGGCACGACGTACGACGCGTCGACGGCCGCCGGACCGATCGCGTACAGCGTCATCGACAACAGCCCGCCGCCGCCCGGCAGTCAGAAGCTCACCGCGACCGTCAAGAGCGGCACGCTGTCCATGACGCAGGCCGGCGACACCGTCGAGATGACGGCCGTCGACGCGAGCGGCAGCGTCGCGCACTCCACCGGCGCGCTCAACGCCGTCACCGTCAAGGACTACCGGGCCGGCTCCACCGGCTGGTCCCTCACCGCCAAGGCCACCGACTTCGACGGCCCCGGCAGTGCGGTCATCAGCGCCGACGCCCTGAGCTGGACGCCGTCCTGCAGCACGGCGGCCGGCAGCCCCAGCACCTGTGTCGCCGGCTCGGCCGGGCCCATCGGTACGGCGGGCGCCACGCTGGCCTCGGCACCCGACGGGACGCTCACCGGCGGTGAGTTCACGGCGGGCGCGGACCTCGATCTCGCGGTCCCGGCATTCTCCGCCGCAGGAACCTACTCCTCGGTCTTGACCCTGACCCTTACCTGACGCACAGTCAGATAGCTCGGGTGGGCCGGTCGCTGCGGACCGGCCCGTCCGGCACCACGAGAGAGGGAGCCGAGGATGGCCAGAGTCAGAGCGAAGGCGTACGCAGCACTGCTCACGGCAGCCGCCCTGCTCGGCCTGGGCATCGCCCCTGCGTCGTACGCGGCGACCCCCACCGCCGCTCCTCAGGCCGACAACGGCCGCTGGTCCGTCTTCCCCGCCCCCGCCGCCGGCAAGAAGGACAAGAGCCCCACCGCCCAGGAACGCTCCTTCTTCACCCTGCAGGGCGACCCCGGCACCGTACTCAAGGACAAGGTCTCCGTCTCCAACCTCTCCTCCGAGCCCATGACCTTCACCCTCTACGGCGCCGACGCCTACAACACCCCGCGCGACGGCGGCTTCGCGGTACGCGGCACCGACGAGAAGATGACCGACCTCGGCTCCTGGGTCACCCTCGCCGCCTCCACGGTCAAGATCCCGGCCCGCACCCGCGCCGACATCCCCTTCACCGTCACCATCCCCGCGGACGCCACCCCCGGCGACCACCCCGGCGCGATCGTCGCCCTCGACACCCAGGTGGACAAGGCGAAGGGCAATGTCGCCGTCGGCGTACGCAGGGCCGTCGGGGCCCGCGTCTACCTGAAGGTCAGCGGGCCCACCCTCCCGGCGATGTCGGTCGAGCACATCACCGTGACCCACGGCCAGCCACTGATCCCCGGCACCGGTGACTCGACCGCCACCGTCTCGTACACCCTCGTCAACCGGGGCAACGTCTCCCTGACCCCCCGCGTGGCCTTCACCGCCGAGGGCCTCTTCGGCCGCACCCTCCTCACCCGCAAGGCCAGGACCCTGCCGCTGGAACTGCTGCCCGGCCAGAGCGTCACCCTCACCGAACGCTGGGCGCACGCCCCCCAATTCGACCGCGTCAGCCTGAGGTTGACCGCCACCAGCGCCCGCGGCGACCTCAGCGAGACCGGCTCCGTCCACTTCCTGGCCGTCCCCTGGCTGGTGGCGGGCGCGGTGCTGTTGGTGCTCGCCGCGCTAGTGGCCTGGCTCGTACGGCGCGTACGGCGGCGCGGACAGCGGGAACCCGCAGCCGAGGAACCCGTGGAAACGGCCACCCTCGAAGCCATCCTGGGGAGCGGTAAGGCGTGAGGTACGTACGCATCCTTCTGGCAGCGGCCCTGCTCGGCGCCTCCCTGCTCCTCCCGGGCACGGCGGGCGTGGCCGCCGCCGATACGACGCCCACGGTCGCCGTCTCCCCGAAGCAGGCCGGCGCGGGCGGCGACATCACCGTCACCGGCAAGGGCTGGAAGCCGGGCACCCTGCTCACGCTGCTGATCTGCGGCCAGAACGCGATCGGCGGCACCAACTCCTGCGCCAACTCCAGCGGCCGGGCTGTCACCACCGACGCCAGGGGCGCCTTCAAGCGCAAGCTGCCCGTGGCCGAGCCGCCCAAGCCCTGCCCCTGCGTCGTGCACGTCGCCACCGTCATGGGCGACTCCGTCGCGGTCGACGCGGCCTTCGTGGTCGCCGGCCACCCGGTCGCCGCGTTGCCCAAGCAGACGACCGGCGGCCGCCTCGCCGTCCTCACCGCCCGCCTCGAAGGCTCCGGCGGGCTTCTGACGTGGTTCGGGGCGCCGCCGCAGCGCCAACTCGTCATCACCGTCGGCAATCTCGGCTCCGCCCCGGCCAAGGACCCCGTCTTCCAGGTCGGCACCGCCCACGGCGTGTTCGCCCCCCAGTGGGAGGAGCAGGCCTGGCAGGGCACCGTACCGTCCGGCAGGAAGCAGCAGATCAAGCTGCCGGTCGAACTGGCGGCCGGCGCTCACGGCGACTACACGGTCTCGCTCAAGTACGGCGGCAAGATCCTGGTCACCGAGCCCTGGCCCGTCTCCCGGCCCTGGGGCGTGACCCTGTTCTGGATCCTGCTCTGCGTCGTGGTGCCGTCCGCCCTCTTCCGCATCGGCATGGCCGTCGTCGACCGGCTCCGCCCGCGCTCCGGGCCCGGCCCTCGCGGGGCGCACCGGCCGCAGCGGCAGCCGGTGCCCGCGACCGCGCCGCCCGCGCCCGTGTCCGCGCCGAACGGCGCCCCCACACTTCCCTGGTTCACGCCTGGTGTCCTGTCGCAGCCGCCGACGCCGAGCGACGACGTACAACGAAAGGAACCTCGCTCGTGACCACTCGACGTACCCGCGCCGTGCGAGCCGTCGGCGCGATCCTCATGCTGGGCGGCGCCTCCGTCCTGGCGACCGCCGCCCCCGCCCTGGCCGCCGAAGTCTCGTACGCCACCAAGTGCACCCCGCCCGCCGCCTCCGGCCTCGACCCGATCAACGGCACCACCAAGGCCGACGTCACCGCCCCGGCCACCGCCAAGGTCGGCGACGAGGTCACCGTGACCTGGAAGTTCACCCAGGCCGCCTCCAAGAACCCCGACCTCATCGACCTCGGCGCCAACACCGTCCAGCCCTCCGGCAAGGTCACGGTCGCCGGCGCCCAGACCGGCACCGTCGAGATGCAGGGCCCCCGCGAGAACCCCGCCATCCCCAAGGGCGGCGACATGGTGCTCTCCGACATGACCGGCACCTTCAAGCTCACGGCCGCCGGTGACGTCACCCTCACCCCGGGCGCCTACACGATCAACGCCTACTCGACGGACACCCAGTGCGTGCCGACCGAGACCGTCCCGGTCGCCGCGACCATCGCGGTGACGGCCGGGGACGGCTCCAGTTCCTCGGCCAGCGCTTCGGCGAGCGCCTCCGCCAGCACGTCGGCCAGCGCCACAGCGAGCGCCACGGCAACGGAGTCGGCGAGCGCGACAGCCAGCGCCACGGCCACCCCCTCCAGCACGGTCACCGGCGGCGACCCTGTCGGCACCACGTACCCCGGCAAACAGGTCTCCGTGCCGTACGCCTGCACGACGCTCATCGGCGACCAGTCCGCCACCGCCAAGATCACCATCAACGCCGTGAAGACCAGTGGCGGTTACGACCTCACGACCAAATACGCCGGCAGCATGATGAACAGCCCCAGCGCCATCTCCAAGGGCATGATCACGCCCAGCATGAAGATCAAGCTCGGCGGCGCCCAGACCGGCACCGTCGACGTCACCGGCCCGCCCAACACCAAGGCCTTCGCCCAGGGCGACCCCATCACCATCGACGACCTCACCGGCGCCTACGCCCCCACCGCCACCGGCAAGGTCACCCTCGCCCCCGGCGTGCTGACCATCAAGCTCACCTCCGGCGGCACCGTCGTCGCCACCTGCACCCCCTCCACCACCGCCGTCTCCCTCACCCTCGACACCACCCCGGGCACCGGCACCAGCGGCGGCTCCACCTCCGGAGGCACCTCGGGCACCTCCGGCACGTCCGGTGACCTGGCCGCCACCGGTGCCTCCAACACCGGCGCCCTCCACGCCCTCGCCCTCGTCGCCGGCACCGTCCTCCTCCTCGGCGGCGCCGTCTTCACCTTCACCCCCTGGCAGCGCCTCCGCCGCTGACCGTGTCCGGCAGGACCCGCCGGACGTCACCTCCGGCGGGTCTCCAGGAGGAAGCAGCCGAACTCGACCGCTCGCAGGTGCACCGCCGCCACCGCCGGGTCGCGGTAGAGCTCCTCCAGCTCCTCCTCGATCGTGGGACGGCCGGCGCCCCCCTCGACGTACCGGCCCCGCAGGATCCGGCCGTCCGCGGTGTACGCCCGGAGTACCCGGCGGTCTCCCCGCATGTCCGCCGGGAAGCCGGAGCCGGTCGGCCCGCCGCAGTCCTCGGCGTGGACGAAGACCGGACCCACCTCGCTGTACGGGCCGGGGGCGGCGCCGGTCTCCTCGGCCCAGCGGCGCAGCGGCGCGTAGGACGCCAGGGCGACAGTCTCCCCGGGCTTGCTCCGCCCGAAGCAGCACCGCAGCGGACTGCCGCCCTCCTCGTCGACGACCAGCTGCGGGCGGTTTCCCGCGTCGTCGTGGTCCCGCAGCTTCCGCAGGACGTCCGGTGCGATGGCTCGGATCTCGTAACGCGTCTTCTCCATGTGATCCATGCGCTCCATGCTGTCGTCGGGCCGTCCGCGGTGCTGGCGGGAAACGGACGTCGCACTCGCCCCCACATCGACGAAGGGGCCCCGGAGCGCTGTCGCTCCGGGGCCCCTCTGCAGCTCGGGGAAGAGACGTCAGTGGACGTCGCCCATCAGGTTGATGACCTTCCGGCGGTACATCACGAAGGCGAAGCCTGCGAGGAGTGCCACCGCGCCCTGGACCGCGAAGGCGGTCTCGGAGAGGAAGGCGTCACCGATGACCAGCTGGAGGACGGCCGCGACGCAGTCGCCCGCCGTCACGGCGAGGAAGAACAGGCCCATCATCTGGCTGGCGTACTTGGCCGGGGCCAGCTTGGTGGTGACCGAGAGGCCGACCGGGGACAGGCACAGCTCCGCGACGGTCTGGATCAGGTAGACCATGGTCAGCCACATCGGGGAGACCTTGGTGTCGCCGGAGGCGGCGGCCTGGGCCAGCATCATCACCACGAAGGAAGCGCCGATGCCGATGAGGCCGTACGCGAACTTGACCGTCGTGCTCGGGTTCCTACGGCCCAGCTTCATCCACACCGCGGCGAAGACCGGGGCGAGGGCCATCACGAACAGCGGGTTCAGGGACTGGAACCAGCTCTCCGGGAAGCCGAAGCCGAAGAGCTTCGAGGAGGTGTGGTCGGACGCGAAGACCGTCAGGGTCGAGCCGGACTGGTCGTAGATCATCCAGAACAGGGCAGCGACGATGAAGAACCAGATGAAGCCGGTCACCTTCGACTTCTCGTCAACCGTCAGGTCGGTGTCCCGGCGGATGCGGGCGAAGTAGTACGCCGGCAGGGCAAGGCCCACCAGCGACAGCGGCCACAGCACCCAGTTGATGGTGAAGTGCCCGGTGAAGGTGACGACGCCGTAGAAGGCGACGGCGGCGACCAGCCACACCAGCGCCTTCTTGAGCAGCGTGGCGCGCTCGGCGGCGGCCAGCGGGGTCGGGACGACGCTGCTGACCGGGGCGAGGTGCTTGGTGCCGAGCAGGAACTGGCCGAGGCCCAGGGCCATGCCGACGCCGGCGAGGGCGAAGCCCAGGTGCCAGTTGACGGTCTGGCCGACGGTGCCGATCACCAGCGGGGCCAGGAAGGCACCGAGGTTGATGCCCATGTAGAAGATGGTGAAGCCGCCGTCACGACGCGGGTCGTTGCGGTCCGGGTAGAGCTGGCCGACCATCGTGGAGATGTTGGACTTCAGCAGGCCGGAGCCGACGGCGATGAAGACCAGGCCGATGAAGAAGGACGGCTTGGCCGGCACGGCCAGCAGGAAGTGGCCGGTCATGATGATCGCGCCGCCGATGGCGACGGTCTTGCGCGGGCCCCACAGGCGGTCGGCGAACCAGCCGCCCGGCATCGCCAGGAGGTACACCGTCGCGGTGTAGACGCTGTAGATGGCACCGGCCGTGGCGGCCTTCATGCCCAGGCCGCCGTCCGCGACCGAGGCCGTCAGATAGAGGACCAGAAGAGCCCTCATGCCGTAGTAGCTGAATCGCTCCCACGTCTCGGTCATGAACAGAGTGGCCAGTCCGCGGGGGTGGCCGAAGAAGGTCTTGCCGCCGGCGGCAGGGGTGTCCTGCGTGAGGGCAGCGTCCTTCGTCAGGCTGGACGCCATTGGTCGATCCTTGCTTGCGGGTGGGGAGAGGCGCAGGGGGGGTATACGCCCGGTCGTTCATGCTGGTGGGTACCAGCCCCGTCACAGCAGGGGCCTTCGGCGCGTCGTGCGTGCCAAAGGTCCCGGCGGGCTGTTACGGGCTTTTACGTACTGTATGGCAGTCCGACATGTGGTATGGCATGACTTGAGACGTACCTCACAGGGCGTGACCCAGCCATAAGTCTGGTCCTATAGCAGGTCGCAGCCCTGCCCGCCTCGCGGGCTTCCCGTGCGGACTACCATCAGCGCATGACCCGCGTACTGCTAGCCGAGGACGACGCATCCATCTCGGAACCGCTCGCACGCGCTCTGCGCCGCGAGGGCTACGAGGTCGAGGTGCGCGAGGACGGCCCCACCGCTCTAGAAGCCGGCCTGCTGGGCGCCTTCGACCTGCTGGTGCTCGACCTGGGGCTGCCCGGTATCGACGGCCTGGAGGTGTGCAGGCGACTGCGCACCGAAGGCCACGGCTTCCCGGTCCTGGTGCTCACCGCCCGTGCCGACGAGGTCGACACCGTGGTCGGCCTGGACGCCGGTGCCGACGATTACGTGACCAAGCCCTTCCGGCTGGCCGAGCTGCTCGCCCGGGTGCGGGCGCTGCTGCGGCGCGGCCAGACCGAGGGCGGCAGCACCCCGCCGCCGTCCACCCAGGGCGTACGGATCGACGTCGAGTCGCACCGCGCCTGGATGGGCGACGAGGAACTCCAGCTCACCGCCAAGGAGTTCGACCTGCTCCGGGTCCTGGTCCGGGACGCGGGCCGGGTGGTCACGCGCGAGCAGCTGATGCGCGAGGTCTGGGACACGACGTGGTGGTCGTCGACCAAGACCCTCGACATGCACATCTCCTGGCTGCGCAAGAAACTCGGCGACGACGCCGCCGCACCGCGCTACATCTCCACGGTGCGCGGCGTGGGCTTCCGCTTCGAGAAGAACTGAGGCCCTGCCGGGCAGGCAACCGGTGACCGGGGCACCGTGCGCTCGCACCGGTGCCCCGCATCGCGTCGCGGTGCGGCATCCTGAATGTGTCGTCCCTGCCCGGAGGGCAAATTGCGCCGCCGTCTGATTACCTCCACGCTCGCCGTGGTGCTTGTCGTCATCGCCGTCTTCGGGGTCTCGCTCGTCATCGTCGAGGCCCGGACGATCGAGAACAGCGCCAAGGAGAGCGTTGACTCGGAGGCGGTGCGGCTCGCCAGCATCGTCGAGAACCGCCTGCTCGGCGGCGAGAAGGTCAACCGGCAGGCGCTGGCGCAGCAGATCGCGCCCGACCGCTACGGGCTCGTGGAGATCCCCGGCAACGATCCCATCGAGCTGGGCACCCGCCCCAGCGGCAAGGTGATCGCCTCCACCCAGAAGGGCGAGCACGGCGAGACCGTCACCGTCGAGGAGTCGCGGCGCCATGTCAGCGACGAGATCGGCCGTACGCTCCTGATCATCCTGGCTGTCGCGCTGCTCGCCGTACTGGCCGCCGTCATCCTCGCCGTCAGACAGGCCCGGCGGCTCGGCAGCCCCCTCATCGACCTCGCCGAGACCGCAGAACGCCTCGGCTCCGGCGACCCCAGGCCCCGGCACCGCCGCTACGGGGTGCCCGAGCTGGACCGGGTCGCCGACGTGCTCGACTCCAGCGCCGAGCGGATCGCCCGGATGCTCACCGCCGAGCGGCGGCTCGCGGCGGACGCCTCGCACCAGCTGCGTACGCCCCTCACGGCGCTCAGCATGCGGCTGGAGGAGATCATCGCCACCGCCGACGAGCAGGAGACGGTCAAGGAGGAGGCCACCATCGCCCTCGGCCAGGTCGAGCGGCTGACCGACGTCGTCCAGCGGCTGCTGACCAATGCCCGCGACCCGCGCACCGGCTCGGCCGTCGACTTCGACCTGGACGAGGTCATCAAGCAGCAGGTCGAGGAGTGGCGCCCCGCCTATCGCAACGAGGGCCGCACCATCACCACCGCCGGTACGAAGCGGCTGCGCGCCGTCGGCACCCCGGGCGCCGTCGCCCAGGTCCTGGCCACGCTGATCGAGAACGGGCTCATGCACGGCGCCGGCACCGTCAACATCTCCACCCGCGTCACCGGCAACCAGGCCGTGGTCGAGGTCACGGACGAGGGCCAGGGCGTCCCGCCGGAACTGGGCTCCAGGGTCTTCGAGCGCACGGTCAGCGGCCGTAACTCCACGGGTATCGGCCTGGCGGTCGCCCGCGACCTCGCCGAGGCGGACGGCGGCCGTCTGGAGCTCCTGCAGCAGCGTCCGCCGGTCTTCGCGCTCTTCCTCGCCCGTGAGGGCGACGTCCCAGGCCCGCCTTTCAAACGCGGGTCAGCGGTTTAGGGCCCTAGCGGCGGGTGGTCTCCGGCGCGGCATCGTCCGCCAGGAACGATTCTGCTTGCTCCAGCGCATCGCGCGCCGGCAGGGCCTTGAAGACCCAGCTGCGGTAGGACCAGAAGCGGAAGAGGGTGGCGACACCGATACCGGCGAACTTCGCGATGTTGCTCTGCAGCGAGCTGTCCCAGCCCATCCCGTACGTCACCGCGTAGAGCACGCCGTTCTCGATGACGAGCCCGATCGCGCTGAAGAAGAGGAAGAGACCGAGCTCCTTGGTACGCCCGGTCTTCTCCCGGTCACGGTACGTGAAATACCGGAAGCCGACGTAATTGAAGGCGATCGACACCACCGTTGCGACGATGCTGGCCCGGACGACCTGCAGATTGGTGGCGTGGCGGACCAGGTTGAAGACCGCGATATTCACGAGGACACCTACGCCGCCGACGGCGCCGAACTTGGCGACCTCGCGGTATATCCCCTTGATACGGCCCGAAAGCCCTGTCGGGCGGGCGTGCAGCCCGGTCGATCCGCCCATGGTGATCGTTCGGTCCCGTCCGTAGTGTCGGCATTCATCGGTGCACTTCATGCTAACCGGGGGTCCGGGTACCCGACGGTCCGAGCGGTAATCGTGCGCCGATATCCTTGTGACTGTGACATTCCCGGTAGTCGGCATGATCGGCGGCGGCCAGCTCGCTCGTATGACCCACGAGGCTGGTATCCCGCTCGGCATCAGGTTCAAGCTCCTCAGCGACACCCCGCTCGATTCGGCGGCCCTGGTGGCGGGTGAGGTCGTCGTCGGCGACTACCGCGACCTGGAGACCCTGCGCGCCTTCGCGGAGGGGTGTGACGTCATCACCTTCGACCACGAGCACGTGCCCACCGAGCACCTACGGGCCCTGGAGGCCGACGGCATCGCCGTCCGCCCGGGGCCGGACGCCCTGGTGCATGCGCAGGACAAGGGCGTGATGCGGGCGCGGCTCGACGAGATCGGAGTGCCTTCGCCGAGGCACCGGATTGTAGACAACCCGGCCGATGTGACCGCCTTCGCGGCGGAGGGCCCCGCCGGGAGCGGCTTCCCCGTCATCCTCAAGACCGTGCGCGGCGGCTACGACGGCAAGGGCGTGTGGGTCGTACGCAGCGAGGCGGACGCGGTCGAGCCCTTCCGGGCAGGCGTTCCGGTGCTCGCCGAGGAGAAGGTCGACTTCGTACGGGAGCTGGCGGCGAACGTCGTACGGTCCCCGCACGGGCAGGCCGTCGCCTATCCGGTGGTGGAGTCGGTGCAGGTCGACGGGGTGTGCGACACCGTGATCGCCCCTGCGCCGGGCCTGGGCGCCGACGTGTCCGCCCGCGCCCAGCAGCTCGCGCTGACCATCGCCAAGGAGCTGGGTGTCACCGGCCACCTCGCGGTCGAGCTCTTCGAGACCCGCGACGGCCGGATCCTGGTGAACGAGCTGGCCATGCGCCCCCACAACAGCGGCCACTGGACCCAGGACGGGGCCGTCACCTCCCAGTTCGCCAACCACCTGCGCGCCGTGCTCGACCTGCCGCTCGGCGACCCCCGCCCGCGCGCCAGGTGGACCGTCATGGCCAACGTCCTCGGCGGCGACTACCCGGACATGTACCAGGGCTTCCTGCACTGCATGGCCCGCGACCCGCAGCTCAAGATCCACATGTACGGCAAGGACGTGAAGCCCGGCCGCAAGGTCGGCCACGTCAACACCTACGGCGACGACCTCGACGCGGTGCGTGAGCGCGCCCGCCACGCCGCCGACTACCTGCGAGGAACGATCACCGAATGAGCGCCCACCCGTCGCCCGACCACCACCCCTCATCGAGCGCTGACGCGCGCCCCCTCCCATTGGTCGGCATCGTGATGGGCTCGGACTCCGACTGGACGGTCATGGAGGCCGCCGCGCAGGTACTCGACGAGTTCGAGGTCGCGTACGAGGTCGACGTCCTGTCCGCACACCGCATGCCGCGCGAAATGGTCGCCTACGGCGAGCAGGCCGCCGACCGCGGCCTCAAGACGATCATCGCCGGGGCCGGTGGCGCCGCCCACCTGCCCGGCATGCTCGCCTCCGTCACCCCGCTGCCGGTGATCGGCGTCCCGGTGCCGCTGAAGTACCTGGACGGCATGGACTCACTGCTGTCCATCGTCCAGATGCCGGCCGGCGTGCCCGTCGCCACGGTGTCGGTCGCCGGCGCACGCAACGCCGGGCTGCTCGCCGTTCGTATCCTCGCCGCCCACGACGGCGAACTCCTCACCCGCATGCGGGCCTTCCAGGACGAGCTCAACGAGCAGGCCACGGAGAAGGGCAAGCGTCTGCGTGCCAAGGTGGAGGGCAGCAACGGATTCGGCTTCGGAAAGTAGAAGGTAGGCATCGATGGATCTGCTCGCCCGTGCCCATGAGCTCCTGGCCGAACACCCCGTCGTGGACGGCCACAACGACCTCCCCTGGGCACTGCGCGAGCAGGTCCGCTACGACCTCGACGCCCGCGACATCGCCACCGACCAGTCCGCGCACCTCCACACCGACCTCCCCCGCCTGCGGTCCGGCGGCGTCGGCGCACAGTTCTGGTCCGTGTACGTACGGTCCGACTTCGCCGGCGACAAGGCCGTCACCGCCGTCCTGGAGCAGATCGACTGCGTGCGCCGGCTGGTCGACCGCTACCCGGCCGACCTCCGGCTCGCCGTCACCGCCGACGACATGGAAGCGGCGCGCGCCGAGGGCCGTATCGCCTCCCTCATGGGCGCCGAGGGCGGCCACAGCATCAACAACTCCATGGGCGTGCTGCGCGGGCTCCACGAGCTCGGCGTCCGCTACATGACCCTCACCCACAACGACACCATCGACTGGGCCGACTCCGCCACGGACACCCCCCGGCACGGAGGACTGAACTCCTTCGGCGTCGAGGTCGTCCGCGAGATGAACCGCCTCGGCATGCTCGTCGACCTCTCGCACGTCTCGCCCGACACCATGCGGGACGCCCTGCGGGTGAGCGAGGCGCCGGTCGTCTTCTCGCACTCGTCGTCCCGGGCCGTGTGCGACCACGTACGGAACATCCCGGACGACGTGCTGGAGTTGCTGCCCCGCAACGGGGGAGTGGCGATGGCCACCTTCGTGCCCAAGTTCATCCTGCCGGCCGCGATCGAATGGACCCGCCGCGCCGACGAGAACATGGAGGCCCACGGCTTCCACCACCTCGAAACCACCGCCGAGGCCATGAAGGTCCACGAGGCCTTCGAGGCCGAGCACCCCCGCCCCGTCGCCACCGCCTCCACCGTCGCCGACCACCTCGACCACATGCGCTCCGTCGCCGGCATCGACCACATCGGCATCGGCGGCGACTTCGACGGCACCGCCTTCGTCCCCTCCGGCCTCGACGACGTCTCCGGCTACCCCAACCTCATCGCCGAACTCCTCCGCCGCGGCTGGTCCGACCCCGACCTCGCGAAGCTCACCTGGGGCAACGCGGTCCGCGTCCTCCGCAACGCGGAAGCGTCCGCTGCCGCGATCCGGACCACCCGAGGCCCGTCCAACGCGACGCTGGACGCGTAGCCCCTCCCTCCGGGTTGTGGGTAGGCCGCTCGCCTCAGGCGGAGGGCCTACCCCCAACCCGGGGGAGAGAGTCAGCCGGCGCAGAGGCAGAAGGGATGCCCGGCGGGATCCGCGAAGACGCGCCAGCTCCGCTGGCCGGCACCGTCGTCCAGCAGGGTGGCACCCAGCGCCAGTACCTCCTCCTGCGCGGCGTCCAGGTCGTCCACCGTGATGTCGAGATGGAACTGCTGGGGCCGCTCGGGGTCGGGCCAGCGCGGCGCCCGTAGTTGGGGTGCCTGCTGGAAGGACAGGTTGGAGCCGTCCTCGCGGACGAGGTCGACCCAGTCGTCGCCGTCGGCGCTGACGCCGTTGACCTTGCCGCCGACCAGGGCGGCGTAGAAGGCGGCGAGGCCCTGGGGGTCGGGACAGTCCAGGACGACGGTGCCCAGTTTGCCGATCACGATGTGGCTGCCTCTCTGCTGTTACCGCTTACGAGTGTCATCAGGTAACCGTTACCTCATGATGTCGCCATGCCGGTAACCTGGCAAGGGTGAATCAGCCCGGCGAACGCGCCCCCGCCCCCGAGCCACTCCGCATGGCCCAGGACCTGGCGAACACCGTCGACCTGGAAGACGCGGAGGAAGACCCGGAAAGCGACCAGCTGCGCACCCTCGACGGTCTGGCGGGCTTCGCCCGGGCCCACGGCATCCACGGCCTGACCTTCGACGCGGACGACCTCGCCGACGCCCGCGAGCTGCGCGAGGCCCTGCGCGACGCCTGCCAGGCCCACACCGGTGCCGATGTCCCGGCCGCCTCGGCAGCCGCTCTCGACCGGATGCTGGCCCGCGCCCCGCTCGTCCTCGCCGTCGACACCCACGGAGCCGCCACCCTGCGCCCCGCCCCCGGGCTCACCGGCGCGGCCGGGCTCACCGCCCGTATCGCCGCCGGGATCGCCACCGCCGCCGCCGACGGAACCTGGGCACGGCTCAAGGCCTGCGAGGCGCACAGCTGCCGCTGGGTGTACTACGACCGCAGCCCGGCGGGCCGCAGCCGCTGGTGCACGATGGCCATCTGCGGCAGCCGCGCCAAGATGCGGGCCTACCGGAGCCGGGGAACGTAAGGGCTACGCGTTCGGGCGGCCCATCGCCCGGTACGTCCAGCCGGCCTTGCGCCACAGCTCGGCGTTCAGCGCGTTGCGGCCGTCGATGACATGCCGCAGTGCGGTGACCTCGCCCAGCTCCGCAGGGTCCAGCTCGCGGAACTCACGCCACTCGGTGAGGTGCAGGACGACCTCCGCCCCGCGCACCGCGTCCAGCGCGGTCGGGGCGTAGCCGAGGGTCGGGAAGAGCTTGCGGGCGTTGTCCATGGCCTTCGGGTCGTAGACCGTGACCTGGCCGCCCTGGAGGTGGATCTGCCCGGCGACGTTGAGCGCGGGGGAGTCCCGCACGTCGTCGGAGTCCGGCTTGAAGGCCGCGCCGAGCACACCGATCCGCTTGCCCAGGAAGCCGGCCGGGCCGCAGGCCTCGCGGGCCAGCTCGACCATGTGGCCGCGCCGGCGCATGTTGATGGAGTCGACCTCGCGCAGGAAGGTCAGCGCCTGGTCGGCTCCCAGCTCGCCGGCCCTTGCCATGAAGGCGCGGATGTCCTTGGGCAGGCAGCCGCCGCCGAAGCCGATGCCGGCCCGCAGGAACTTGTGGCCGATCCGCTCGTCATGCCCGATGGCCTCCGCCAGCTTCGCGACGTCGCCGCCGGCCGCCTCGCTGACCTCGGCCATCGCGTTGATGAAGGAGATCTTCGTGGCGAGGAAGGCGTTGGCCGCCGCCTTGACCAGTTCAGCGGTCGGATAGTCGGCCACCACGAAGGGCGTGCCTTCTGCGACGGGTGTCGCGTAAACCTCGCGCAGCAGCTTCTCCGCCCGCTCCGAGGCGACGCCCACCACCAGCCGGTCCGGGTGCAGGGTGTCCTGCACCGCGAAGCCCTCCCGCAGGAACTCCGGGTTCCACGCCAGTTCCGCCTGCTCACCGGCCGGCGCCAGCTCCGCGAGCCGGGCGGCCAGCCGCGCCGCGCTGCCCACCGGGACGGTCGACTTGCCGACCACCAGCGTGGGCCGGGTGAGGTGCGGGGCGAGCAGATCAAAGGCGCTGTTGACGTAGCTCATGTCGCACGCGTACTCCCCATGCTTCTGCGGGGTGTTGACGCATACGAAGTGCACGTCGCCGAATTCCGCGACCTCTTCCCACGATGTGGTGAACCGCAGCCGCCCGCTCGACCCCTCGATCCCGGCGACGTGCCGGGCCAGCAGCTCCTCAAGCCCCGGCTCGTACATCGGGACCTTGCCCGCCGACAGCATCGCGACCTTCTCGGGCACGACGTCGAGGCCGAGCACCTCGAACCCGAGTTCCGCCATGGCGGCGGCATGGGTGGCACCGAGGTAGCCGGTACCGATCACGGTCAGCTTGAGCGCCATCTGTAAGGGTCCCTCTCCGGTGGGCTGCGGATGCCGAGCATATCGGGGGTCTCAATCCGGGAAAGTCCGGGTGTGGAGGAGGTGTGAAGGCGACAATACGCACAGGTGAACGCGCGGGGAGCGCGATGGGAGAGGTGGGGGCTATGACTCAGGCTGACGTGGAGCCCGGCAGACCGGACACACCGGACACGCCGGATGCATCCGAAGGAGTGGATGCGGTAGACGCGGCGGAAGCACCGTCGAAGAACGACCGGGCCGCGCGCAGACGCCGCCGAACCCGGCGCGTGCTGATCGGGGCCCTGACGCTGCTCCTGGTCGGCGTCGGCGGAATAGCCGGCACCGGCTGGTGGGCCGTCGAGCACTACACCGGGAAGGTCAGCCGGATCCCGAACGCGTTCCCGACCGATGTCCCGGCCAGTGCCCAGCCCAAGGACACCAAGGGTGGCGAAACCTTCCTGCTCGTCGGCGTCGACCGGCGCTCCGACCTGCCGACCACCGGCAAGGACGCCAAGGTCTCCGACTGGAAGTACGGCGCCCAGCGCAGCGACACGATGATGCTGGTGCACATCCCGGCCAACCACAAGAACACCTACGTCGTCTCGCTCCCGCGCGACAGCTGGGTCTCCATCCCCGGTCACGGCACGGCCAAGCTCAACGCCGCGTTCTCCTGGGGCGGCTCACCGCTGCTCATCGACACGGTCCAGCGGCTGACCGACGTCAAGATCGACCACCTCGCCGTCATCGACTGGAGCGGCTTCAAGGCCCTCACCGACTCGGTCGGCGGCGTCACCCTCGGCGGCAAACACATGAACGGCGAGCAGGCTCTCACGTACGTACGTGAGCGCTACCACCTGCCGCGCGGCGACTTCGACCGCACCCACCGCCAGCAGGCCTTCCTCCGTGCGGTGATCGCCAAGACGCTCACCCCCTCCACCTTCTCCAGCCCGCTCAAGGCCAAGAGGCTGCTGGACCAGGTCACCAACACCGTCAGCGTCGACGACCAGCTGTCCGACAGTGACCTGCGGGACCTGCTGTGGAGCATGAAGGGCGTGCGCTCGGGCGACATGGTCTTCATGAACGCCCCCGTCACCGGCACCGACATGATCAAGGGCCAGTCGGTGGTCCTCCTCGACGAGAACGGCACCTCCCAGCTGTGGGAAGCCATGACCAACGACACCATGGCCGACTACATCGCCACCCACTCCGTGGACAAGCTGGGCGCGACCACGCCGTAAGCAACATCACGTGTGCTCAGGTAGCTCGGGAAGCATAAAATCAGAGAGTTACTTAACAGTAGTTAGCATCCAGGGGAGTGAGCAGCGTGGCGGGCTCGACCGATTTCGACCTCTTCCGCACCTCGGAGGAGCACGACATGCTCCGTGACGCGGTGCGCTCGCTCGCTGAGGCGAAGATCGCGCCCTTCGCGGCCG
>NZ_JBHYXC010000071.1:0-20265 GCF_042751495.1 Streptomyces sp. NPDC059373 | reverse complement strand
GCCCTCACCCGGCGCGGCGACTGGCGCGACGACTACGCGGCGACCACCGACCGGGCCACCGTCGTCAACCTCACCAACCACACCTACTTCAACCTCGCCGGGGAAGGCAGCGGCAGCGTCGACGACCACCGGGTCGAGATCGCCGCCGCCCGCTACACCCCCGTCGACGCCGACCTGATCCCCACCGGCCGCCTGGCCGCCGTCGAGGGCTCGCCCCTCGACTTCCGGCGGCCCAAGGCGATCGGCCGTGACATTCGCGCCGCCTACCGGCAGCTCGTCCACGCCAACGGCTTCGACCACAACTTCGTGCTGGACAAGGGCGTCACAGCCGAGCCCGAGCACATCGCGACGGTCACCGACCCGGCCTCCGGGCGGGTGCTGCGGATCGCCACCACCGAGCCCGGCGTGCAGTTCTACACCGCCAACTTCCTCGACAGCTCCTTCCCCGGCACCTCGGGCCGCGTCTACCGCCCGGGCGACGCCTTCTGCCTGGAGACCCAGCACTTCCCGGACTCGCCGAACCAGCCGTCCTTCCCCTCCACGGTGCTGCGGCCCGGGGAGACGTACCGTACGACGACCGTGCACACCTTCGGCACCTGCTGAGCCCTGCGGGCGGGGGCGACCGGGATTCTCACCCGGTCACCCCCGCCTGTCGAATTCATCGGGCGATAACGGGTAATCACCGGTGGGCCGTCCGGGAATGTTCTCGGCCACCAGGATGATACCGGCGGGAAGCATGTGTGTACGGGGGTACGAATTCGTCGATAAAGCCGGAGTAAAGACGGAAATACCTTTCCGTCAAGCTCTGGCCCGAATCGACGAGGAGTACCGCATGAGTCCTGAGAACAGGACCCCGGTGCCGCCCAAGCCGTTCCTCATACGGCACGGGCGGCTGACCAGCAGCATTCTCGCGCCGCTGGTCGTCGCCACAGGCATGCTCGCCTTCGCCGGGACGGCCGCCGCCGCCCAGCCCCCGTCAGGAGGCGACAACCACTGCTACCGCACCACCGACGGACGGCACCCGAGGCCGTGTCTGATCAGCATCCCCGGCCCTCAGGGCAGGCCCGGCCCGCAGGGCGTCCCCGGCCCGTGCACGGACCTCGACGCTACCCAGCAGTCGGACGCCGAGGAGTTCGCCATCGCGGTCGTGCCGGGCGCGACCTTCGGTGGCCACCGGCTCGACACCTCGACCACCCTTGGCACTTACCAGTGGACGAACCTCTCCACCGGCACCTTCGCGGCGACCTATCCCACGACCGCCTGCGCCGGCGCGCTGAACTTCTCGGGCAAAGAGATTCAGTTCAAGGTCATCACCCTCGGCGGTGATGTCTACGAGACCATCTGCGCCATCAACGGACTGGTCCTGGACTGCACTGCGGGCCAGACCGGCCACCCCCTCGTGACCGGCACGTGGCACCTGCTGGCGAAACCGGCCTGACCGATGAGTTTCCCTCCGGGGCGCCGTCTGAGTAGGTGAAGGCAAGCCGATCGGACACCCCAGCGCCCCGGAGGCACACCATGACCGCGATCACCCTCACCACATTCCTCACCCTCGACGGGGTTATGCAGGCCCCCGGCGGCCCGGAGGAGGACCCCAGCGGGGGCTTCGACCTGGGCGGATGGCTGGTGCCGTACAGCGACGAGGACATGGGACGGTACGTGACCGAATGGTTCGCGCAAGCGGACGGCTTCCTGCTGGGGCGGCGGACGTACGAGATCTTCGCGTCGTACTGGCCGAAGGTCACCGACGAGGACAACCCGGTGGCGTCGGGGTTGAACTCGCTGCCGAAGTACGTGGCGTCCACGACGCTGGACAAGGCGGAGTGGAACAACTCCACCCTGATCCAGGGGGACGTGCCCGCGGCGGTGGCGGAGCTGAAGAAGCAGCCGGGCCGTGAGCTGCAGATCCATGGGAGCGGTGCACTGGCGCAGAGCCTGATGGCGCACGACCTGATCGACGAGTACCGGCTGTGGATCTACCCGGTCGTCCTGGGCAAGGGGCGCCGGCTGTTCGCCGAGGGCGCGGTGCCGACGGCGCTGAAGCTGGTGGACCACCGGGTCACCGGCACGGGGGTCGCCGTGCACGTCTACCGGCCGGACGGGCGCCCGTCGTACGGGAGCTTCTAGGCGCGCATCCGGGGCTGGGGCGGCGCACGAGTTGGAGGCCCTATCGTGTACGTATGGCTTCCCCTGAGCTGATCCGTATCGTCTCCCGTTCCTCGCCCATGGCCCTGGCCCAGGTGGAGCGGGTACGCGCCGAACTGGCCGCGCTGCGGCCGGATATCCGTACGGAGGTCGTGCCCGTCACCACCTCCGGCGACCGCTGGATGGGCGACCTGGCCCGGCTCGGCGGCAAGGGCGCGTTCACCAAGGAGGTCGACGCGACACTGCTGGCCGGCGAGGCCGACCTGGCCGTGCACTGCGTCAAGGACGTGCCCGCAGACCGCCCGTTGCCGGCCGGCACCGTCTTCGCCGCGTTCCTCCGGCGCGACGACATCCGCGACGCCCTGGTCCACCCCGGCGGCCTCACCCTGGACGAGCTGCCGGCGGGTTCGCGGATCGGCACCTCGTCGGTGCGGCGGGTCGCGCAGCTGGCGATCTCGCACCCGGAGCTGCAGTGCGTACCGATGCGCGGCAACGACAACCGCCGCCTGGCCAAGCTCGAGGCGGGCGAGGCCGACGCACTGCTGCTGGCGGCGGCGGGCCTGGAGCGGATCGGCGAGGAAGGGCGGATCACCGAGATCCTGTCGGTGGAGACGATGTGCCCGCCGATCGGGGCCGGTGTGCTCGCGCTGCAGTGCCGGGAGGACGACGACACCGTCATCGACACGGTCTCCGCGCTGGGCGACCCGAACACCTGGCGTGAGATCACCGCCGAGCGGATGCTGCTCCACGTTCTCCAGGGCCACTGCAACTCCCCCATCGCCGGCTACGCCCGCGCCGAGCGCGACGGCCGCCTCTCCCTGCGCGCCCGCGTCTTCACCCCCGACGGCAAGACCGTCCTCGACGCCCACGAATGGGCCGGCCCCCTCGACCCCGCGACCCTCGGCACCTCGGTGGCGGTGGCCCTGCTCCGGCAGGGCGCGCGCGAGCTGATCGACGGCATCCCGCACTGAGGAGCCTAGGGCCGCAGTACGACCTTGCCCGTCGTCCGGCGCGCCAGGAGGGCCTCGTGGGCCTGCCGGGCCTGCGCCAGCGGGAACTCGGCGCCCACAAGCGGCCGTAGGCGACCCGCGGCGGTGAGGGCGAGCAGTTCCGCCAGCGGCTCGGCGTAGACGCCCGGGAGCGTGAGCGCGGGGCGGAGCCAGAAGCCGACGACGGCGAGGTTGTGGTCGGCGAGGTGGGCGGGGTCGACCGGGGTGCGGCCGGCACGGGATGCGTTGCCGTAGGTGACCAGGCGCCCGAAGGGTGCGAGGACGGACAGCGCGGCCGTGAAGGCGGGGCCGCCGGTGGCGTCGAGGACCACGTCGGCGAGGCGGCCGCCGTTGGCTGCCCGGACTCGCTCGCGGTAGCCGTCGGGCGCGCTGTCGACGGCGGCGTCGGCGCTCAGGCGCAGGGCGAGTTCGCGCTTGGCGGGGCTGGACGCGGCCGCGATGACCCGGCCGGCGCCGAACTCACGGGCGAGCTGGAGCGCGAGCGAACCCACCCCGCCCGCCGCCGCGTTGACCACCACCGACTGGCCCTCGCGCAGCTGGGCCGACGTCCGCAGCAGGTGCCAGGCGGTGAGCCCCTGGATGAGGACGGCCAGCGCCTCGCCGTCGCCGACGCCGTCCGGAATGGTCACTGCGTCGTCGGCCGCGATCAGGGCCCGTTCGGCGTAGCCGCCCCCGGCGAGGGTGAGGGCGAGCACCCTGCGGCCGTCGGGGGCGCGCCCGGCGACCTCGCCACCGGGGACGTGCGGGAGGTCGGCGGCGGTGAGGTGGGAGCCCTCGGTGCGGTGGGTGTCGGCGTAGTTGACCCCGGCCGCGGTCACGTCGACCAGGAGCTGCCCGGCGCCGGGAACCGGGACCGGGTCGGGGAGTCGGGCGGGGATGAGGACCTCGGGGCCGCCGAAACGGGTGAAGTGGATGGCTCGCATGACAGGTAACCGTAGGCGGCTCGTACAGGCCGGGGCAGGGTCGTGGACGCGGGGAACGGGCCCTTCCATGAACACTGCTCATGGAAGGGTCTACGGTATGGGGGTGATGACTCCCGCGCCCGACCTCCTGCCCGCCGAACTTCGCGTCCTCACGGCCGTCGACAGCGAGGGCAGCTTCTCGGCGGCCGCCGTCCGCCTCGGCCTGACGCAGTCCGCCGTGTCGTATGCGGTCCGTACCGTCGAGCGCAAGATCGGCGCCGTCCTCTTCGACCGGGGCCGGCACGGAGCCCGGCCCACCCCGGCAGGCGAGCGGGCGGTGGCGCACGCACGCGGGGTGCTGCGCATGCTGGAGGTGCTGCGGGCCGACGCCCGGGCGGCGGCCGGATCGGCGGAGGGCCTGGCAACCCGCATCCGTATCGCGGCCTTCCGCAGCGCGGCCGCCCACCTGCTGCCGACGGCCCTGGCCCGGCTGACGGCGCGGCATCCGGGGGTCTCGGCGGACGTCGCGGTCGTACGCGACCTGGGCCGCGGCTCGGCCGGCGAAGTGGCGGACGGCCGCGCCGATCTGGCCATCGTCAACCTCCCGGCCCGCGGCATCCCGGACAGCGCCCGTCTGGTGTCCGGGACGCTCTTCGACGAGCCCTTCGTCCTCCTGCACCCCGCGAACCACCCCGACCCGCGCGGCCTCCCCCTCATCAACTGGGACGAGAACTGCACCACCCCCACCAAACGCTGGTTCGCCGAGCAGGACTGGCTCCCCCCGGCCACCGTCGAGGTCGCCGACGACAGCGTCGTCCTCTCCATGGTCGCCCACGGCATGGGCATGGCCGTCGTCCCCCGCCTCACAGCCGCCGACGCCCCACCCCAGGTCGCCACGACAGACCTGACCGGCACCGAGCCACCCCCGACCCGCACCGTCGGTTACGTCACCACGGCCGAGCTGGCCCGGAGCACCGCCGTACGGGATCTCGTAAGGGAGTTGAGGGCCCTCCGACCTGCGACGACAGCCCTCGAAACCCGTCCTCGATAGCGGACAGAAGCTGACCGCAAGGCCTCGTAGCGTGGTCTTCATGGACACCACGAACAGCGCCTACAGCGCCAACGCGCAGGCACAGCCGCACAAGTGGCGGTGGCTCGGCTACACCGCGGTCATCTCCGCCAGCGTCATGGATCTGCTCGACTCGACCGTCGCGAACGTCGCGGCGCCCACCATCCGCGCCGAGCTGCACGGCTCGTACGCCGACCTCCAGTGGATCGCGGCCGGTTACACCCTCGCGATGGCGGTCGCGCTGCTGACCGGAGGGCGGCTGGGGGACATGTTCGGCCGCAAGCGGGTGCTGCTGGCCGGGATCGCGGGGTTCACGCTGACCTCGGTGGCCTGTGCGACGGCGGTGTCGCCGGAGATGCTGATCGTGGCGCGGCTGTTGCAGGGCGCGTCCGGGGCGGTGATGATCCCGCAGGGATTCGGGCTGACCAAGGATCTGTTCCCCGGGGAGGAGATCAAGAAGGCCTGGGGCATCTTCGGGCCGCTGATGGGACTTTCGGCGGTGCTCGGGCCGATCGTGGCGGGGCTGCTGATCAGTGCGGACGTCTTCGGCACCGGCTGGCGCATGATCTTCGGCATCAATCTGCCGATCGGGGTCTTCGCCTTCGTCATGGGCCGCCGCTTCCTCCCCGACGTCGCGCCGGCCGCGCGAACGACCCGACTCGACCTGCCGGGCGTGCTGTTGGCGGCCGTCGGTGCCTTCCTGCTGGTCTTCCCGCTGGTGCAGGGGCGTGAGCTGGGCTGGCCGCTGTGGGTCAAGGCGATGCTTGCCGCCTCGCTGCCGGTCCTGGCCGGCTTCGCGCGGTACCAGGTGCTGCGCAAGCGCTCGGGGCGTACGCCGCTGATCGAGCCGAGCGTCTTCACCAAGCGGGCGTACGTCTCCGGGGTGGCCTTCGCCATCGCCTTCGCCGCCGCGATGGGCGGAACCATCCTCACCCTCGGCCTCTTCCTGCAGGTCGGCCTGGGCTACTCGGCGCTGCACTCCAGCCTCACCACCGCGCCCTGGGCGCTGGGCGCGCTCTTCGGCTCGGCCTTCGGCGGGATGCGGATGCAGCAGCTCGGCCGCCGGGTCCTGCACCTCGGCCTGCTGCTGATGGGCGGCGGCATGCTCGCCCTGTACGGGGTGTTCCAGTGGGCCGGCGCGGGGATCACGCAGTGGGACTTCACCGCGCCGTTGCTGGTCGGCGGCGCCGGGATGGGCATGATCTTCGTACCGCTCTTCGACATCATCCTCAGCGGGGTCGACGGCCACGAGATGGGTTCCGCCTCCGGCGCCCTCCAGGCCCTGCAGCAGCTCGGTTTCACCCTGGGCATCGCCATCCTCGGCACGCTCTTCTTCGGCACCCTGGGCGACGCGGCGACCGGGCCGGCCGCCCATGTCGCCGCCGCCCTCGACGGCGCGAAGATCACCGCCCTGTGCACGGTCGGGACGATCGCGGCGGCCTTCCTGATCGGCTTCTGGCTCCCCAAGTCAGCCCGCCCGCAGGAGGATTCGGCCGGGACCGGGACGGCGGAGCGGATCCCGGAGCCCGCTGTCGCGTGACGGCGGGGCGGTAGCATCCGGAATACCGGCGGGAGGCTGGCCGTTGCCGTTGCCGTGGCCGCCGTCGCCGTCTCCACCCTCGTGGCGGGTGCGGCGTCCGCGTCGGCCGCCCCCGCAGCGCCACGCACGTCACCGACGCCTCGAAGAAGGGCAGGAGCGTCTCCGCCCTGCTGACCCACTTCAAGGGCGGCGACCTGACCGTGACCGTGGACGCAACCGGCACCGGCACCGCCAAGCACACGTGGACGCTCGACGTGGACGGCGAGAAGTTCGCCGCCAAGTCCTACACGGAGAAGGCCAAGGCGAAGACCTGGGTCATCAACGACCTCCCCACCGGCCATGTGAAGCCCACCGCCCCGGCCTCCAAGAACCAGGTCACCAAGGTCACGCTGGACGCGAAGTAGGACCCCCGGGCGGCCCGGTGAAGATTTCCCCCTCACCGGCCCGCCCGGTCCAACGGTCTTCCTGTGGTCGTCACGGGTGCCAACGGACCAACAGGCCCAGGGTGTTTCCTACCGCTGGGTGTAGATGAAGCCGATCTTGTCGACCTCGTCGCCCGTCCTGCCGTGGAATCCGGCTATCTGCCAGCCGGACGGCGCGGTGCGGGTCACGCAGTCCGAGGTCGTCGTGCCCCCGGCGAGCGTGTTGCCGAGATTCGTCGTGAACTTGGCGTAGAAGATCCGGGTGGTGCTGTTGTACTTGCCCTCGCAGAGATACGCCGACGTCACGTACTCGCCGCTGCCGAGCGTGAGCGACGAGGCGGTGCCGCCGGTCCCGCCGTGCGTGAGCGCCGTGCCGGTGCTCAGCGTCAGGCCCATCCGGTCGACCCGGGAGCCGCTGCGCAGCGAGACCGTTGTGGCGCGGCCGGCCGCCGGCACGCTGTTGATGTCGTTGAAGTAGTCGCCGTGCGGGCCGCCGAACTGGTCGCTGAGCTGGAAGGCCGCGTTGCGCGCCCAGGAGAACTTCACGGTGATCGGGTCGTGGTCGGAGAGCATGAGCCCGGAGGAGTCCTCCAGGAAGGACGCGTGCTCGTTGTTGTAGTAGGTGGCGTTGAGCGTGACGAGCTTGCTGCTGCGGTAGAGGACCTTGTCGACGACCTCGCAGGTGTTGGTGATCGCGCTCTCGTCGCAGACCAGCGCGTCGCTGCCCTTGGTGGGGGCGGTGCCACCCCGTTCGAGCTTGACCCAGGCGTCGGTGAGGCCGTTGTTCGAGGCGAAGTCGGCGATGGTGTCGGCGGTGCGGGTGTAGCGGGTGTTGGTGTCGCCCATCACCACGACGGCGTTGCCGGCCGAGTGGGTGCCGATGAAGGACGTGAGCTGGCTGAGGTTGTCCGCGCGGGACGTCTCGTCACCGTCGTTGGTCCCGGCGTTGGTGTGCAGGTTGTAGAAGTCGACGTAGACGCCTTCGGCGAGGCGCTCCCGCATGAAGGTGAATCCCTTGGGGGTCAGACAGTCGCCCGAGTCGACCTGGCAGGAGTTCCAGCCGACCCGCTCGAAGTCGTCGCCGTCGTAGGCGTAGTCGGAGAGCGTGTTGAGGCCGCTGCCGATGCCCGCGCCGCCACTGGTGGCGGTGCGGTACGGGTGCGAGTCTGCGGCGTAGAGGTAGGCGTGGTAGTTGAAGTCCTCCTGGACGTTGACGATGTCGTACGGGCCGAGCCGCTGGCCGATCGCGGTGGTGCTGGTGTCGCGCGGGGTGTCGGCGCTCGACAGGCTCTCGGGCAGGCCGGCGACGTTGTACGTCAGGACGTTGAAGGTGCCGCTGTCGGCAGCGGCGGCGGGGGTGGCGCCGGCGAGCGTCAGACCGGCGAGCGCGAACGCTCCCGCGGTGAGACAGGTGAGCAGTCTTCGCATCATGAGGGGACCTCTCTGTCGGGGGCGCCTGGGGTGGTGCATGGGGTGGTACCTGGGGACGCCGGCGCTGGGGGGCCGGCGCACAGGCAAACCTGTTCGGGACATGCCAACACCTAGCAAACGCTTGCCGGATCGCCGCCGTCAACGGCGAGAACACCGGTGTCGTACCGCCGGTAACCTACCGCTGAACTCGCCTTGCCCGACGGGGACTTCCGCCACACGCGCATACTGCGCAATCACCCGGAGCCGCCGACCAGGACTTCCACGCAATCCATAGGTCAATGACGACGCACTCACAGACGGGCCCCCTAGCGTCCCGGACATGACAGACACCAGCCCCAAACACAAGGCCGGAAGCCGCATCAGCCGCCGTCGCGTGGTCGTCGCCGGCTCGGCGGCGGCCGCCGTGGCCGGACTCGGTGTGGCCGGTGCGGCGTTCGCCGACACCACGACCTCCGACTCGGCCACGGCCGACGCCACCGCGACCTCGAGCTCGACCAGCACCACCTGTTACACGCTCACCGAAGAGGTGACCGAGGGCCCGTACTCCCTCGACGGCGCGCTCATCCGCAAGGACATCAGCGAGGGCAAGCCCGGCTTCCCGATCGAGTACACCTTCACGCTCGTCGACACCTCGGCCGACTGCGCGCCGCTGGCCGACGCGCTGGTCGAGCTCTGGCACTGCGACCACCTGGGCGAGTACTCCGGCTTCGTGGGCGGCAACGGCCACACCGAGACCGACGACGACACCTTCCTGCGCGGTGGCCAGGTCACCGACAAGCACGGCAAGGTCAGCATCACGTCGATCTGGCCCGGCCACTACGTCTCCCGGGCCGTCCACGTCCACCTGCGGGTGCACATCGGCGCCACGCTGGCGGACGGCACCTACTCCGGCGGCACCATCTGCCACACCGGGCAGCTCTTCTTCGACCCGGACCTCAACGCCACCATCCAGAGCCTCGCGCCGTACTCGGACAACACCACCGCGGAGACGCTCCTGGCCGACGACTCCGTCTACGACGACGCCGGCGCGTCCTCCGGGCTGCTCACCATCAAGTCCTGCGGCAAGAAGCCCGCCAAGGGCTACAAGGCCACCCTCACCATGGGCGTCGACTCCACCGCGACCAACTCGGGCGGCGGCGGCACTCCGCCCACCGGTGAGCCGCCGTCCGGCGCCCCCACCGACGCGCCCAGCGCGAGCGCGTCCGCTTCGGACTCCGCCTCCGCCTCTGCCTCCGCCTCCGCGTAAAGAAGGCATAAGTAAGAGATCAAGAGGCGGAACTGTAGCCGGTCCGTGCTTCCCCTGTCTCCCAAACGCAACTTAGGCCCCACGTGTGGGTGACTATGGTGCACCCTCATTCGAGGGCGGGGGAAGCAACGGGTCGTGTGTTCACCACAGCACGGCCCACGTGACCGAGGAGGTCCCGCCGTGACTGTCGCAGTCGGCAACGCCGTTGGTGCCGCGAGTGCTCTGGAGCTCTTCCGCTCCAGCACCGCGCACACCCCGTCCTACTTCGCGCTGGGCCGCGCGGGCGGCGGCAACAGCGACATCGTGGACTTCTGCATCCCCTGCAACCCGTACTTCCCCACCCCGGAGATGTTCGACCGCCTCACGGGCATGCTCCGCGACATCCTCACGTACTACCCGAGCAGCGCCGAGACCGTCATCGCCGAGCTCAGCAGCACGCTCGGGCTCAATCCGCAGACCGTCGCGATGGGCAACGGCTCCACCGAACTCATCACCTGGATCGACCACTTGCTGGTCCGCGACAGCCTCGCGGTCCCGATCCCCACCTTCGGCCGCTGGACGGACCAGCCGATGGAGACCGGCAAGCGGGTTGACATGTTCCTGTTGCCGGAGGCCGGGGGCTTCGCCCTGGACCCGGCCGCCTTCGTCTCCTTCATACGCGCCCGGGGCTCACGTACGGCAGTGATCTGCAACCCCAACAACCCCGACGGCGGCTACCTCCCCCGGCACGCCGTCATCGGCATACTCGACGCCCTCTCCGACCTGGACCTCGTGATCGTCGACGAGTCCTTCATGGACTTCGTCGACGCCGAGGCCAACCCCAGCGTCGCCGACGAGGCCGCCCTGCGCCCCAACGTCGTCGTCCTGCGCAGCCTCGGCAAGAACTTCGGCCTCCACGGCATCCGCTTCGGCTACATGGTCGCCAACCCCGCCATCGCCGGGAAGGTCCGCAGAGCGCTCCCCAAGTGGAACCTCAACTCCTTCGCCGAAGTCGTCGTCTTCATGATCAGGGAGTACCGCCAGGAGTACGCCCAGAGCCTGCGCATGCTCAGCCGCGACCGCCAGGAGATGACCTGGCAGCTCGCCGCCCTCCCGGGCATGACCGTCTTCCCCTCCCAGGGCAACTTCGTCTTCGTCAAGCTGCCCGACGGCGTCGAAGGCGGCATCCTGCGCGACCGCCTGCTGGCCGAACACGGCGTCCTCGTCCGCGAATGCGGCAACAAGCTGGGCAGCAGCAGCCGCTTCATGCGCCTCGTCGTCCGCTCCCAGCCCGACGTCCAGCGCCTCCTCACCGGCCTCAGCACCGTCATCTACGGCAGCACCTGGTACGCCGCCCCGCCCGCCGCCGCGGCCCCACCGGCCCCGCCGGTCGGCCCCCAGTACCACGCCCAGGTCGTCGGCCAGGAGTCCCAGGCCTACCCCGCCGCGCCGCCCGCCCCCGAGCAGCCCGCCCTGTACGCCGCCCAGCCGGCCCAACCCGAGCCCGCCGCGCCCGTCTACGCGCCCCAGCCCGCGCAGGAACCGGCCGCGGCGCCCATGTACGCCGCCCAGCCGATGCAGCAGCAGCCCCAGGTCCAGTACGCCCAGCAGCAGCAACAAGAGTACGCCCAGCCGTACGCCGCCCAGCAGCAGCCCGCACCCGAGCAACTCCAGCAGTTCCAGCAGTTCCAGCAGCAGCCGCAACAACCGCAGTACCAGCCCGAGCCGCAGCAACAGCGCCAGCCACAACCGCAGTACCAGGCCCCACCGGAGCAGCCGCAGTACCAGCCCCAGCCCCAGCCCCAATCGCCGCCCCAGGCGTACCCGGCCCAGGCCGCGTACATGACCCAGGGCATCGAGCAGCCGCCCCTGGCCCAGCCCGCCACCCAGGCCGTCCAGGAGACCGCCGTCTTCTACCCCGACCAGGCCGCCGACGTCCCCCCGGCCTTCTTCCCCGCCCAGCGCACCACGAGCGGCGTCAAGCCCGCCCTCTACTGGCAGGACGCGTAGGCCGCATACGCTGCGTCCAGCCGGCACACTCACACCTGGAGGCGGCGTGGCCCGGGCTCCTCGGTTCTCGCTCTCGACGGTGGTCCTGGACTGCCAGGACGCCCACGCCCTCGCGGAGTTCTACCGGCGGCTGCTGTCCTGGGAGGTGGCGGCCACCGAGCCCGAGTGGGTCCTGATCAAGCCCCCTGGCGGCGGAACCGGCCTGTCCTTTCAGGCCGAGTCGGGCTACGAGCCCCCGGTGTGGCCGGAACGACCGGCGGAGCAGCAGAAGATGCTCCACCTGGACATTCGGGTCGACGACCTGGAGGAAGCCGTGGCGTGTGCGCTCGCCCTCGGTGCGACGCTCGCCGGCTTCCAGCCGCAGGAGGACGTCCGCGTCCTCCTGGACCCGGCCGGGCACCCCTTCTGCCTCTGGATCGACTGACGTCGCCTGAGCGGGCGTCAGGTTCCGGCCATGTCACGGCTCCCATGAAACACACAGCCCGCTGATACGAAAGCCACAGCATCCACTCCTACGTTTCCATGCCCATGACAGATACCCCCACACCCCAGGATGCGCCGCACACCCGCCGCAGCATCCTCGCCGCCGGAACAACGGCGGCCGCAGCCTTAGGACTTGGCGCCGCAGGTCTCGCCACCGGAGCGGGGGCGGCCGAGGCCGCGCCCGCTGCGGCGGCGCGCCCCACCCGCAGCGCGAGCGCCTCCGCCACCACCTCCGCGAGCGCGTCGAGCAGCGTCTGCACGCTGTTCTCGGAGGTCACCGAAGGCCCCTACTACCTCGACGTGGCCCTCGTACGCTCCGACGTCACCGAGAGCAAGGCAGGGGTGAAGCTCACCCTCAACCTCACGGTCGTCGACAGCGGCACCTGCGCGGTGCTGCCCAACGCCCTGGTCGAGATCTGGCACGCGGACGCCCTGGGCGAGTACTCCGGGTTCGTCGGCGCCAACGGCCACAGCGAGTCGGACGACGGTACCTTCCTGCGGGGCGGTGTCCTGACCAACGCCGCGGGGCTGGCGACGATCACCACCATCTACCCGGGCTGGTACCGGGGCCGGGCGATCCACATCCACCTGAAGGTGCACACCGGTGTCACCGTCTCCAACGGCTCGTACACCGGTGGAACGGTGGTCAACACCGGGCAGCTGTTCTTCGACGAGACCGCCACGACGGCCGTCGCCAAGGTCTCGCCGTACTCGACCAACACCGTCACCCGCACCACGCTCAGCCAGGACTCCATCTACGGCGGCGGGGGCGCCCAGGACGGGCTGCTGACCCTCAGCGGCTCGGCCACCGCCGGCTACACGGGCACACTCACCCTCGGAGTCGACGCCTGATCAGTCCTTACGCAGGCTGGGTTGCCCCGGAGCCGCTTCTGGCTCCGGGGCAACCTGCGGTTCCGGCAGCAGGTCGCGTACGAGAAGCGTGGCGCCGGCGACCGCCCCCGGCATCGCGAAGACGGCCACCAGCGGCACCAGGAAGAGCAGCACCAGCGGCACGCCGAAGCCCAGGGTCAGCATCAGCCGCCCGCGCAGCAGCCGCAGCCGCTCCCGCAGCGGCACGGCCCGGCGCTGGAAGGCGACCGCCGTCAGCTCCAGGGCGAGGAAGAATCCCGAGACGCAGAAGCCGACGACCGGGACGACGGTCTGGCCGACGAACGGGATGAAGCCCAGGGCGAAGAGAGCGATGCCGAAGGCGGCGACGCGCAGCAGTACGCGGACGCTGTCGCGGGCGGAGAGCCACAGCTCGCGCCACCACGGCAGTTCGGGGGCGTCCGGGGCCCCGCCCTCCGTCTCGTCGACGCGTTCGGCGAGGGACTCGTAGAAGGGCTGGCCGACCAGCAGGGTCACGGCGGTGAAGGAGATCACGGCGATCAGCAGCCCGCCGCCGAAGACCACGACGGTGAGCAGGCCGCGGAAGAGGCCCTGCCAGGGGGAGCTCCAGCCGTCGGCGAAGGGCGTGGCCCAGGCGGTGGCGTCGTCGGCCCAGAGGGCGAGGACGACCAGAGCCGCCGCGTAGCCGACGAGGGTGATCAGGGCGGGCAGCAGTCCGAAGCCGAACCACCGGCCGTGCCGGAGGACCCAGCGCTGGCCGCCCGCCAGGTGTCGTATGCCTGCCGCAAGATCTCGCATGGGCGGAAGCGTAGCCGGGCGGGGCGGAAGCGTAGCCGGGCGGGCGGCCCGGGCGGGCCGACAGCAGGACCGGGTGGTACCGGCAGGACGGCCGCAGCGGTCCGCGCGCGCCGGCACCTCGGCAACCCAAAGGAAATTCAAAGGTCTCTGACATTTCTGTGAGTTGCGCCATGGAACGGCAATCGAAGCCCCTCGTAAGGGATTTGACGCGGCAAAGCAGAGGTTTGCTTTCTCCTTCAGGCCTTGTTGTCGCGCACACATCAAGCCAAGGTCATCACGGCTGACAATGCCACGCACCCGCACCCGCACCGCCCCTGCCCCACCCCAACTCCAGGAGGCTGTACGTTGCGAACCACACCCCCCACCAAAAGGTTCCGTCGCATAGGTGCCGCCGTCATCGCGACGGCCGCCCTCGTCCTCACCGCCTTCGGATCCGCCGGAACGGCGGACGCGAGGGCCGCGGTCACCAAGGTCACCCCCAAGGTCACCTGGGCGAAGGCATGTTCCACCCCCAAGGCCGGCTACGCCGCCTGCAACGCCAAGCGCGTGACCGGCGGAGTCACCGAGTACATGGCGGACAAGGCCTTCAAGAAGGGCGTCACCCCCAAGGCCGCCGACGCCACGACCCCCTCCGGCTTCGGGCCGACCAACCTGCGGTCCGCGTACGGCCTCACCTCGGCCGCGGCCTCCAACGGCTCGGGCGAGACGATCGCCATCGTCGACGCCTATGACGACCCCAACGCCGAGGCGGACCTCGCCACTTACCGGTCGTACTACGGCCTGTCGGCCTGCACCACCGCCAACGGCTGCTTCAAGAAGGTGAGCCAGACCGGCTCCACCACCTCGCTCCCGTCCGGCAACACCGGTTGGGCCGAGGAGATATCCCTCGACGTCGACATGGCCAGCGCCATCTGCCCCAACTGCAACATCCTGCTGGTCGAGGCGACCTCCGCCAGCTACGCCAACCTCGGCACGGCGGTCAACCGGGCCGTGACGCTCGGCGCGAAGTACGTCTCCAACAGCTACGGCGGCTCCGAGTCGTCCTCGGAGACCAGCTACGACACCAGCTACTACAAGCACGCCGGTGTCGCGATCACCGTCAGCTCCGGTGACTCCGCCTACGGCACCGAGTACCCAGCCACCTCCCAGTACGTCACCGCCGTCGGCGGCACCAAGCTGGTGACGTCCTCCACCACCCGGGGCTGGACCGAGACCGTCTGGAAGACGAGTAGCACCGAGGGCACCGGCTCCGGCTGCTCCTCGTACGAGACCAAGCCGAGCTGGCAGACCGACACCAGCTGCACCAAGCGCATGGAGGCCGACGTCTCCGCCGTCGCCGACCCGGCCACCGGAGTCTCGGTCTACGACTCCTACGGCATCACCGCCGGCTGGTACACCTTCGGCGGCACCAGTGTCTCGTCCCCGATCATCGCCGGCGTCTACGCCCTGGCGGGCACCCCGTCCACCAGCTCCTACCCGGCGAAGTTCCCGTACACCTACGCGGGCACCTCGTACCTCAACGACGTGACCAGCGGCAACAACGGCACATGCACCGTGTCCTACTACTGCACCGCCACCACCGGTTACGACGGTCCGACCGGCTGGGGCACCCCGAACGGCGTCACGGCCTTCGCGGGCTGACGCGCCGGCACACAGCCGAGGCGGGTCCCGTCCAACGGCGGACGGGGCCCGCTTCCTCCTGTGTTCCTGGGGATTACACCACCACCTCACAGTGCGTGGTGCCGGACGGGGCAGGGTCGAAGAGGCACACATCGCTGTCGGCCTGACCGTCGACGGTGCCGCTGTTGGCGGTGCCGGACTCGTCGTCCTCTGCGGTGACGAAGATGATGTCGGTGCCCGCTCCTCCGAGGATGGAGCCGGTGGCGGCGTTGCCGCCGTCCACGTCAATGAGGTCGGCGCCATCGCCGCCGTCGATGGTTCCGGCGTTGACGCCGTCGACGGTGATCAGGTCGGTGTTGCCCAGACCGGTGATGGTGGTGCCGGCATTGACGCCGTTCTCGCACTCGATGTCATCGACGCCGGCGGTTCCGGTGATGGTCGTCGAGGTGACGGACACGTCGTTCACGGTGCAGGTCGTCGGGACGGGGGCCGGACCAACGGCGGCGTTCGCGGGCCAGCCGGTGAGGACGGAGGCGGTGAGCAGGGCCGTTACAGCGCATATACGGATCATGAACCGAGCGTCAGGTCCGGCCGCACGCTCCGCAATCGCAGCCGTCCACCCTAGTGAACGGCTGCGATCGAACGGAGTATCAGACCAGCCGGATCACATTCCACGACAGCGGCTTGAGCGTGGCCCGCAGCGCGCCGTCCTCGATGCCCGTGCCGTCCACCGCGTGGGGCGTGACGCGGTCGGGGCTGTCCGCGGTGTTGACGGCCTCCGGGTCGTCGTCGGCGAGCACGCTGTGCTCGACGACCTCGCCGACCGCGAGCCCGAGCAGACCGACCTCCAGGGGGAGCGCCTCGGTCCGGCTGCGATTGACGGCGAAGACGGTCACCGCACCCGTCTCGTCGTCGACGACGGCGGTGGCGTGCAGCAGCGGTACCTCGCCGAAGGCCTTGGTCTCGTACGTGGGGCTGTCCACGTTGACCTGTAGGACACGCCCGCGGCCGTACCGGCTGGCCTGCGCGAAGGGGTAGAAGGTGGTCTGCCGCCAGGCCGGGCCGCCGGGCTCGGTCATGATCGGGGCGATGACGTTGACCAGCTGGGCGAGGCAGGCGACGGTGACGCGGTCGGCGTGCCGGAGCAGCGCGATCAACAGCGAGCCGAGGACGACGGCGTCGGTGACGGAGTAGACGTCCTCAAGGATCCGCGGCGCCTCCTGCCAGTCCTCGACGGGATGCGGGTTGGGCCGCTTCTGGTACCAGACGTTCCACTCGTCGAAGGAGAGGTTGATCCGCTTCCTGGACTTCAGCCGGGCGCCGACGTGGTCGCAGGTGGCCACGACGTTCTCGATGAAGGACTCCATGTCCACCGCCGACGCCAGGAAGGAGTCGCGGTCGCCGTCGTGCTCCTCGTAGTACGCGTGCAGGGAGATGTAGTCCACCAGGTCGTACGTGTGCTGCAGGACCGTGGACTCCCAGGCGGCGAAGGTGTCCATGCCCTGGCCCGAGCTGCCGCAGGCGACCAGCTTCAGGTCCTCCCGCCAGTCCTGCTGGCGCATGGCCCGGGCGGTCTCGGCGGCGAGCCGGCCGTACTCCTCGGCGGTCTTGTGGCCGGTCTGCCAGTCGCCGTCCACCTCGTTGCCGAGGCACCACAGCCGGATACCGAAGGGGTCCTTGTCGCCGTGCGACACGCGCAGGTCCGACAGCGCGGTGCCGCCCGGGTGGTTGGCGTACTCCTGGAGCTCCAGGGCCTCCTGGACACCGCGCGTGCCCAGGTTCACGGCGAGCATGGGCTCCCCGCCGACCTTGCGCAGGAAGTCGATGTACTCGCTCAGCCCGAAACGGTTCGTCTCCGTCGACCGCCACGCCAGGTCGAGGCGGCGCGGCCGCTCGTCCCCGGGGCCGACGCTGTCCTCCCACTTGTAGCCGGAGACGAAGTTCCCGCCCGGGTAGCGGATGGCGGTGGTGCCCAGCTCGCGCACCAGCTCCAGGACGTCCTGCCGCAGGCCCTCCGTGTCGGCGGTGGGGTGGCCCGGCTCGTAGATGCCGGTATAGACGCAGCGGCCGAGGTGCTCGACGAAGGACCCGAACAGACGTGGGTCGACCTTCCCCACGGAGAAGGCGGGATCGAGGGCGAAGCGGGCGGTGCGAGGAGACATGATTCCCTTGTTCCCTTTCGGAATGACGGTCAGCACGCGACGGGCGCTGGAAGAGCATGGGCCGCGACGACAGCAGCACAACGATGAAGAAGACCCTCCCACCGTTCGAAATACCGAATACCGCTCGTAACTCCGAACGGGAACGTAGGATCGAAACGTTTGCTCGTCAAGCCTTCGGACAGCATTCGAAGGTCACGCGGTGAGCGCTTACCGTCGCGCCAGCTATCGAACATCGGACGGCATCTCGAACACACGGGGGCAAGACGTGTACGTATGGGACGACTTGACCGTCCGCTATCCGGCCGCCCCGGGCGCCGGTGCGCCGGGGTTCGAGCTGCTGCCGACCGCGCTCGCGAACCGGGTCGTGGCTCCGCGCGAGAGCATCGACGAGGCCGCCGCCCGGCACCACCCCGACACCGGTTCCCCGCGCGGCATCGAGCCGCTGGCGTCCGCTGCGCGGGCGGGCGACGCGATGCACGAGCCGTTCGCCGGAGCCCGGACACTGCGGCGCAGCGCGACCGAGGCGGCGCTGCGGCTGCGAAGGCAGCAAAACGACGACAGCGCCATCACCACCGAACTCATAACCCCCGACGGCCTGTTGCTCGTGCACCGAGTGACCAGGGGCGACGGCTTCGTACGCGTCCGTACGACCGCCGTGAACGAGAGCGCCGAACCAATCACGCTCGACCTGCTGACCTCCTTCACCCTCGGCGGCATCACGCCCTTCGCACCGGACGACGCCCCCGAGCCCGACCGGCTGATCGTGCACCGCATCCGGTCCGCCTGGAGCGCCGAGGCACGGCCGGTGTCGGAGTCCGTCGAAGCGCTCGGCCTGGAGCGGCCCTACGTCAACATCGGCACCGTCGCCGAACGCTTCGGCTCGGCCGGGAGCATGCCCGCGGCCGGCTGGATGCCCTTCCTGGCAGTCGAGGACACCGCCGCCGGCGTCACCTGGGGCGCCCAGCTCACCACCACCGGCCCCTGGCAGCTGGAGCTCACACGCTCCCGCGACGGCCTGGCCCTCGCCGGCGGCCCCGCCGACCGGGACTTCGGCGGCGCCCGGCCACGACTCGCCCCCGGCCAGTCCTTCCAGGCCCCGGAGGCAGTGCTTTCGGTCGTCCAGGGCGGCCTCGACGAGCTCTGCGCGCGCCTCACCACAGCTCAGGCCCACCATCCCAGGCCAGGCCTCGAACCCTCCCTCCCCGTCCAGTTCAACGAGTACGCCACGACCTGGGGCAACCCGACACACGACCGCGTCCTCGCCCTCGCCGACCGGCTGCGCGGCACGCCGGTGCGCTACTTCACCATCGACTGCGGCTGGTTCAGCGAGCCCGGCGCCGACTGGGGTCGCAGCCACGGCGACTGGGAAGTGAGCACCACGCGCTTCCCCAAGGGCCTTGCGGCCACAGCGCGGGCCCTGCGCGAGCGCGGCTTCGTCCCCGGCCTCTGGTGGGAGCCGGAAACGACGGGCGAACTATCAACGGCATACGGCGACGCCGCATCGCACATCCACCGCGACGGGGTCCCGGTCCATGCCTCCGCCCGCCGCTTCCTGGACCTGCGGCGGCCGGAGATCGCGGAGCCGCTGCTGGACCGTATGACGGCCGCTCTCAAAGACTTCGGCTACCTGAAGATCGACTACAACGCGAACCTCAACGCCGAAGGAGACACGGTCCGGGAGGTCGTCGCCGCCTCCCAGGACTTCTTCCGCGCCCTCTCCGCTCGCCGGCCCGACCTGGTCATCGAGAACTGCTCCGGCGGCGGCCACCGCATCGCCCCCGGATACGCGGACCTCACCGCCGTCTCCTCCGGCTCCGACGCCTTCGAGTCCCGCGAAGGCCCGGTCATCGCGGCCAACCTCCACCGCGTACTCCTCCCCCGGCAGTCCCTGGTCTGGGTCACCGTCCGCGAGGACGACACCGACGCCCTCCTCCTCTCCAAGCTCGCCGCCGGCTTCCTCGGCCGCCTCTGCCTGTCCGGCGACCCCGACCGGCTCGACGACGCCGCCTGGCAGCGCGTCCTTGACGCCCTCTCCCTCTACGAACAGGCCGCCCCCCTCATCGACTCCGGCACCTCACGCCACGGCGGCACCCGCCCCGCCCACGCCATGCGCAACCCCACCGGCTGGCAATCCCTCCTCCGCCTCTCCCCCGACCGCACCCGCGCCCTCGCCGTCCTCCACTCCTTCTCCGCCCCCGCCGGCCCCGCCACGGTCACCCTCCCCCCAGGCCACTGGCGCGTCACCGGCGCCCTCGCCCCACACGGCGCACCCCTCTCCATCGCCGGCCCCCGACTGCGCTGGCAATCCCCACCGCAATGGTCCGGCGCGGTAGCACTGCTCTCGCAATAGGAGCCTGCGCCGCGCTGAGAGTAGGCCTCCCCCACCCACCCACCCGGCAGACAACGACGGCGGGGAGGTCCGGGTTCGCACCCACCCACCCACCCGCCGGGCAACAGCGGCGGGGAGGTCCGGGTTCGCACCCACCCACCCACCCACCCACCCGCCGGGCAACGGCGGCGGGGAGGGCCGGGGTCGGAGGGGTGGGGGTTCTGGACGCTCCGCATATTTGTGTGCGGCATGCCGGGCAAGGCAACGGAC
>NZ_JBHYXC010000070.1:17978-20809 GCF_042751495.1 Streptomyces sp. NPDC059373 | reverse complement strand
GACCTGGAGCGGTCCGCCGCGGGCCTTCAGCTCGGATACCGTGCGCGACACCGGCCGCGGTGGGTCGCCGTGTGGATCGGACGGTGCGGCTCAGGAGGCCAGATGCCAGGCGTCCGGACCGCCCGGCGCCCGGCGAAGCCGCCCGAGCCGCTCCAGATGACGAAGGTGCGTGTAGGTCTCGCTGATCGCGGTCTGCCGCATGATGCCGTAGGTGCTCTCCCAGCCGCGTGACCACGAGATGGTCTCGGCGATGCGCCAGGTGCTGCACCCGGGTTCCGCCCGTACCACGGCCTCGATCTCGGCCATTCGGGCGCGGTGATGCCCCAGCATGGCGGCCACGCGGCCGGGCAGGTCCCCGAAGCGGTACTCGTGCGCGGGCAGCACTTCGTCCACGGGCAGCTGTGCCGTGCTTACGAGCGAGGTGAGATAGGCGCCGACCGCGTCGTCGTCCAGCCCCGGTGCCCGGGAGATGTTCGGGGTGATCCGGGGCAGCACGTGATCCCCCGAGAGCAGCAGCCGCTCGTCCTCCAAGAGGAAACACAGATGCCCCTCCGTGTGCCCCGGTGTCCACACCGCCCGCAGGTCCGGGCGGCCCGGCAGCGGGCGAGCGCCATCGGCGACGAGGAAGTCGGGCATCGGCAGCGAGTCCTGGATGCGGCCCATCGGCCGAAGCGACCCCCGCAGCTCGGCGCTCTCCCGCGGCGGCGCGCCGCGCAGCAGCAGCCACTCGGCCTGCCGGGTCTCCATGCTCCCCTGGGCGGCGACGCGCCGCAGAACCTCGGCTTCGGCCGGATGCATGCCGACACCCGCCCCGGACGCATCCTTGACCAGGGACGTCAGGCCGTGGTGGTCGCTGTGCGCGTGGGTGACGAGCACGGTGCGCACGTCCTCGACGCGATGCCCGGTCGCGGCGATCGCCGTCGTGAGCCCTTGCCACGCCTCGTCAGCGGGCCAGCCCGTGTCGACCAGGGCGATGCCGCCGGTACTCAGCTCGACCGCGTACGCGAGGACGTACCGCAGGGGGTTGTCGGGGATGGGCACGGGCAGCGACCACAGTCCGGTACGTACCTGTTCGACGGACGGCAGTCGGCGCTCCCGCCACGCGCGGTGCTGGTTCTGCCCGGCCGACGACGGCGCGGCCACCGTGGTCACGGCAGGAGATGCCCGATGAGCTTGACGTCGAGGTACTCCTCGATGCCCTGGGCACCGCCTTCGCGGCCGAGTCCGCTCTCGCCGGTGCCCCCGAAAGGCGCCGCCGCGGCGGTGGGGTTGATGTCGTTGATCCCGACGATGCCGAACTTCAGTGCCTCGGAGACGCGCACCGCACGGCCGAGATCGGTGGTGTAGACGTAGGACGCGAGGCCGTACACGGTGTCGTTCGCCATGGCGATCACCTCGTCCTCGTCGTCGAAGGGGATGATGGCGGCGATCGGGCCGAAGGTCTCCTCCCGGTAGATCGTCATGTCCGGGGTGACGTCGGCCAGGACGGTCGGCGCGAAGAACAGTCCGCTGCCGTAGCCCTCCCCGGTTAGCTCCTCGCCGCCGGCCAGCACCGAAGCGCCCTTCGCACGGGCGTCGGCGACCTGGCTGCGCATCTTGTCCATGGCGTCGCTGTCGATGAGCGGGCCCACGGTCGAGGTCTCGTCGAGGCCGGGGCCCGCCTTGAGGCGTCCGACCCGTTCGGTGAAGACCTTGGAGAAGCGTTCGACGGCCGCGCGCTGGACGTAGATCCGGTTGGGGCAGATGCACGCCTGGCCGGTGTTGAGGTACTTCACCAGGGCGGCGCCCTTGGCCGCGTGCGCGGGATCGGCGTCGTCGAAGACGATGAAGGGCGCGTGGCCGCCCAATTCCATCGAGACGTGCTTCATCGTTGCGGCGGCGCGGCTCGCGAGCATCTTGCCGACATCGGTGGAGCCGGTGAAGGTCAGCTTCCGGACGGCCGGTGAGTCGAGGAGGATGTCGCCGACCTCGGCGGGGCGGGCGGTCGTGACCAGGTTGACGACGCCTGGCGGTATGCCGGCCGCGTCAAGGATCTCGAAGACGGCCGCCGCGCAGAGCGGAGTCTGCTCGGCCGGCTTGAGCACGATGGTGCAGCCGGCTGCCACGGCAGGAGCGACCTTGCGGGTGATCATCGAGATCGGGTAGTTCCACGGGGTGATGCCCGCGACGACGCCGACCGGTTGCCGCAGCACGGTGAAGCGCTGCTTGCCGCGGGGGGAGGGGATCGTGCTGCCGTAGACGCGCTTGGCCTCCTCGGCGAACCAGATCAGGAAGTCGGCGGCGTAGGCGACCTCGTTGCGGGCGGCGCGCAGTGGTTTGCCCTGTTCCAGACTCATCAGACGTGCCAGATCCTCGGCACGCTCCAGCATGAGGACATGGGCGCGCAGCAAAGCGTCCGCGCGGGTGTACGCCGACTCGGCGCTCCAGGCCGGGAACGCCGAAGCCGCGGCATCCACGGCCCGCTGGGTCTCCGTGGCGGTCGCGTCGGCCGCGAGGCCGATCACCTGCCCACTACTGGGGTCGCTCACCTCGAAGGTCGCGCCGCCCTCGGCTCCCGCCCAGTTGCCGTTGATGTACAGCGTTGCGCCGTCATGTGCGCTCATGCTCGACCACCCTATGCCAGTTTGATAGTTCTGGAACTAGGAAACCATACTGCAAGAATAGTCGAAATATCGAGCCCGGTCCGGAGAGAGGGTCCTCGCAGGCGCGTGGCCGGGGTGGGCAACAGGACGGACAGGCTCGGACATGCGAGAGGCGGGGGAACCTGGGGGGGGGGTGTCGGCGCGAGCGCGCGCCGGGTTTGTCGGGGCGGGCGGGCCCGGGGGGGGGCC